>NZ_JBQFTE010000028.1:0-691 GCF_056538485.1 Ruegeria sp. BG3 | reverse complement strand
TTCGACTTTTCACCGTGATCCGGTATCTTCACGACATCTTCAGTTCAAATGCTGGTACCTGACACATGGATCCGTTCCTCACTGAAAGGCTTTCGGTTCACAGTTGGCAATCGACATTGGGAGACCGGGAAGCGCGCCGAGGGCTGGAGATTGCTTTGTCTGCGATATTGTCACGCCGTGTGCTTGAGCATCTTCCATCACCTCTGCACCTGAGCGGAGATGACGACATTGCTTCTTGGGTGGACGAACGCGCTGAGGAAAGCGACGTTTTTCGTGTCAACTGGAGGCACAGCTCCGAATTAGTCGGACTGTTGATTTTGGCGTCCGACCCCAGTGACTCGCAAGCGCCAGAACTTCATATTGGCTATTTGCTCGGTGAAGCAACTTGGGGTCAGGGGGTCGCAACAGAACTCGTCCAAGGTTTGGTGTCAGCGGCAGAAAAGGACGGCCCGGTGAGGCTGCTGGGAGGTGTCAGCATTGAAAACCCGGCAAGCGCTCGGGTGCTTGAAAAGGCAGGTTTCGAATTATCACCTGACCTTTCAACAACGAATTCGCACATGTACTCCAAGAAAGTCGGTTGAAGCGCATTCGACACGTCCGGCCTGGATTTAAGGCAGACCTTTAGGCAAGCGCAGCATTTTCGTTTGAGGACTAGAGCGCTCTCTTGAGGACGGCCCAAAGCGGTCGTTCG
>NZ_JBQFTE010000027.1:0-807 GCF_056538485.1 Ruegeria sp. BG3 | reverse complement strand
CCTGCGATGACATGCATCAGCGGGCCACCCTGAATGCCGGGGAAGATCGCCGAATTCACTTTCTTAGCGATATCTTCATCATTGGTCAGGATCATACCCCCACGCGGTCCACGCAGGGTCTTGTGGGTTGTCGTGGTCGCCACATGCGCGTGCGGGAAAGGCGAGGGATGCTCGCCTGCGGCCACCAGACCGGCGAAATGCGCCATGTCCACGTGCAGGTAGGCGCCGACCATGTCGGCAATCTCGCGCATGCGGGCAAAGTCGATCTGACGCGGGATGGCCGAGCCGCCTGCGATGATCAGCTTGGGGTTATGCTCCTTGGCCAGCGCCTCGACCTGATCGTAGTCGAGCATGTTGTCTTCTTTGCGCACACCGTATTGCACGGCGTTGAACCACTTGCCCGACTGGTTTGGACGCGCGCCGTGGGTCAGGTGACCACCGGCGTCGAGGCTCATGCCCAAAATGGTGTCGCCGGGCTGGATCAGCGCCTGGAACACACCCTGGTTCGCCTGGCTGCCCGAGTTAGGCTGCACGTTGGCAAAGCCACACCCAAACAGCTCTTTCGCGCGGTCGATGGCCAGGTTTTCGGCAATGTCGACGAACTGGCAGCCGCCATAGTAGCGACGACCGGGATAGCCTTCGGCATATTTGTTGGTCATCACCGAGCCCTGCGCCTCCATCACGGCGGCAGAGACGATGTTTTCCGACGCGATCAGCTCGATCTCGTCGCGCTGACGGCCCAGCTCGGATGTGATCGAGCCGAAAAGCTCAGGATCACGGTCCGACAAAGACTGGGTGAAAAAACCG
>NZ_JBQFTE010000026.1:0-1229 GCF_056538485.1 Ruegeria sp. BG3 | reverse complement strand
AAAAAGGGCGTCCCGAGGGACGCCCTTTCCGTCTGATCATTCGCTTGCGCGACTTATTCAGTGATTTTTGACACAACGCCGGCGCCGACGGTGCGGCCGCCTTCGCGGATCGCGAAGCGCAGGCCCTGCTCCATCGCGATCGGTGCGATCAGCTCAACGCCAAACGACACGTTGTCGCCAGGCATGACCATCTCGGTGCCTTCCGCCAGGGTCACGGTGCCGGTCACGTCAGTTGTACGGAAGTAGAACTGAGGACGGTAGTTCGCGAAGAACGGTGTGTGACGACCGCCTTCTTCCTTGGTCAGGATGTAGGCTTCAGCTTCGAACTTGGTGTGCGGTGTAACCGAACCCGGCTTACACAGAACCTGGCCACGCTCAACGCCGTCACGGTCAACACCACGCAGCAGCGCGCCGATGTTGTCGCCCGCTTCACCGCGGTCCAGCAGCTTGCGGAACATTTCAACGCCGGTGCAGGTGGTTTTCGAAGTGTCGCGGATGCCGACGATTTCAATCTCGTCACCAACGTTGATCACGCCACGCTCAACACGGCCGGTCACAACGGTACCACGACCCGAGATCGAGAACACGTCTTCGATCGGCATCAGGAACGGCTGGTCAACAGCACGCTCAGGGGTGTCGATGTACTCATCAACAGCCGCCATCAGTTCCTTGATCTTCTCTTCACCAATCTCAGGCTTGTTGCCTTCCATCGCGGCCAGAGCCGAACCTGCGATGATCGGAATATCGTCGCCGGGGTATTCGTAGCTGGACAGCAGTTCGCGAACTTCCATCTCAACCAGTTCCAGCAGCTCTTCGTCGTCAACCTGGTCAACTTTGTTCAGGAACACGACCATCTTCGGGATGCCAACCTGGCGGCCCAGCAGGATGTGCTCGCGGGTCTGCGGCATCGGGCCGTCAGCGGCGTTCACAACCAGGATCGCGCCGTCCATCTGAGCAGCACCAGTGATCATGTTCTTGACGTAGTCGGCGTGGCCGGGGCAGTCAACGTGCGCGTAGTGGCGGTTCTCGGTCTCGTATTCCACGTGGGCGGTCGAGATGGTGATGCCGCGCGCTTTCTCTTCCGGCGCACCGTCAATCTGGTCATACGCTTTGAAGTCACCAAAATACTTGGTGATCGCTGCGGTCAGCGTCGTCTTACCATGGTCAACGTGCCCAATCGTGCCGATGTTGACGTGCGGTTTTGTACGCTCAAACTTTTCCTTTGCCAT
>NZ_JBQFTE010000025.1:0-1889 GCF_056538485.1 Ruegeria sp. BG3 | reverse complement strand
GGAGGAAATTGATGTCGATTAAAGAACCGTTTACGGATTTGGACATTAAGACCGCGGATAGCGGTTTTTATGAGAATAACAGCGTTCCGATTGCGCTGATCAGTAAGGGCGTGATGGTCGCCCTTGTGCTTTGGGCGCTGATCTTTCCGGCGAATGCGAATAGCACTCTGGGCAGCTGGAACTCTCAGATTCTGGAGGTCTTCAACAGCTTCTACGTCATCATCGTGGGTCTGTTTTTCTTCTTTCTGGCCATCGTTGCGCTGCTGCCGGCCACCGGCAAGCGGGTGATGGGCACGCCCGGGGAAAAGCCCGAGTTCTCGAACTTCTCATGGTTCTCGATGATGTTCGGCGCCGGTTTGGGTGTGGGTCTGATGGTGTTCGCCACCGCCGAGCCTCTGGGCCTGTGGGGTTCGAACCCTGTGGTTGTCGCGGGCGACGTGCCGGGCAATGAGCCCGAGGCGGTCCAGTCGGCCTATCGCTACACCTATCTGCACTACGGCTTCCACGCCTGGGCGATCTACGTGGTGACCGGCCTTTCGCTGGCCTATTACGCCTATACGCGCAACATGCCACTGACCATCCGCTCGGCGCTGACGCCGCTGTTTGGCAAGCTGATGAACGGTTTCCTGGGCCATGTGGTCGACGTTCTGGGCGTTGTGGCAACGATCCTGGGTGTGTCGGTCACCATCGGCTATGGCGTCAGCCAGTTCATCGACGGTGTCTATGCGATCACCGGGATGGAGTGGATCATGGACCTGAGCGGTGACGTTCCGGCCCCGTCGAAAGTTGGCCTGATTGCAGGTCTGCTGGTGATCATGGGCCTGTCGATCATCTCGGCTGTGTCGGGTGTTGGACGCGGTGTTAAGTACCTGTCGAACCTGAACCTGGTGCTGTCGATCATCCTGCTGGGCACATTTGTCGTCTTCGGCTCGTTCGTCTTTGCGATGACCACCTATGGCACCGCGCTGGTGGACTATATCCTGCACTTCCTGTCGCTGAGCTTTGGCGCCTATGGTCCGCTCTCGGCCGAGGCGTTTGCGGCGGCTCTGCCGGCCGAGGCTCAGGCCCATGCGGATGCCCTGATGGGTGGCGCGACAAATGCCTGGGGCAGCTATGACGGCTTCAAGAGCGGCCTGGAAGGCGCAGCAGCGGAACTCGACGAGGCCACTCTGGCCGCGGCCTATGCCGCCGGTGAGCAGGGTCGTCAGTTTGGCTGGCAGGCAGGCTGGACCACGTTCTACTGGGCCTGGTGGATTGCGTTCTCGCCCTTTGTGGGCCTGTTCCTGGCGCGCATCTCGAAGGGTCGCACCGTGCGTGAGTTCATCCTGGGCTGTGTCTTCGCACCGGCACTGGTGTGCTTTGCGTGGATGACGGTTCTGGGCGGCACCGCGATCGATCTGGAACTGGCCGGTGAAGCCGGAGGCGCGATCATCGGGGCCTCGAACACCAACAAGCTGTTCGTGACGCTGTCCTACATGATCGACGGTGGTCTGCTGTCGATGCTGAACGTGATGTGCGTGATCCTGATCATGACCTTCTTGGTGACCTCGGCGGATTCGGGCATCCTGGTGATGAACACGATCATGTCGGGCGGCAGCCAGGAGACGGGCATCAAGCACCGCATCATCTGGGGTCTGATCCTGTTGGCGGTGATCGGCGCGCTGATCCTTGCAGCGGGCGAGAACAACCCGATGGACGCGCTGCGCAACGCGATGATCATCGGCGCGCTGCCGTTTACCATGGTGATGGGCCTGATGATGGTCGCCCTCGCCAAGGCGCTGTTCCGCGACAGCCAGCGTGACAAACACGCCGAGGCACCACAGGCCGCAGAATAAACGCACCAAAACACAAACAACCCAAGCGCCGCCCAAAACAAGGGCGGCGCTTTT
>NZ_JBQFTE010000024.1:0-2412 GCF_056538485.1 Ruegeria sp. BG3 | reverse complement strand
AACGGATCAATCAGTCCGACCGAGACGTATAAACGTTTGTTGTCGGCCGATCGCATCCTCGATGCGGCAGCCAAGGCGGTAGAGGCTGACCGAGATGCGTTTGGCAAGCCGCGGGTTCAACTGGTCGATCAAACCAGCCTGATCCATATCGAGCTTCAAGCGGCCTCTCCGGCTGACGCTCAGCAATATGGTGACGCCCTAGTGGCAGCTTTTTTCGCCGAAATTGACGCTCTGCGCGCCGATGAAATTGCCACCCGTGAGGCCAGCAATACGGGCGCGATCGAAGACTACACGCGCGCAATTCAGGCCACACGAGCCGAGATCAAACAGCTGCAGTCGCAAAGCGGTCTGATATCAGTCGCACAATACCAAGAGCAGGTCGCCGCGAATGACCGTGCAAAGCAGGAACTGCGAACGCAGGAGAGCGAGCTGGCACGCCAATCGGAACGTGTCGGCGCGCTTCAAGTTGCGTTGGATCTGCCCTCTGATGCAGCGGCGGCAACGCTGAAACTCTATGCTGATGCGCAGTACCTATCGTTGCTTGAGGACGTGTCGGTGGGGGCTGCAAAGCTGGCGCAAGCTGACGCGACCTACGGATCGCGCCACCCGATCTACGTGAATGCGCAAAACGACTATGATGGGGCGCGTTCGGTTGCGTTGCAACGCGCATCGCATGTGACGGGTCTTGAGGTCGAGCAGCTCGGTGGACTGGATCGCGCGCCGGAAGGGCAACGGGCGCAACTACTTAGTGAGTTGGTGCGCGAAGATGCCTTGCGGGCCGGATTGGACAAGCATGTCGCAACACTGCGCGCACAAATTCGTCTGGAAACTCTGCGCCTCTCAGACCTCGCCCACATCGCCGCTGAGCTGGAGGATCGGCAGAGAGATTTCGCCGTGGCAGAAGCCGTGTTCGCCTCTGCCATCGCCCGGTCTGAGTCGAAAAAGACCGATGTCTACGCCTCGTACCCTTTGGTCCAAGTGCTGGAGAACCCGTCTCTACCGACCCGCCCGTCTTCACCAAACAAGAAGATCTCGATTGCCGCCGGGATCGCTGCAAGCCTTATGCTACTGATGGGCTTGGTGCTGGCATGGATGCGAAACCCGCTGATCTCAAGGCTGCTGAAAGCGCAGAAAGAAGCCGCCGTTTAATGCATGTGGCCCCTCAGACCCCGGCCGAAAAGATCGTCTGGTACACGCTGATCTGGACGTGGCCGTTCTACGGGCTTGGCGCGCTCTATGTTGTCGGTCCGGTGCTAGGTTGGATACTGGCTGCGATGGCCGGGTTGTCACTTTACCTCGGCCCGGCGATCCGCTCGGACATGCGCGTAACAGGCCCCGTCCCCGCCTTGGTCTGGATCTGGAGTGTTGGCATGCTGGTGATGCTGGTCTCACTTTGGGCAGGCCACGCGGATTGGAATCTTGGCACCACGAAAACGATCAAATCGAGCATCGGATGGGCCAAGGGTTGGGCGCTGATCCCGTTGTTTATCCTAGCAGGGGCGGTATTGCCCATCCGGCGCGAGGTTTTGGTCAGAGGACAATGCGTACTGGGCCTTTGGACCTTGAGCCTTCTGCCCTTGCTCATCGTCTCCCCTTATGCAGGTCTGCCGCATCAACTGTTTACGTCTCCTCTAAAGGCAGCGGGCGGCCCGGGACCTGAATATTTCTCGGTCTACCTGTATACAATCGACCCCGCCAGTGGCACGCCGCGTTGGCAGTTCTTTGCGCCATGGTCGCCATTCGCGGCATTGTTGGGCGTCTGCATGGTCTTGTTTGCCCTTGAAGAAAAGCACCGTAGCTGGAAGGTCATCGGTTTGGCTGCCGGAGTTCTGATGATCCTGATGTCCAAGTCTCGCATGGGCTTGGTCGGATTGGTGGTCTGCTCGCTGTCACCCCGCCTCTTGCCACTTGTCGCCCGCAGCTTGGGATGGGTGATATTGTCTACAGTCGCCACAGCCATAGCCGTTTGGGGCGCCGCCTTTGTCGAGTTCGGCAACCGAGCCCTCTACAGCTTCAAATCCGCGCGCGCCGACAGTACCCGCGTACGCGAAACGCTGCAGCGCATTGCGTATGAACGATGGCAATCGGATGCGATGGTTTTCGGGCACGGCACGGTCAGACCCGGAGCGCATCTTGTCGAATACATGCCGATCGGCAGCCATCACACCTGGTACGGGTTGCTATTCGTCAAAGGGTTGACCGGATTTGCCGCGTTTCTCATCCCTTTCCTCGTTCATTTCGCAATCGTCACCTTGGACGCCATAAAGTCGGAACGCGGGAGGCTGCCGCTCGGGCTGTTGCTCACTGTTCTCCTGCTGACTTTTGGAGAGAACGTCGAAATCCAAACCTATCTCCTCTGGCCGACCTTACTGATGCTCGGATTGCATTTGCGAGAGGTCAAATCAGTGGGTC
>NZ_JBQFTE010000023.1:0-3800 GCF_056538485.1 Ruegeria sp. BG3 | reverse complement strand
ATATCGCTGACTGTGAATGGCATGTCTGTGAGCGGTGAAGTTGAGGGTCGGACGTTATTGTCTGGTTTTTTGCGGGATCATTTGTCTTTGACGGGGACGCATGTTGGCTGTGATACGGCGCAATGTGGGGCCTGTGTGGTGCATGTGAACGGCGAGGCCGTGAAGTCGTGCAACATGCTGGCGGTTGAGGCTGACGGGGCCGAGGTCGGCACGATCGAGGGTCAGGCGGCCGAGGATGGGACGCTCAATGCGATCCAGCAGGCGTTTCAGGATCACCACGGGCTGCAATGCGGCTTCTGCACGCCAGGCATGGTGATGAGCGCGGCGGCCTTGCTGAAGGACAATCCGCGCCCGTCCGAGGCCGAGATCCGCAAGTATCTGGAAGGCAACCTGTGCCGCTGCACGGGCTATCACAACATCGTCAAGGCGATCATGGCCGCTTCGGGCCAGGACGTCAGCAGCATCGCCGCCGAATAAGCGGCCCGAGGGAGGAGAACAAGCAATGCCCAAAGACAGTGGCATCGGAGCCAGTTCCAAGCGGCGCGAGGACGTGCGCTTTCTGACCGGAGCAGGCAATTATACCGACGACATCAACGTGGCCGGACAGGCCTATGTTCATTTCCTGCGCTCGGATATCGCGCATGGCCGGATCACCAGCCTTGATACCTCGGCGGCCGAGGCCATGCCGGGCGTGGTCAAGGTGTTCACCGGCAAGGATTTCGAAGGCGTGGGCGGCATGCCCTGCGGCTGGGAGGTGACGGACAAGCACGGCGCGCCCATGCAGGAGCCTGCACATCCCATTCTGGCCCAGGGCAAGGTGCGCCATGTGGGCGATCCCATCGCCGCCGTTGTGGCCGACAGCCTGGAGCAGGCGCGTGATGCGGCCGAGGCGATTGACCTCGAGATCGAGGAACTGCCCGCCGTGATCGACATGAAGGCCGCCGCGCAAGAGGGCGCGACGCTGGTCCATGACGATCTGAAGAACAACATCTGCTATGACTGGCAGCTGGGTGAGGCGGATGACGCCAAGGTCAACGAGGTCTTCGCCAATGCGGCCCATGTGACCACGCTGGATCTGGTCAACAACCGCCTGGTCGCTAACCCGATGGAGCCGCGCGTGGCGGTGGGTGAGTATAGGCGGGGCACGGATGAGTACACGCTCTATACGACCTCGCAGAACCCGCATGTGATCCGCCTGCTGATGTGCGCCTTCGTGCTGGGTCTGCCCGAGCATAAGGTCCGCGTGGTGGCCCCGGATGTGGGCGGCGGTTTTGGCACCAAGATCTTCCACTATGCGGAAGAGGCGTTCTGTACCTTCGCCGCCAAGGCCTGCAACCGCCCGGTCAAGTGGACCTCCAGCCGGTCCGAGGCGTTCATGTCGGACGCCCATGGCCGGGATCATGTCAGCAAAATCGAACTGGCGCTGGATGCAGACAATAACTTCATCGGGTTGCGGACCAACACCTACGCGAACCTTGGAGCGTATCTGTCGACCTTCTCCAGTTCCGTGCCCACATGGCTACACGGCACGCTGATGGCAGGCAATTACAAGACGCCGGTCATTCAGGTGAATGTGAAGGCGATGTTCACCAACACAGTGCCGGTGGATGCCTATCGCGGCGCGGGCCGGCCCGAGGCGACGTTCCAGTTGGAACGCGTGGTGGATAAAGCTGCGCGCGAGCTGGGAGTCGATCCGATTGCCCTGCGCCGTCAGAACTTCATCACCCAGTTCCCCTATGACACGCCGGTCGCTCTGACCTATGACACCGGGGATTACAACGGGACCATGGACAAGCTTGAGGCCGCAGCCGATCTGGCAGGCTTTGCCGCGCGCCGTGCGGCAAGCGAGGCCAAGGGCAAGCTGCGCGGTCTGGGCATCAACTGCTATATCGAGGCGTGTGGCATTGCGCCCTCGAACATCGTTGGCATGCTGGGGGCCCGAGCGGGTCTCTATGACGCGGCGACCGTGCGGGTGAATGCCACCGGCTCGATCAGCGTCATGGTAGGCGCGCATAGCCACGGGCAGGGGCATGAGACTGCCTTCCCGCAGGTTGTGGCCGACATGATCGGCATTGATGAATCGATGGTCGAGATTGTGCATGGCGACACTTCGAAGATCCCGTTCGGCATGGGCACCTATGGCTCGCGCTCGCTGGCGGTCTGTGGCTCGGCCATGGTGAAGGCCACCGAGAAGGTGATCGACAAGGCCAAGAAGATTGCCGCCCACCTGCTGGAAGCCTCCGAGGCGGATATCGAGCTGAAGGACGGTCAGTTCAGCGTGGCAGGCACCGACAAGTCGGTGGCCTGGGGCGATGTGACCCTGACGGCCTATGTGCCGCATAACTTCCCGCTGGAGGTGGAACCGGGGCTGGAGGAGACCGCGTTCTATGATCCGGCCAACTTCACCTTCCCCTCGGGCGCTTATGCCTGCGAGGTCGAGCTGGACCCCGAGACCGGTCAGGTCAGTATCGAGGCCTTCACCGCGGCGGATGACTTTGGCAACATCGTCAACCCGATGATCGTGGATGGCCAGGTTCATGGCGGCATCGGTCAGGGCATCGGCCAGGCTCTGCTGGAGAACTGCGCCTATGACGAGAATGGCCAGCTTCTGAGCGCATCCTTCATGGATTACGCCATGCCGCGCGCCGATGATGTGCCCTTCTACGGCGTCGATCATTCCAGCCAGACACCCTGCACGCATAACCCGCTGGGTGTGAAGGGCTGTGGTGAGGCCGGGGCGATTGGCTCTCCGCCGGCTGTGGTCAATGCGGTTCTGGATGCGATGAACTCGGGCGGCAAGGCGGTGGATCACATCGATATGCCGGTGAGCCCGTCGCGCGTTTGGGCGGCGATGAACAGCTGAGTTGAGAGGGTGGACCGGGGGCCAGCCCCCGGACCCCCGAGGTATTTTTAGCCAGATGAAGAGCGGATCTGCGCTCTTCGGAAAGGAAAAGCGGAATGTACAGTTTCGAGTTTGAGAAGCCTTCGAGCATTGCCGACGCGGTTGCTGCGTTGGGGGCCGAGGATGCGCAGCCATTGGGCGGGGGTCAGACGCTGATCCCGACGCTGAAGCAGCGTTTGGCGGCCCCTTCGGTGCTGGTCAGCATGGGTGGGATTGCCGAGATGCAGGGCGTCTGCGTCGAGGATGACGGCTCGGTCGTCATTGGCGGGGCGACGCCCCATGCCACGGTGGCGCGTGAGGCGGCGGGGTCGTATCCGGCGCTGGCGGCCTTGGCGGGTCAGATCGGTGATCCGGCGGTGCGCAATCGCGGCACCATTGGCGGGTCAGTGGCCAACAATGATCCGGCGGCCTGTTATCCGGCGGGTGTGCTGGGCTCAGGCGCGACCATCGTGACCAACGCGCGGCAGATCGCGGCGGATGACTTCTTTCAGGGCATGTTTGCCACCGCGCTGGATGAGGGTGAGATCATCACCTCGGTCCGGTTCCCGGTGCCGCAGGCGGCGAGCTATCAGAAGTTCTTGCAGCCCGCATCCCGGTTTGCCCTGGTCGGCGTCTACGTGGCGCGCTTTGCGGATGGTGTCCGTGTGGCCGTGACCGGCGCTAGCGAAGACGGCGTGTTCCGGTGGGCGGAGGCCGAAGAGGCCTTGAACAAATCCTTCAGCGCCGAGGCACTGATGGGGCTGAGCGTCAACCCGATGAACATGATCGCCGACCTGCATGGCAGCAAAGACTACCGCGCGCATTTGGTTGGAGTGTTGACAAAACGCGCCGTCCAAAACTGCTCGTAACCGCATAGGTGATAAAACCTAAAGCCCCGGGCAAAACCCCGGGGCTTTTG
>NZ_JBQFTE010000022.1:0-4408 GCF_056538485.1 Ruegeria sp. BG3 | reverse complement strand
GCTTCTTCGTATGCTTCCATTGGAGGGCATGTGCAGACGAGGTTTCGGTCTCCGTATGCGTTGTCGACGCGGTTGACGGGGGACCAGTATTTGTCGACGCCCATGGAGCCCGGCGGGAAGCAGGCCTGTTCGCGGGTGTAGGGGCGGTCCCAGTCGCCGACCAGATCGCGCACCGTGTGGGGGGCGTTTTTCAGCGGGTTGTTTTCCGCGTCGATCTTGCCGTCGATGATGTCCTGCGCTTCCGAACGGATGGACAGCATGGCGTCGCAGAAGCGGTCCAGCTCGTCCTTGGGCTCGGACTCGGTGGGTTCCACCATCAGGGTGCCCGCCACCGGCCAAGACATGGTCGGCGCGTGGAAGCCGCTGTCGATCAGGCGCTTGGCGACGTCATCCACGGTCACATGCGCCGCCTCGTCCAGCGGACGAGTGTCGAGGATGCATTCATGCGCCACACGACCGGTCTCGGAGGTGTAGAGGATCGGATAGGCATCCTGCAGACGCGCGGCGATGTAGTTGGCGTTCAGGATCGCCACTTTGGTCGCCTGGGTCAGGCCCGCGCCGCCCATCAGCAGCACATAGGCCCAGCTGACCGGCAGGATCGAGGGCGAGCCGAAGGGCGCCGCCGAGACCGGACCCACAGCGGTGCCGTATTCCGGGTGGCCGGGCAGATGCTCTTCCAGATGCGCCTTGACGCCGATCGGACCCATGCCGGGGCCGCCACCGCCATGGGGGATGCAGAAGGTCTTGTGCAGGTTCAGGTGGCTGACGTCGCCGCCAATATCACCGGGACGCGACAGACCCACCATGGCGTTCATGTTGGCGCCGTCGATATAGACCTGACCGCCGTGATCATGGGTGATCTGGCAGACCTCCTGCACGGTGGTCTCGAACACGCCATGGGTCGAGGGGTAGGTGATCATGCAGCCGGCCAGATGATCGGAATGCTTCTCGGCCTTGGCGCGGAAATCGTTCAGATCAATGTTGCCATTCTCATCCGCCTGCACCGGAACCACCTGCCAGCCCACCATCTGCGCCGAGGCCGGGTTGGTGCCGTGCGCCGAGGTTGGGATCAGGCAGACATTGCGGTGCCCTTCGCCGCGGGCAAAGTGATAGTTGCGGATGGTCAGCAGGCCTGCGTACTCGCCCTGCGCGCCCGAGTTGGGCTGCTGCGAGATCGCGTCATAGCCGGTGATCTGGCAGAGCTTGTCGTTCAGATCAGCAATCATCTCATGATAGCCCTGCGCCTGATCTTCGGGGCAGAACGGGTGCAGATTGCCGAACTCGGGCCAGGTGACCGGGATCATCTCGATCGTGGCGTTCAGCTTCATGGTGCAGGACCCCAGCGGGATCATCGCCCGGTCCAGCGCCAGGTCGCGATCGGCCAGACGCCGCATATAGCGGGTCATCTCGGCCTCGGCTCGGTTCTTGTGGAAGATCTCGTGGGTCAGATAGGGCGTCTCGCGCAGCGCGTAATCCGGCAGGCGGTACTGCTTGTTCGAGCTGTCATCTGTCTTGTCGATGCCAAAGGCCCCCCAGACAGCTTCGATGGTCTCGGGGCGGGTCTGTTCGTCCAGGCTGATGCCCACACGTGTGTCGCCGACCTTGCGCAGGTTGACGCCCCGGGCCACAGCGGCCTCCATGACTGTCTTTTGCAGGTGGCCGACCTCAACGGTGATGGTGTCGAAGAACACCTCCGGCTCAACGGCAAAGCCCGCCTCTTCCAGACCGGCGGCCAGGCGCGAGGTCTTGCGGTGCACCGATTGCGCGATGGCCTTGATGCCGTCGGGGCCGTGATACACGGCATACATCGAGGCAATGACGGCCAGCAGCGCCTGCGCAGTACAGACGTTCGAGTTCGCTTTCTCGCGGCGGATATGTTGCTCGCGGGTTTGCAGCGCGAGGCGATACGCTTTGTTGCCGCGGCTGTCGATCGACACCCCGATGATCCGGCCCGGCATGGACCGCTTCAGCTTGTCGGTGGTCGCCATATAAGCGGCGTGCGGGCCACCATAGCCCATCGGCACGCCAAAGCGCTGGGTCGAGCCGATGGCGATATCTGCGCCCATCTCACCCGGTGACTTCAGCAGCGCCAGCGACAGGATGTCGGCGGCGACGATGGCGATGGCTTTATGTTCGTGCAGCGCGGCAATCTCGTTGGTGAAGTCGCGCACGTGACCATGGGTGCCGGGGTATTGGAAGATCGCGCCAAAGACGGCACCTGCATCCAGCGTGTCCGGATCGGCGACTTGCACGTCGATGCCCAGAGGCTCAGCGCGGGTTTTGATGACTGCGATGGTCTGCGGGTGGCAGTTCTTGTCAACAAAGAAGGCCGCGTTGTTGGCTTTCGAACGCCCGCCGCGCTTGGCCATCGCCATGGCTTCGGCCGCCGCTGTGGCTTCGTCCAGCAAAGAGGCATTGGCCACGTCCAGCCCGGTCAGATCACTGACCATGGTCTGGAAGTTCAGAAGCGCCTCAAGACGGCCCTGGCTGATCTCGGGCTGATAAGGCGTATAGGCGGTGTACCAGGCCGGGTTTTCCAGGATGTTGCGCAGGATCGGCGCAGGCGTGGTGGTGCCGTAATAGCCCTGACCGATCAGCGAGGTCAGAACCTTGTTCTTGCTCGCCACCTCTTTCATGTAGAACAGCGCATCGCGCTCGGTCATCGCCGGACCCCAGTCCAGCGGCTCTTTCTGGCGGATCGCCGGCGGGACGGTGGCGTCGATCAGTTGGTCCAGCGTCTTGAAGCCGATCACCTTGAGCATGTCGCGCATCTCGGTCGGGCTGGGACCGATATGGCGGCGATTGGCAAAGTCATAGGCTTCGTAGTCAGTCAGTTTGAAAGCCATTGCAGCGCTCCTATGAATAAGTCAGGTCGGGCGGAGACCGCGCAGGCCCCCGATACATCATCACGAGCCGGTCCGGCCCGAACGGGCGGAGCCCCATTCAGGGCTCCGGTCTGGATCAGCCGATGAAGTCCTTGTAGCCGGCCTCATCCATCAGATCTTCCAGCTGCGACGCGTCAGTGATCTTGATCTTGTAGATCCATGCCTCACCTTCGGGGTCTTCGTTCAGCGCGCCAGGATTGTCGGCCAGCGCCTCGTTGACCTCGACGATCTCACCATCAACCGGGGCATAGAGCTCGGACGCCGCCTTGACGGATTCGATCACGCCGATCTCGCCGTCTTTCTCGAACTCGTCACCCACTTCCTGCTGCTCCACGAAGACCACATCGCCCAGCTGCTCGGCGGCATGTTTGGTGATGCCCAGAGTGGCTGTATCGCCGTTCACGTCGATCCACTCGTGCTCTTCGGAATAATAGGTTGCCATCTTGTCTCTCTCCTGACTTCAACGCTTGTAATTCTGGGTGACGAAGGGCAGCGCCACGATCTCGGCCGGTTGTGGCTTGCCCCGAATGATCAGATTGACGGTCTCGCCCGGCTCACCATGGCCTGCGGACACATAGCCCATCGCAACGGGGCCACCGACCGTCGGGCCAAACCCGCCCGAGGTGATCTGGCCAATGGTGTTGCCTTCAGTGCACTGGATCTCAACGCCCTGACGCGCAGGCGCGCGGCCCTCGGGCTTGATGCCCACCAGCTTGCGGGATGCGCCCTCGGCCAGTTCTCTCTGGATGCGCTCGGCCCCCGGGAACCCGCCCTCTTCCTTGCGGCGCTTCTGGATCGCCCAGCCCAGAGAGGCTTCGATCGGCGAGGTGCTCTGGTCGATGTCATTGCCATAAAGGCACAGTCCCGCTTCAAGCCGCAGGCTGTCGCGCGCGCCCAGACCGGCCGCTTCGCAATCGTCATGTGCCAGGAAGGCGCGGGTGATCTCGATGGCCTTGTCCTCGGGGATCGAGATCTCGTAGCCGTCCTCACCGGTATAGCCCAGGCGTGAGATACGGCATTCGACCCCGTTGATATCGGCCACGGTGGTTTCCATGAACTTCAGATCGCGGGCGACAGGGCAAAGCTCACCCACAACGTTCTCCGCTGCGGGGCCTTGCACGGCGACCAGCGCGCGGTCGAAGATCTCGGTCACTTCGACGCCTTCGAGGTGCTCGCGCATATGCGGAATGTCCTGATGGCGCAGCGCCGCGTTCACCACCACAAAGTAGTGATCCCCCGCGTTCGACACGATCAGGTCATCCATGATCCCGCCGTCTTCATTCGTAAAGAACCCGTACCGCGCCTTGCCTTCCTTCAGCGTCGCATAGGCCTGCGGGCAAAGCGCCTCAAGCTTCTCGCCCACATTCTCACCGCGCAGGATCACCTGCCCCATATGGCTCACATCAAACACCGCTGCCTTCTCACGACACTGCTTGTGCTCCCCCATGATCCCCAACGGATACTGAACAGGCATCTCCCAGCCCGCAAAATCAACCATCTTTCCACCCAACTCAACATGAAGA
>NZ_JBQFTE010000021.1:0-2500 GCF_056538485.1 Ruegeria sp. BG3 | reverse complement strand
GGGTAGAGCACTGGATGGGTAATGGGGCCCCACAGGCTTACTGATCCTAACCAAACTCCGAATACCCGGGAGTACTAGATGGCAGACACACTGCGGATGCTAACGTCCGTAGTGGAGAGGGAAACAACCCTGACCTACGACTAAGGCCCCCAATTCATGGCTAAGTGGGAAAGCAGGTGGGACGACCAAAACAACCAGGAGGTTGGCTTAGAAGCAGCCATCCTTTAAAGATAGCGTAACAGCTCACTGGTCTAAATAAGTTGTCCTGCGGCGAAGATGTAACGGGGCTCAAGCCATGAGCCGAAGTCTAGGGATGCGTAAGCATCGGTAGCAGAGCGTAGTGTGACATAGAACTCATCCGTATTTGCATCCACTTGGATGTAATGACGGATCGAGTTCTTTCGATGAAGCGGGCGCGTGAGCGATCCCGTGGAGAGATCACTAGTGAGAATGATGACATGAGTAGCGACAAAGAGTGTGAGAGACACTCTCGCCGAAAGTCCAAGGGTTCCTGCTTAAAGCTAATCTGAGCAGGGTAAGCCGGCCCCTAAGCCGAGGCCGAAAGGCGTAGGCGATGGGAACTAGGTTAATATTCCTAGGCCAGGAGGATGTGACGGATCACAAGTGTAGTTCAATCTTATCGGATTGATTGGGCTGCTGAGTGGTTCCTGGAAATAGCCCTCCATCAGACCGTACCCTAAACCGACACAGGTGGACTGGTAGAGCATACCAAGGCGCTTGAGAGAACGATGTTGAAGGAACTCGGCAAAATACCTCCGTAAGTTCGCGAGAAGGAGGCCCGGTTCCTAGGCAACTAGGGGCTGGGGGCACAAACCAGGGGGTGGCGACTGTTTATTAAAAACACAGGGCTCTGCGAAGTCGCAAGACGACGTATAGGGTCTGACGCCTGCCCGGTGCCTGAAGGTTAAAAGGAGAGGTGAGAGCCTTGAATTGAAGCCCAGGTAAACGGCGGCCGTAACTATAACGGTCCTAAGGTAGCGAAATTCCTTGTCGGGTAAGTTCCGACCTGCACGAATGGCGTAACGACTTCCCCGCTGTCTCCAACATCGACTCAGCGAAATTGAATTGCCTGTCAAGATGCAGGCTTCCCGCGGTTAGACGGAAAGACCCCGTGCACCTTTACTACAGCTTCGCACTGGCATCAGGATTGTGATGTGCAGGATAGGTGGTAGGCTTTGAAGCGGAAACGCAAGTATCCGTGGAGCCTCCCTTGAGATACCACCCTTCGCACTCTTGATGTCTAACCGCGGTCCGTTATCCGGATCCGGGACCCTGCGTGGCGGGTAGTTTGACTGGGGCGGTCGCCTCCTAAAGCGTAACGGAGGCGCGCGAAGGTTGGCTCAGAGCGGTCGGAAATCGCTCGTTGAGTGCAATGGCAGAAGCCAGCCTGACTGCGAGACTGACAAGTCGAGCAGAGTCGAAAGACGGCCATAGTGATCCGGTGGTCCCGAGTGGAAGGGCCATCGCTCAACGGATAAAAGGTACGCCGGGGATAACAGGCTGATACTGCCCAAGAGTCCATATCGACGGCAGTGTTTGGCACCTCGATGTCGGCTCATCTCATCCTGGGGCTGGAGCAGGTCCCAAGGGTACGGCTGTTCGCCGTTTAAAGAGGTACGTGAGCTGGGTTTAGAACGTCGTGAGACAGTTCGGTCCCTATCTGCCGTGGGTGTAGGAGACTTGAGAGGAGTTGCCCCTAGTACGAGAGGACCGGGGTGAACGATCCACTGGTGGACCAGTTGTCGTGCCAACGGCAGTGCTGGGTAGCTATGATCGGACAGGATAACCGCTGAAGGCATCTAAGCGGGAAGCCCCCCTCAAAACAAGGTCTCCCTGAGGGCCGTGGAAGACCACCACGTCAATAGGCCGGAGATGTAAGCGCAGTAATGCGTTCAGTTGACCGGTACTAATCGCCCGATAGGCTTGATTTGATCCAGTAACAGAAAGACAAATCAAACCAGAAGCATACACCGACCTTGACTAAGGATAGCGTCGCAGCGCCAAGCCGCGATGTTGATTGAAAACACAACCGTGCGGCAACGCGCCTTTATCTGCGATAAAGACGCTGCCTGCCGCATAGTCGCTTTCTTGCACAGCAAGAAAGTCGACCGAGGGCTTTTCCTCGGTTTGGTGGTCATAGCGCAAGTGAAACACCCGGTCCCATCCCGAACCCGGAAGTTAAGCACTGCCGCGCCAATGGTACTTGGGCTTAAGCCCCGGGAGAGTAGGTCACCGCCAAACCTAGCAAAAGCCCAAACATCTCTCTAACGATGATACAAATCTGACTCTGACGCGGGATGGAGCAGCCCGGTAGCTCGTCAGGCTCATAACCTGAAGGTCGCAGGTTCAAATCCTGCTCCCGCAACCAGCGTCAGAAAACCCAAACAGCCCGTTCAGACTACAATTGATCCACTGGATCAATCGCTTAGCGTTCTCACCTCGTCAGGCCTATAACCTCAAGGTCGCAGGTTCAAATCCT
>NZ_JBQFTE010000020.1:0-8009 GCF_056538485.1 Ruegeria sp. BG3 | reverse complement strand
AATACTGGTCCCCCGTCAACCGCGTCGACAACGCATACGGAGACCGAAACCTCGTCTGCACATGCCCTCCAATGGAAGCATACGAAGAAGCAGCTGAATAGCCAAAACATGACCCCCGCCAAAAGGCGGGGGTCATTGAAGGGAACAATATGTCTCTCACCTGACCCAATCAAACCAGTTGGTGGTTTTGATGAAGCATTATGTCATACAAAATTGTCACCCAGGTGCAGCTCAAATCGCCAACGTGGCAAAAGAACGCCCTCATCACATCGAAGTCATTCTGCGCTGCCAAGAGGATAGGGCATCAGCAGAATTGGTCGTGGAGTTTTTCCACGCGTTGAACACATTGATCGCTAAAAAAGCCTATGTGGTGACAGCACGTGTTGTTGCTACCGACAAAGTTGGTGGACCACTTGATTGGGCTGGGCGGACTGCGGTGTTCTGGGGCGACTTGGAGAGTGCATGGTGCCCGGCAGGAGACCAAAAGCTTTGGGTTTCGCAAGTGATGAATCTGTCACCCAGAGTGATATTGGTCGGCGGCGCCGTGATGCTGCTGGCACAGATGGCAGGCTCTGAACCTAGGGCGGCTGCAGTGCATGCCGCTTTTGAAGCGGCTGCTTTTGAACAGGGAATTACCAGCTGCGGGGCATCAACTTGCTTGGCGTCAAATGGTCGATTACACAGCGCCAATACCCGCATCAGTGCTCTGGGACTACTTTCGGAGCTCGTTTCGGCTGACCACGGTCAACATATTGCTGATGCGCTACGCAGATATGTCGGATTGAGCGAACCCAGGAAGAAAACCGAGAGTCAAATTGCCAATCGGCTCATCGGCGAAGCCAAAGGGGACGAGGTGGTCATTCATACGCTGGCGACCATGATGACGCATATCGAAGACCCGTTGAGCATTTCAGAACTTGCCGCGAAAGTTGGTACATCTGTCCGGCAGCTTCAGAGAAGATATCTCAGCAAAACAAATGCGAAGCTTCTGGACACTTACAAAGAGTTGCGTTTGGAGAGGGTTGGGATCTTGCTCAAATACACGGACATGCCCTTTGCAGAAGTTGCCGCCGCGACTGGGTTTTCGTCTCGTTCCGCTATGTCCCGAAGCTTCTTCAAACATTTCAAATCTACTCCCGAAGAAAGCAGGAAGCGGCGATATCTTGGGTGTGAATAGGACAAGAGCTCTCGATTCAGCGTGCTGTTTCTGGATGCGTAAAAGCACCTAATAGCGAACAGTCTGGCGTTCAAAAACAAGGGCGTGGACGCTTGAATGGGTGCGCCAATCGTGGCGCGAAGATCAAGCAACACGACATCTGTGATAGCCAAGGGCGTCCGATAAACCTTTTTTACTGCCGGGCACGCTAGCGACTCAATTGGCATGCGGGCCTTGCTTAGCAGCGTGTCAGAAGTTGACTGGCTGATTGGAGACCGTGGCTAAGACGCTGACCGGCATCTGAGATGCGTCAAAAAAAGGGATACGCGCCTGTTTCTAAGGTCGAAGGCGACGCACGAAGGCTGTCAAATACGACAAAGGTCACTACAAAGGGCGTAACCGGATCGAAATCATGCTCGGTAGCCTCAAGGATTCGCGGCTTGTCGCAATCCGCTCCAACAGATGTTCCAAGGTATTTTTGTCCGCAATAGTACTTGGTTGGGGTCATGCTTTGCGATAGATGAATTCACTTTCAGGATTGGCTGACATGGCGTCCAAAACATCTTTGACCCGGCTATTCAGAGGTGATTTTTTGCAAACGGGATCTGTGGCTTCGGCATCTTGCGCAAAGGCCATCGCCTGACACCGACAACCTCCGAAGTCGATCTCTTTCCTCTCGCAGCTTTGGCAGGGTTCGGGCAACCAAGCGGTTCCCCGATAGGCGTTGAAGGCACTGCTGTGGTGCCAGATGTCCGACAAGGGTTTATCGCGCACCGACTCGAATTCTAGATGAGTGATTGTCTGTGCCGCGTGGCAGGGTAAGACGGTGCCGTTGGGCGTGATGTTCAGGCCCGTGGACCCCCAGCCGCCCATACAGGCCTTGGGAAAGTCTGAGTAGTAATCAGGTGGCACGAAGTCGATGGTCAGGACACCTCGCAATTCCTTCCTGGCGCGGGCAACGGTGTCTTTAACGGCCCGGGTCTGCTCAAGCGTCGGCAGCAGTGCGGCGCGGTTCGGCAGCGCCCAGCCGTGGAATTGCACACAAGCGACCTCGAGCCTGCGGGCGCCCAGTTCGACGGCCATTTCGATCGTGCGATCCAGATCATCAAGATTGTGGCGATGCATGACCGCGTTCAGGGTCAGCGGGATACCCCTGTCACCGATCTCTTTGGCGATGACCATCTTTCGGTCAAAGCCGCCGCGATAGCCCCCAATGCGATCGGCCAGAGCGGCATTCGTTCCCTGCAAAGACAGTTGGATGTGGTCCAGCCCTGCCTCCTCGAGTCGATCCAGCCGTTTGGGGGTCAGCCCGATGCCGGAGGTGATCAGGTTGGTGTAAAGCCCGATACGGGCGGCCTGTGCGGTCAGGTCTTCGAGATCGCGGCGCGAGGCGGGCTCACCCCCCGACAAGTGCAATTGCAGGACGCCCATGTCGAAGGCCTGTTGGAACACATCTACCCAGGTCTGGGTGTCCAACTCGGTCTCTTTGCGTTCAAGCTCGACCGGGTTGCTGCAATAAGGGCAGCTGAGCGGGCAGCGGTGGGTAAGTTCGGCCAAAAGCGCGATGGGGGCTGGGGCGGTCATTTTTGCACCATTACATAAAGACGGCTGCGCAGGGCCAGCAGGAATCGTTGAACATCGGTTTCGACCTGATCGGCAGGGGCACCGTAAGTAGAGGCAAGATCAGTGACGATCTGGCTAAACGAGGTCTTACCATCCACCCGCGACAGGATGGCGACGCCGATATCGTCCAGTTCGATCACCTTTTCCGGGGCCTGCAGGACCATGCGGTCGCGCACCGTGTCGCGCTGAACCCGCACGCCGCGCGGCAGATAGGGGCGGTCGGACTGGTTCAGCTCAAGCGTCATAACAGGCCTTCCCCCGGCTTCCACGCGCCGGGCGGGATCAGGCCCGGTTCCACATATCCCGACCAGAGCGCATCCAGCTGCGCCCACAGAACGTTGGTTTTGAAGATTAGCGCTTCGCAGGCCATGTCTTCCTTTTCCGCTGTGTCCGCATGGTCCAAAACCCAGTTCAGGCCAAATGCTACGTCCTTGGGGGCTTGGGTCAGACGTTTTTGGAAATAGGACAGGCTGTTGGAATTGGCGAAGTCATAGTGCTGCAGCAGACCCTCGATCCGCTGCTCGTGGATTTTGGGGGCAAACAACTCGGTCAGAGAAGACGCGACCGCCTGCAGCAGGGGTTTTTCACGTACGTAATGCACATAGGCGTCGACGGCGAATTGGGTTGCGGGCAGGATGCCGCGGCCTGAGGCGACATAGTCGGGGTCCAGCCCTACGGCCTCAGCCAGTTTCAACCAGCGCCGGATGCCGCCGCCCTCGGTCACGCCGCCATCATGGTCTTCGATGCGGGATCGCCACTCACGCCGGATATCGGGATCGGTGCAGCGTGACATGAAGGCGGCATCCTTCATCGGAATCGCTGCCTGATAGGCCCACCGATTGATCACCCAGGCGCGCACCTGATCGGGGATGCAGTCCCCGCTGTGCAGCCGGTGATGAAACGGGTGTTTGTCGTGATAACGCTCCGCCCCGATCTGACGCAGGCGGGCCTCTAGGGTTTCGCGGCTCATATCGTGATCTCCTGCCCGTCATAGGCGATGGTCCAGCCTGCGGCTTCCACAAAGGCGCGTTCCGGGCTGTCGGGTTGCAGAACAGGGTTGGTGTTGTTGATGTGGATGAAGGTTTTCGCCGCGCGGATGTCTTGCAGTCGGGCGATCGACCCCTCGGGTCCGCTGATCGAGATATGCCCCATCCGCTGCCCGGTTTTCACACCGGTTCCGGTGCGGATCATCTCATCATCATCCCAAAGCGTGCCGTCAAAGAACAGCTGATCGGCATCCGCAATTCGGGCCAACAGGTCATCGGTTACCTGCGCGCAGCCGGGGATGTAATAGGCGGTCTTGTCGGTGGTGGTCAGCCGGACACCTACGGTCTGTTCGCCTAGCAGATCGGTCTGGACGCTGTCGCCTTCCATGAACAGCGGCACCTTGCCGGGCACTGCAAAAAGCCGCGCCTGCAGCCCCTCTTGAAGATTGAATTCATCGCCCAGGGCAATCTGACGGCGGCCCACCTTCTCGCGGTTGACCGCGTCGAAAATCCGGTTCTGGGACAGCACGTCCAGAATATCGCCCGTGGCAAACAGGGTGAACGGGGTCTGTTCACGCAGGCTGAGCAACCCAGCGATATGATCGATATCCCCGTTGGTCAGCAGAACCGAGGCAACAGGCGTGTCGCGCAGCGCGCGGGGATGCATTTTGGGGCTGTCCAGCATCTGCTGGCGAATATCGGGCGAGGCGTTCAGGATGCTCCATTTCAGGCCATCCGGGGACACCGCCAAAGAGGATTGGCCGGACGGCGGGATCTTACCCTTGCGGGCATCCTCGCAATTCCGGCAACCGCAGTTCCATTGTGGCAAACCGCCACCTGCAGAAGCCCCAAGAACCAGGAAATGCACTTTGGGCCTCCGCTGCTTTTACGTGATCAGAACAGGTCGGGCTCGTACTCGCGGCCTTCGTCCTCGGACGGAGAATACATGTTGATCTCCATACCGCAGTTCACTTCTTTCAGCTTTGGTGTGCTCCAGGTCATAGTGTCCTCCCGATGAATGACTGGCGTTGTTGAAAACCTACTACCGACACGATTTTCGGAAAATGCTCCTTTGGTCGTAGGGATGGGGTGTAGTGTTGAGGGGCGGGGGCGGCTGCGTCAACCGGCTTGGGGTCGTAGAGGCGGGACTTAGGACTTTCGTCGAATGTCATGGGCGCAGGGGGAAATATAGTCTCACGCTCATGCGCGCGATCCTGTTACTTGTGTTTTTGCTTTTCAGCGGCCTGTCGGTTCAGGCAGAGCCTCTGCCGCGTGAGCAGATCGAAACCTATATCCGCGCCCCGTTTTCACTCGGCGATGCGCTGAACGATGACGGGGTTTACAGCCTGCTGAACTCGGGCGGCAGTGAGGCCGGATATGTGTTTGAATCCGAACCTTTGGCCCCCTTGCCGGGCTTCTCAGGCGCGCCGATCAACATGCTGGTAGTGCTGGACCTTGAGGGGCGCTTTCTGGATGTCCAACTGATCGAACATAATGAGCCGATCTTTGTCTCGGGTCTGGGTGAGGCCCCGTTTCACAAATTCTTTGAACAATATGGCGGGCTGTCGATTTCGGATTCGATTGTGGTGGGAACACCCTATGGCGATGCCGCGGCGGGTTCACAGCTTGTTTATCTGGATGGCGTCACCAAGGCGACGGCCAGCGTACGCATCGCCCACGAATCCGTCATGGGGGCCGCGCTGGCAGTGGCCCGCGAAAAAATGCAGGGGCTGGCCACCGCGCCGCCCGCCTTTCCCGACCCCGAGTATCAGGAGAATCTGACCTGGCAGGATCTGGTCGATCAGGGCATCGCCACGCGCAAGACCTACACCAACGCGCAGGTCGACGCCTTGTTCGCAGGCACCTTGTGGGAGGATGACGACCCCGAAGCGCAGGATTACCCGGATGAGCCTTATTTGGACATCTGGGTTGTCGATGTAGGGCCTACTTCCATCGCCCGCGCTGCGCTGGCCGAGGACAGTTTCGACGACCTCCAGAGCTTTCTGGAAATCTCGGAAAATGATGAACCGATCCTGGTGATCGAAACCGCGCGCCACGGGTTGGTCAGCGAAGATTTCGTGCGCAATACCGCGCCAGACTGGCTGTCAGCCGAACAAGATGGCTTTCCTGTTGCCCTGCGCGATGCCGATCTGTTCGTGGAACTGGCCAATGGTCTGCCCGATGGTACGGCCATGATCCTGCGCACGGACCGTAGGTTGGGCTTTGACCCTTCGCGCGATTGGGTTCTGAAGGTACTGGCCGTGCGGGAACACGGCATGTTCCAGCCCGAAACAGGCTCGGTCACGCTTGAGGTGCCCCATATCACGCCCGAACGGTTCTTTACCCGTCCGGTTCAGATCACGCCGGTCCCGCCATGGCTTGAAGCGCTGCGCAACCGTCAGGCCGATATGATCGTTCTTGGGATATTCCTGACTGGTCTCGTCGCCGCGCTCAGCTTTCGTATGAATGTACTAGCGGCCCAACCTTTGTTCACGCCCCTCCGCATGGGCGTGCTGGCCGTTGTCATCGGCTTTGTCGGATGGTGGGGGCAAGGGCAGTTGTCCATCGTCACCGTCCTTGGAACACTCAGAGCAGCAGTCGAGGGCGGCAGTTTCGCGTTCCTTCTGTACGACCCGTTTTCCTTGCTGATCTGGGCAGTATCCATCGCTGGTTTCATCGCATGGGGCCGAGGACTGTTCTGCGGCTGGCTCTGCCCCTTCGGCGCAATGCAGGAGTTCGCGCATCACCTCGGCAAAGCCCTACGCCTTCCGCAAATTGAGCCGTCCGACGCCTGGGACAGACGCCTGAAATGGCTGAAATACGTCATCCTCGCGGGTCTTGTGGGCGTAGTGTTCGCCGCCCCCGATCAGGTCGACAAAGCCGCCGAGGTCGAGCCGTTCAAAACCGCGGTCACCACCTTCTTTGTGCGGGAATGGTACTACGTGGCTTATGCGGCGGGATGGCTGTTCCTTGGAATGGTGCTGTTCAAGGGATTTTGCCGCTATGTCTGCCCTCTTGGCGCTTTCATGGCGATTGGAGGGCTGTTGCGTGGGCGCGATTGGATCGACCGACGCGCGGAATGTGGCTCTCCGTGCCAATTGTGCAAGGTCAAATGCAAATACGGGGCGATCGCCAAATGTGGGCGTATCCAATATGACGAATGCTTTCAATGCCTTGACTGCGTGACGATCCATGACGACAGCACGAAATGCGTGCCTCTGATTGTCGCCGCCCGACGCCGCGCCAGAGAGGTCGCCGCCGAATGATAAACCGCCGCCGCTTCCTTGCCATCTCTGCCGCCGCGCTGGCGACCCCGGCCGCGGCCCAGCCCACAAAATGGCATGGCTACGCTTTGGGCGCAGAGGTCAACCTAACCTTTGACGCGCCTCCGGACGTTGCCGAACCCGCCATAGTCCGCATCCGAGCAGAGCTTGAACGCTGCGAAGCATTGTTCAGCCTCTATCGGCCAAATTCTGACTTGTCTCGGTTGAACCGTTCTGGACACCTGAAAGCACCCGCGCCCGAAATGATGGCGCTTCTGCGCGCCTGCGATAGCGCCTATCGGCAGACCGACGGGCGTTTTGATCCAACTGTTCAACCCTTGTGGCGGGCAGCGGCGCAGAATGGAGACCTCGATGCCGCGCGCAAAGCCCTTGGATGGGACCGGGTTCGGATTTCGCCCGATCACATTGCGCTGGATGCCGGCCAGGCACTGACGCTGAATGGTATTGCGCAGGGCTACGCCACGGATCTGGTCACAGAGGTGCTGCGCCAGGCGGGGTGGGGGAACGTATTGGTAAATATCGGTGAGTACTACGCCGCAGGGCGCAACTGGACCCTTGGCGTCTCCGACCCTCAACACGGGATCGTTCAGACCCGGAAGCTCAAAGATCAAGCGATTGCCACCTCCAGCCCAGGTGCGTTGCGACTGGGTGGCGGTCAATTTCATGTCCTGAATCCAAAAACCATGCACCCACCCCAATGGGCGACGGTCAGCGTTCAGGCGGCAGATGCGACATCGGCAGATGCATTGTCAACGGCACTTTGCCACGCAGATGAGGGTGAGATTCAAACCATCCTGGATCGGACACCCAAGAGCACCACTGTAATTTGTGTTCACCAGAATGGGTCTGTCCGGACCTTCCAATCATAGCAAAAGCCCCGGGGTTTTGCCCGGGGCTTTAGGTTTTATCACCTATGCGGTTACGAGCAGTTTTGGACGGCGCGTTTTGTCAACACTCCAA
>NZ_JBQFTE010000019.1:0-12755 GCF_056538485.1 Ruegeria sp. BG3 | reverse complement strand
CCAGAACACTTGGGCGTTGCAGCGCAGCCAGTGATACCGGACCTTTGTCGATTGCGCGGCAATCAATGGATTTCCTTTGCAGAGCTCGCCTAGACCGAGCGGCGATTGGCCGATCACTGAATTTTCAACGGGCGCCGCATTCAACCTTAGTGTCACGCCGTCCCCATTACTGCTAGGGTAGCAACAGTGAGGGGTAGTCTCGAGAAATTTGGGAGAACAATCATGGACAGACGCGTATTCTTGGCCGGAACAGGCATCACTTCGGGCCTCGCTGCATTGGGGTGGAACGTCGCGCCCCTCGGAGCGGAAGGCCTCGTAGCGGCGCGGCGCTACCAGGTGGGCTCGGCGACGGTGCACGTGCTGTCCGATGGGTTCATTTCGATCGGACCTGAAATGCTCTCCGGTGTAACACCAGAAGAGTTCGCGACCTTGCTCGACAATGCGCACATAGCCACCGACGCGCATCCGAGTGCGGTCAATGCGTTTTTGGTCGAAATTGGTGATAGAAAAATATTGGTCGACGCGGGGACCGGCGAAATCTTCGGACCGACCCTTGGCAAGTTGCCCTCCGTGATGAACGCCCTCGGCTTTGATCCGGCCGCTATTGACACGGTGGTCTTCACCCATCTGCACGGCGATCACATCGGCGGCACGGTTTCGCCAGCTGGTAATCCTTATTTGAACGCGACACTCCGGGTAGCGAGCGCTGACATCGATTTCTGGACCAGCGAGGAGATTCAGGCGCAGGCTCCCGATGCCTTCAAAGCTGCGTTTGACCTTGCACGCTCCGCCCTCGATGGTTTTGGCGAACGGATTGAGCCTTTTGGCGCTGAAGAAACCGCAATCGCTCCTGGGCTCTCGACTATGGCGCTGCCCGGCCACACCGTCGGCCATACGGGCCTGATGCTCGAAAGTGACGGCGATGTCCTGCTTATTGCGGCCGACATTGTTCATGTTCCAGCGGTGCAACTCGCTATGCCCGCCGTGACCATTGGCTTTGACACTGATCAGGATTTGGCACGTGAAACCCGCGTCAAGACTATGGATATGGTTGCTGCGGATCGCATAATGATGGGCGGGTCGCACATCTCTCTTCCCGGTCTGGGATATCTGGAAACAGCCGCTGACGGATACCGATGGACGGCGGCGCGCCATCAGTACGGTTAGGGTCAGGACCCATTGATTTCCGCTTTGCTGCGTGATTCACGGTTCGAAAATCGAGCGGTGACCATGTCTGATCTTTTCTGGCTGACGGATGCGCAGGTGGCGCGTCTTGAGCCTTTCTTGCCCAAGTCCCAGGGCAAACCACGCGTTGATGATCGACGTGTGTTGAGCGGCATTATCTTCATTAATCGCAATGGGTTGAGATGGCGCGATGCCTCTTCGGCGTATGGCCCACACAGTTGAAGGGGATCGTGGCCCCAGTGGGGCCACGTAAGCCCCGGAAACGCTCTATAACCGTTGGAAGCGGTGGAGCGTCAAAGGCATCTTCGACCGGATGATGGCTGGTCTGGCTGCCGAACACGGTGAAGAGAAGACTGTGATGGTCGATGCCACCGACCTGAAGGCCCACCGTACCGCAAGCAGTTTGGGCGTCAAAAAAGGGGCGCGGACGCCTGATTCACTGCCCGGCAGGCGCATCCGGAGGATGCTGCCGAGAGGGGCCGCACCAAGGGCGGCATGAACACCAAGTTGCATGCCATCTGCGACAGCCGGGGACGTCCCTCAACCTGTTCATCACCGCCGGTCAGGTCAGCGACTACATTGGTGTGCCGGCACTGCTGAGCGGCCTGCCGGATGTCGATTGGCCGCTCGGGGATCGTGGCTATGACGCCGATTGGTTCCGGGAGGCGTTGAAAGACAAAGGGATACGCGCCTGCATCCCCGGCCGGAAGCAGCGGAAGAAACCGGTTAAGTACGACAAGCGTCGTTACAAACGGCGCAACCGGATCGAGATCATGTTCGGCAGGTTGAAGGATTGGCGGCCTGTGGCAAGCCGCTACGACAGGTGCCCGAAGGTCTTCCTGTCAGCAATCGCCCTCGCAGCACTCGTTATCTATTGGCTATGAGTCCTGACCCTGGCGGTTCGACAAAACACGCTAGAATATCAGCAATATAGTCAAGCTCATTCGGAATTTAGATCATCTACCGACCACATATATTCCATTAACTAAATGATTAAATGGTCTAGGCTTCCCATTGGGTGAATCGAGATTTTAGGAGAAGAACGTGCGATACGTTTCAAAAGGTATTTTGATTTGTTGCGCTGTCGCGTTTGTCGCAGTGTTTGCAGCTTGGCTTTTCCTGTCTTCTGCGTTGTTTTCCTCGGTCAGAACTACTTTCGTCGAAAATCTGATCTCTAAGAAACTTGGCCAGGAGGTTAGAATTGAAGATGAAGTGCGTCTGGGTATTGGTCGGCAATTGCAGGTGTCAGCGGCAGGGCTGGAACTACCCGGTTCTCGGAATGCTGGTGTGAACCTTGCGGCAATCGATGAGATTGAGTTTGAAGTTTCCGCACGCGACCTCTGGAACAGTAAAATGTCACTGAGTGGTCTTTCGCTCTCGGGTGTTCACCTGAACCTGATCACGGACAAAGATGGCGTCGGAAACTGGCAGTCTATTTCCCAAACGGAAACTGAAGTCGGGAAACCTACAAAATCCCCGACACCGCTGTTGGCGGGAATTCTAACGGACCGCAAAACTGATCTGACTGATATCGCCATTCTTTATAAAAACAATTTAAACGGACTTGAGTTGGACCTGCAGCTTCTTGAGCTGCTCTTAGAGCGTGATACGGAAACTGATGTTGCGACGGCAGTCGGGGCCGGTTCGCTGAACGGAGAGAGGTTTGATCTGAACGCGACATTCCCCACGGAAGACCCGTTTCGGTTGGCGGTGAACTTCGAACAGACTTCGATTGTCGCAGAGGAAGTTCCTCAAGAGAACGGTCTGCAAGTGGCAACGACCGTAGAGATTGCCGAACTTGGCCAGCTTCTCGATATCCTGAAGCTGAGCCGCGTTTTGGAAGGCACAGGGAGTATTGGCGCAACGTTTACATCAGTCGACGGCGTAGCACGGATTGATGACCTATCTGTATTGGCGGAATTAGATGGCGGGCACAGCCTTTCGCTGACGGGGCAGATCGGAGAATTGGGGAACCCGGAAGACGTATCGCTGACAACCCGAATTAGGTTTTACCCAGAAGATGCGGAACCAGCCCCAGCCGCCTCGCGATATGATCTTAAACTTATCGCAGTCGACATGGTTATCGACAGCGTACCCGGTCGGGTGCCGCAGCGACAAATGGTCATTAAGACCAACGGTTTCACGTTGGACACGTCCGGCGAAGGCCCGCCCCCGATTAAGTTCTCCGAGCTTTCCAGAACACCAGAAGGCGCCTTAAAAGTCGGAAACATCAACCTTAGAATTGGGAACCCAGCCGATCCGTTTATCATTTTGAACGGTTCGGTCGATGACGCGCTTCAGTTGCAAGGCATATCAGCAGAAGGCCTAATGGATATACCGGCAAGCAGTTTGATCTCGCCAGAATTGTTGGGCCCAGACGACCAGCTTGGCAGGTTCTCCGGTGACTTCCATTTGAACGGCGACATTAATCAGCTTTCGCTGTCGAATTTGGATGGAAAGACAAGCGATACGGACGTCTGGAACCTTGAGGTGCATGGCACTGTTGAGAATGTACTCAAATTCGAAGACCTGGATTTGGCAATTGATGTCGCAGTTCCATCCGGGGCGGACCTTTTGGAGGCACTATCGCTTGAACGTGTGGAAACCGGGCAGGCTCGTCTTGAAATCAACCTTGTAAGCGAAGGCACTGATTGGAACGCGAGTGCCAATGTTGAGGTCGCCGACTCTATCTTGCAGATTATGGCCGATCTTGATGATGCAACAAGCGACCCGGTGCTTCAGGGTTCCATTGAGAGTGACCTGATTAAGATAGATCAGATCCGAACTATCGTTCAGGCTGCCGCACAATTGCGGAAAATAGGCGGCCCAGAGCCGGAAGAGAAAGAAACTAAACAAGAAGACGAGGGCGGCCAAGGTGCGTTAAGAGATGTAACGCTTAAACCTATCGGGCGCTCAATTCTCTTGTCCGGTATGGATATGGATGTCGACGTTGACCTTAGGCACATCGAAGGAGCCCAGGGCATCAGCAGTTTGCAGAGCCAACTGACGCTCAACAAAAATGAGCTTAAGGCCGGACCTTTGAAGTTTGAATATGGAGGCGCTCATTTCGACGTTAGCGGGCAGATGGATCTTTCGAACGACGCGCATCTACTCACGTTGACTGGCAAAGCGGGCGGTTGGCAGCTGGATGATATTCTTCACAACCTGAACTTCAAAAAGGGTGCGAGCGGTACGATCTATGCAGATTTTTCGGTGACCGGCGGAACCGATTCACCGAAGCATTTTGCAAACAGCATGAACGGCAATGCTACTGTTTCAATGCGTGATGGCTCGATCGAGACGCAACTTTTGGATCTGGCAGGGCTAGGGGTGCTACCTTGGGTGTTTACCAAAGAGAAGCAAAAGGTTGCTCCAATCGTTTGTTTGCGTGCGCCGATTAGTATCTCAAATGGAAGTATTTCGACGAAACAAACCACATTGGAGACAGACCATGTCCAAGTTGTCGTCTTTGGCGGTGTTGATGTGGCGGGCAAGGTTTTGGACCTAAATCTGCAGCCCCGAAAGATTGGCGAACCTCTATCGAAGAGTCCCTGGCCCGTGACCTTGAAGGGCCCACTAGCAAAGCCGAAGATCAAGGTTAAAGACGGTCCGAAACGACTGAAACGATCGGATGGTGCAGACAAAATGCCGGAACAAAGAAAGCTATGCGTTCCGGATATATTGCAACTGCAGTAGTTGGGGAGGCGATCAGTTGAAGTCAAATCTAAGGTTCAGAAAGGCAGACTTTGCTTCCGAAGAGCAATTTTTGCTTTGGGCTCGGTGCGGTCATTCGCCGAAATGTCGCGAGCGACCGCTGTGCGAACCTTTCAGACCTTCGTCGACGCGGCATCAACCGTCGTAGCCGGCCCGAAGCGGACATTCAGAACCAGGCTTTCCTCTTGTTTGTGTAGCGAACCGACCTTTTGCTGACACGGTGGCTGCGCAACCGCCTCTCGCTTCCTGCCGGCTGATGCGAAAAGATCATAAAAGCGAGCTTAGGTGCCTAACTGCGCATTCTATATCACTCTCAGTGTTGTAGTAGTGGGGAGCGATCCTCAATAAAGTAGGCAAATTACGTTTCTCGGAGTCTATGCGAGTTCTGGATGGCGTCGATGCACCTATCGCGAAACCAGCCTTAGCCATTTTGCCAACAATTGAATGCGGTTCTGAACCTTGGACCGAGAAGCTCACAATCCCGCAACGTTCTTGGCCGATATCGCGCACTTCGATTTTCGACTGTTCCGAAAGAAACGATCTGGCCTATAGCCTGCTTGATCCCCGCATTGGAGGTCACGATGCGTAGCGTTATCTTCCTCGCCCTGGTATTTGTCGTGATTGCGGTCGTTGGCCCAATGTTTGCCCCGTATGATCCGGCTGCGATCAACATTCCCAAAAGGTTGAGCCCGCCCACGTCAGAAAACTGGCTTGGTACTGACGCTCTCGGGCGAGACATCTTTTCGCGCATTCTCTTCGGGGCGCGATGGTCATTGGGTTTGGCCTTCCTCATTTCCTTGCTGGGCCTGTTCATCGGCACTGTTATTGGCCTGGTCGCTGCCTTGGGCGGCAAATGGCTGGATTGGGCCATGATGCGCGTTACCGACACTTTCCTCGCGTTCCCAGAGCTTGTCGCTGCTGTAGTGATCGCCGGCGTACTTGGCTCCGGAACGGCCAGTCTGATCTTCGCGCTCAGCGTTGTAGGCTGGATGCGTTATGCCCGTGTCGCCCGCGGCATTGGGTTGTCACTTCAAACACGCGGCTATGTGGTTCAAGCAGGGCTGGCGGGGCTATCGCCACTCTATATCGCTCGCTGGCACTATTTGCCGTCGCTGATGCCCTCACTCATTGTAGTTTGGAAAGGTATGTTCGCCCGTGCGATTTTGGGCATCTCGACCTTGGGCTTTCTGGGCTTCGGAGTGCAGCCCCCTATGCCAGAATGGGGCACAATGCTTCTCAATGCACGCGTTCACATGCGGTCGACACCGCTACAGATGGTGTGGCCCGGGTTGGCGGTTGTAATCTGTGTCCTTTCAATCAACTTGGTCGGCGACGCGCTCCGGGATGCTCTGTCCAAAAAAGAGACCAAGTGACAACATACTGCTTTCTACGCCTTGCCGAGGTTTTACAGTAGGGAAGCTGCTAGGCAGCGAATTTAGAGCGCTATCCAGCAAGGCAGACGTTAGCGCCTTGCAACCTTGGTTCGGCTCTCTGTCCCGAGGCAAGAAACTGACAGAGTCCGGCAGACCTCTGCATCGGACCAAAAACATACCTGTCGTTCCACAGCAATGTCCAACACACCGGTTGCGAAACAACTACTCCCTGCCCCTACTGATTTACCATTGAGTGGATAGGGCTATCCATATGCCGACAAACATCAGCGCACCGCCAATATTTACCCATGTATGCCAAACAGCATACCGATAAGGCATAGTTTTTTGGGCGTAAAACACCGTTCCAACGACATAGGCGGCGGAGCCAGCCAAGATGCACCACAGTGTCATGATAGGTACATTCGTGAGGTCAGGAAGGGCACTCAATCCGATTGCGCCCAGCCCAAGATAGGATGCGGTTGACCATCGAGGCTTGACCGTTTCGTTCGTGATCTTGTTCCAGACGGCTACGGCTGTCAGCCCCCAACAAGTCCACAGCAAGGACATCGTCCATGTCGTGTCTGCCAAGACAAAAAATGGTGTAAAGGTACCCGAAATGCTGGGATAGATCGCGGCGTGATCAATGCGACGCAATAGCGTGCGCCTGAGGTGCCATGTGGAAAAGTGATAGGCCACGGATGCTAGATTGGACGACAGCGCACAAAGCACGTAAACCGAGACCGCTAGGACTAGGCTAGGTTCGAGGCCGTGGATTGACTTAAAGAGAAGTAACCCACCGGCCGTCAGGATCGCCAGCAGCCCGATCGCATGGACGGCAATATCGGCATGGCGGTGCGATTGAACAGGGCTTGGATACGTCGTTTCAGTCATTTTTGTTCCGGGCAAAGATAGGTCTGGCGCTATATCCTGAAACGTGAAGTGTCCATGGTTCCGACGCGTCAGATCTCGGCGCTACATCAAATGACGGCATCGTCCGCGAAGTAGTTTTTAGACGTCAGGCTGTGAAACCCTGGATTGAAACGTTTGCGACCTGCTGCATAGGCAAAAGACTGAAAGTTCACCAATGGCCGATATTGGCTCTTTCGACCAGTCTAGGGAAGTCGCGGAAAACGTCGGCAGTGAGCCCAAATCTTTCACTTGCCTAAACAGTGACCATATATTTTGTTTCTGGCCGTCAATTTGCTTGTTGGCAGTTATTTTTAATCAAAATGAAGCAAAGTTCGCCTTTGTATTTACTCTTTGATTTTGGAGGGTAAAATACCGGAAAAACTGCGTGCAGGATGTCTTCTCGACCTAGGTTCCACCTGCTTCCTCAAGCTTATCCAAAAATTTGTAGTCCGTTGGCGGATCGTCGCAAATACCTGGTCCACACTCCAGTAGAGCTGAGCCTGCATTGGCAACTGCCAAAACCAAGATCAACATGAATGCCGTTTTGGCCAACTTGCTTCCACCGAACCGTTCCGATGCCCTAACGTCCGCAGCCAGATCATATTGCTTTTCAAAAACAAGCATCACCGCGGTCCCGAGTATTATCAACCCGAAGGCTATGCCGGCCCAAGTGTAAAAATGCAGCCCAAGAACCGGAGACCCATAGTGCCCAGTGCCGGGCACTATATGCAGTAGGATTTGACGGATCGAAACACTGATGCCAAATATTGCTGCTACAAGGACGATTCCGTAATTCCTTGCGCGCGTGCCCCACAAGAGATTTAGCCCGAGCCCAAACCCTACGGCCACGAAACCGACACGCTGCAGTAGACATAACGGACAAGGTAGTTCGTAGAGAACAAGTTGAAAATAGAATGCAAGAACCAACACTAGGCACACAGCCAGAACACCAAGGGCATTCATATTTCGGGCAAATTCAGGTGACATAAAACGATCTCACAGTTGGATTGAAAGCGGCGTTGTTGCATGAAATTTTAGCCAATAGACGCTCGCCAAAAGCGTAACTACGAAGACGGCGTATGAAAGTCGGACAAGGTTATAGTAAGCGAGCCCCAAAGCGCATGTGAACAACGCAAATAGTAGTGCAATCATATTTTTCCCTTTGGCTTTTTGGCCTTGGTGAGAATAGCAGGTTCTGCGGGCCGTTTCCTTCTCGAAAACCGGTTCTAAGCTCCGGAACAAGTCCCGACGAGATTCCGACCGCCTATGCCAACCTCCCAATTGGTTCCTGACATTCACAGATGTTGCGCAAGTAGTTCCTTGAAAACAAGTCAGAGTTTCCGCCAATTTGAGAGGGTCGCTACACCGAAAGCAATTCAATAATCATGGTGTTCGTCGCCGTCAAACATTCAAACATAAACATAATTCTGGATTTATTACGTCTGTGTGTGCTCTCTTCGACCGTTAAAGAAATAGGGGACAGACAGATGAGACAAGCACTAAGAACGTTGACGGTTTGGTCGTTCCTTTGGCTCACGGGATTATCGAGTGCTTTTCCTGCCGGCGCGCAAGAAACGGATGTGGATCAAGAGGCTGTGGAAAACGAGAATGACGATCTTTCAAATGCAGTCCTAGATGAGATGATTGCGGCCAATGACCTCGAGATCCTACTTGTTCCCTTAACTGCGGAAGAGCTTTCCGCGGTCGCCGTTACTTGGCAAACTTACGTCCGCTCTCGGCTCGAAGAAGTCGCTCAAGTGAATCTCCAACTTCGATCGGCGAACGGAGCTCGGGAAGACAGCTTGCGGTCTCAGTTGTCCTCTTTGAACGACTCTGGACTGGACATCCTAAACAACTATCGCCTGGTGCTCGAAGCATGGAGTCTGAAAGGCGCAAAGGAGGAAGATCTGGAACCGCATACTGACTATATTCTCGCATTGAAAACGGGAGCCCTAAGAACAACCGATCTTCAAACGCTCTTTCAGAACGCGTGGTCTTGGTTGTTCTCGTGGGATGGGGGCGTTGGTTTGTTGATGGCCGGTTTGGGTGTATTATTGGCAGTTTGGGCCATGATGTTCATTGCTCGAATGGTGCGCAGGGTCACTGAAAGGGGTCTGACTAAAATTCCGACTATTTCCAGAACGCTGAAACGCTTCATTTCAACCGCCGTGTACTGGGCCGTTTTCGTCCTTGGCATACTCGTCGTTTTAGCTCTGTTCGGAGTTAACGTTACACCGCTTTTTGCCGTGCTCGGCGGTTTGTCGTTCATCCTAGGGTTTGCATTGCAGGAAACGCTGGGAAACCTCGCAAGCGGTCTGATGATCATGGTTCTCAAGCCATTCGACACTGGCGACTATATCCAAGTAGGCAGTTCATCCGGGTTCGTGGATGAGATGTCGGTGGTTTCAACCAAGATCAGGACATTCGACAACCAGATGATAATAGTCCCGAACAGCAAGATTTGGGGGGATGTGATTACCAATGTGAGCGCATCCGAAGAACGTCGCGTCGATCTGGTCTTTGGCATCGCCTATTCGGACAACGCTGCCCAAGCAATTGAAGTTCTCAAGGACTTAGTTGCGCGTCACCAGTTTTGTCTGAAGACACCAGAAGCAGAAATTTTCGTGGGTGAGTTAGGAGACAACTCAGTCAACATCTTCTGCCGCCCATGGTCCAAGTCCGATGACTACTGGACCGTCTATTGGGACCTTACCGGTCAAGCAAAAGAGCGGTTTGACGAAGAAGGAATATCCATACCTTTCCCGCAACGCGATGTGCACATAATTCCGGTAGAAGGAACTAAATCATGAGAGCTTTTACACTTTGGTTCCTGCCGCTTCTATTTACGTGCAGCGTTGCGTTTGCTCAGTCGGAAGAAGTCGTCGTACCGGCTGAAGAGAGAAACGATCCGGAGTTTATCGCGCCGGTGATTGTGGATGGTGAAGAATTATTCCTGGTTCGTGGCTCAAGTGCGTTGCCTGCAACCGAACGTGCGAGAAAGATCGAGGAGCGGATCGTTCAGGTCGCTGACGCTTCAACGAAAGCTTCGGTTCAGGTCCAGGTTTCGGACGCTGAATTTGGGAAAATGATACGTATCGACGGGCGGATGGTTACAATAACCACCCAAGCTGACGCCGAGCACGAACAAATGGCTATTGACGTTTTGGCGGGGCTTCAGGCTGAGGCAATTGAGACTTCAATCTTACAATACCGGGATGCTCGGTCCAATGAAGGCAGAGTAGACAGTGCGATGGCTGCATTTGCTTGGACGGTATTTTTTACCCTCGTTTCATATGCGTTTTTTGCAAAGCGGCGAAAGCTACTAGACTACATCAGAAACAACTTGGAAAAGAGAGCTGAAGGCGTTGAGGAAGCAACGAAATCGATCTTACGAAGCAGGGCTATCGCGTCGATTGTCGTTTACTCAATCCACATTTTGATGTGGGTTCTGTTTTTGTTTTTCTTCTACTACTACTTGTCCTTGGTATTGCTCTCCTTTGCTGAGACACAGGCTATAGCCCAAATCCTTTTGAAGTACTTGAGCGAACCGCTTGTCACTGTTGTATTGGCCATTGTTGGGTACATACCCAACCTAATTATGCTCGCTATCATCGCAGCTGTGACGCGGTTGGCCATTCGTGGCATAGATCTGTTTTTCGAAAACCTTGAAAACGGCGCTTTCGAGCTCAAGGACTTTGAAGAACATTGGATTGCACCCACTAAGATGTTGGTTAGGGCATTGATCATCGTGATCGCGCTGGTGTTTGCCTACCCCTATATTCCCGGCTCCGACTCCCGGGCCTTTCAGGGTTTGACAATTCTGGCGGGCATTATGGTTTCGCTCGGTTCGAATACGGTTGTTTCTAACATGATGGCCGGCTTGTTTGTAATCTACAGACGCAGCACCAACATCGGTGATCGAATTCAAGTTGGTGACAAAATCGGTGATGTGACCGAGATAAAACTGATGGAAACCCTCATTAAATCTATCAAGAATGAGATGATTAGCATTCCAAATGCGCAGCTGCTTAACTCTGAGGTCGTGAACTACTCTCGCAAAGTAGATGGTCGAGGGCTTTTGGTTCACACTACAGTAGGAATTGGCTACGAGGAACCGCCGAAGAAGATCAAGGCAATGCTGATAGAGGCAGCTTATCGAACTCAAGGCTTGAGAAAGAACCCTGAACCTTTTGTGCTTTGGACACAGCTGGCTGACTATGCAATCAACTATGAGATCAATGCGTACACATCGCGCGGGTCAAGCCTGCCTAAGATTTTGTCCGACTTGCGCGAGAACATTGTCGATGTATTTAACGAAAACGGAACGCAGATAATGACACCGTCTTACATTGCGGACCCGCCGGAGCCCAAGGTTTCGACAGAAGAATGGGACGGCAAGCTTGCTCATCACGATGAATAAACAGCGTTCAGCAATTCTCTATCAGTGTCGGCATTTGAGCTTCGTGTCGTACAAAACACGCCTTAAAGTAATCATGTACGCTTTGTTCCGCAAAGCAGACGTTCAAGCACGTTGCAGCGAACGACCGCATTGAGTTCAAAGCGGAAGTTCACTCGCCTAAGGTGAAACGAGTGATTTTGGACGAATTTGCATTAGCCTGGTCCCAAGTAGCAGAGACAAACATCCTAAAGCCAATCCCATTGCAATTGCATTGACGGCGAATAGACCGCCAAACAGGGATGCCGCTGTTCTTCCCGCCTGTTCGATAGACGTGTCTGCTACGACTGATACCCAGTCTTGTAGGTATAGTGCGAACAGGATGGCGATCCCCACGGGCGAAATAATTAGCGCTGCGCCGAGAGAGGCCAATCCTCGGCCGAAGACGGCCCGAAGTGTTGACCCTTTCAGTACTATTGCGGCTGTGGAAGCAAAAACGACAAGCGCAGAGAGCAGGGCGAGTACCATGTCCACAATAGGGGAGAGGTCTTTCGTGACAGCCCCTGTAAGGGCCGAGGTGAGCGTCATACTGTTCTTCCGGCAAGGATCGTCCGAATTCAGGAGCAGATTTCTTCCGGTCAGCTTGCGCCTAGCGGTCGCCTGATAGAGCCCAGTGAAAAGGCAAAAAGGGGTCAGATCGTTGTGCATCTCGATCTGGTGCACCCAGAACACCGCGATCTATTGGTGCCGGGTAGTGGTTGCATCGTCCAATCCTACACCACCAATTTTGAAGGTGAAATGGAAGGAACTCTTGTCGCCCACGGGATCCAAGCCATGGGTATCATTAAGGCAGTTGGTCTGCGGGTCAAAGCTTGGTTCGGTCTAACTTCGGGTATCGGCTTGATCGGCGGTGGACACGCCTGATTTTCCAAAGAACCACCTATGCAGCAAACACGGCTCCTGATAAACGTTGGGAGCCGTTTCTGCTACTTACGTACAGACCGCACACACTAAATGCGAGTTCTATCACGGCTCTCTGCTGCACTGCGAACGGCTGGAAGGGCCGCTCAGGCAGTCATTTTCAAGGGAATGGTGAATACATGCGGTGGCCCGGAATGTCAGCTTTGTCCGTATTGCGGTCATATGTTGAAACCGCACCGCAGCATCTCGCTTACCAA
>NZ_JBQFTE010000018.1:0-25716 GCF_056538485.1 Ruegeria sp. BG3 | reverse complement strand
AGCCTTTCAGTGAGGAACGGATCCATGTGTCAGGTACCAGCATTTGAACTGAAGATGTCGTGAAGATACCGGATCACGGTGAAAAGTCGAATGTCCGTTTCGTCCGCGAAGCAGAATTTGAGCAGATTTCAGTGAATGTCCGCATCGAGCCCAAAACAGACTATAACTCGAGCAAGTTGTGAGTTTCGCTGGGCTGGGTTTGCAGTTGTAATCTTAGTCGCTAGCAACTCAAATAGCGGATATGGAAGACATCTCTTTTTTGAGGTTGCGGTATCGGTCGCTGCGGCCGTTATTCTGTTTATCTATGCACTGAAAGGTTTTAGCCACGATGTGCAAAAATATGGCGGGCAAGCACTCGCTCAATGGCTTGGGCGCCTCACTCGAAAACCCCTGTCGGGATTTGCGCTCGGCGCTGCACTCACGGCACTTGTTCAATCCTCCAGTGCAGTTTCTGGCATCACAGTCGCGCTGGTCGAAGCAGGAACAATTACATTTCGCGGCAGTCTTCCGGTTTTCCTGGGTGCTAATGTCGGTACGACTTCAACGGCCTGGCTAGTAGCTATCGACGCCAAATTTCTAGGGCCGTTTCTAATCATTATGAGCGCCGTGTTGTCTTTGTTACCGGGCAGGATTTCCCTTTTCGGTCGGTCTATTCTTTATCTCGGCGTCATCCTGCTCACTTTGCAGCTAATCAGTGATGCTGTTGCGCCATTAAAGGATTCGACGGAGATTGCGGAATGGATGGTATACGCCAAGAACCCGCTTGTGGGATTAGCAATTGGCTTTGTTGCCACGGCACTTTTGCAGTCAAGCAGCGTGGTCGTCGGGTTAGGTATCATTGGCGTGCAGCAAGGCCTGCTGACAACAACGGACGTTATCCCAATCGTTGTAGGGTCCAACATCGGCACAACATCTACGGCGCTATTTGCGTCGCTGAGCATGGGCACAATCGCCCGCAAAGCAGCTCAAGCTAACTTACTGTTTAATACTCTTGGCGTATTATTGATATTGCCGTTTTTGGGTAGCTTTTCTGGTTTCGTTGTGGGTGCATTTGGCGACAACGAGATGGCAGTTGCAACTGCTCATCTTCTATTCAATTTGGGCGTTGCGGCGGTTGGCTTCGTGTTTCTTAAACCCATCGCGCAATTCTTGCGGCCGAATCCAAATCGGAATGCTTTTTGAACAATCTTCTTGGAACGCTGCCTTTCTCTAAATCAGAATATACTTAACTGAGATTGGTGCCCAAATGTCGCGCCATGGCCTGGCCAGCTCAAGCTCATGTGCCAACTCATGAAGCATGTGGTCCGAGCCAACAGGTCCGATAGAGTGCGACCCTATCCCCTGCTTTGTCTGCATACCGGACATACAAGCGAATTTGTTGATTGACCCCTTCGAGCTCAAAAGGGTCCTGTTTTTTCCCTAAGCCTGTGTGTTCTCAAATCAGCATTTCGCAGAATCACATCCGGTAGTAGTGTTACGACTTAGGCTTTCATTTCACTGAGGTTTAATCATGCGCGCACTCCCGTTTGTTTCGATTGTCTTGAGCACGGCTTTGGGTTGGTTACCGGCTGCGAATGCTCAGACAGACGAGAAGCCTAACGTCGTTTTCTTGATGGCAGACAATCTGGGCTGGGGTGACCTCGGAACTTACGGCGGCGGCGAAGTCCGTGGCATGCCGACACCGGAAATCGATGCACTGGCAGCAGAGGGTCTCAAGCTGACGCAGTTCTTGGTCGAACCCGGCTGCACACCTACTCGCGCCGCCACGATGACCTCGCGTTACTCGATCCGTTCGGGACTTTCGCTAGCCTTGGTGCGTGGCACGCCGAATACCCTGCAAGAAAACGAATATACGATGGGCGAGATGTTCAGGGATGCGGGGTATGCCACCAATTACCTCGGCAAATGGCATCTTGGCCTCGACACATTCAGCATGCCCCAAAATCAGGGCTTCGACAGCTTCTATGGGATTTTGCATTCAACCGACGAAGTGCAATTTGGCGAAAGGGCGGCACTTGCCGGTTACGAGCTGACAGATGACGAGAGGGCTTATGTCTGGAAAGGCACTGCTGGTTCGGATGGTGAAATTGTTGAAGAGTACACTCCAGACGTCCGTAGAACGATTGATTTCGACCTTACTGATCGTGCTGTTGCTTACATCGAAGAACAGGCCGATATTGACGATCCTTTCTTCTTGTTCCTGTCATTTACGCGTCCGCACTATCCCAGTCTAATGACCCCTGAATGGGAAGGCCGTTCGGTGGCAGGTGCCTATGGTGATGCGGTGATGGAGCTTGACTACAATACCGGACGGGTGCTTGACGCAATCGATGCTGCGGGGTTAGCCGACAACACAATTGTCGTATGGATGAGTGACAATGGTCCATGGAAGACAATGGTATGGCCAGATGGGGGTAGCGCCGGGCCGTTCAGGGGAGAGCTTGGTAGTGCTTGGGAAGGCTCAATTCGGACAGCCGGGATGATCCGTTGGCCGGGTATGATCGAACCCAGTGTATCAGACGAGATGTTCTCGACTATGGACTTCATGCCAAGTTTTGCGGCCATTGTTGGAGCGGAAATGCCTTCAGATAGGCCAATCGATGGTGTGGATCAGTCGGCTTTTCTGCTTGGAGAGCAAGAAAAATCCAACCGTGAAAGTCTGATAACCTTCATAGGCGACGATATGGTCGCTGTTCGTTGGAAGCATTTCCGCATCTACTTCCAAGACGTGGTACAAGCTGGCAATGGTTTTGTGCGTATGGGGGGGTCGCAGGCCAACCGTCTGCCACACAATGGATATCCTCGTATTTACAATATCAAGTCCGACCCCCGTGAAGAAGACGATGTTGGCACATTGGAAACTTGGGTCGTGGGGCAATACATGCGCGTGGTTTTGCAGTACCTTGCGACTTTGGAACAGCATCCCAATCCTCCGGCAAGCAACTTTACTGACTTCTAACTGGCGTGCTGCCGGACTTGGTGCGGATACTGCAACGCCTCAGTAAACCAATGCTTGTCGTGCCCGCAAAACTGGAACTGCAAAGTCTTGTTTTGTAGATCTGCTGCGGGCTGCAATCAGCCGATCATGCTTGCTGCGGAGATCCGCGACACTGAGCCCAAGCCGGACCCGTTCTACCCTTTTGGAAGGACTATCTGAGCCTGTAACCGCACCCTCATACCTTCAGGACCATTGGTAGGTGATGTAGCCCAATAACCGACACCCAATTGCCAATTGACTGGAACTTCCGCAACCGGTGCAAGTTTCGCGATATTGAAGTTTACCGGGATCGACCACTCATCTGACTTCCAGTCGTATGTACTTTCGGATGTGACGCTGAAGGTCCAAGCAGTGGGGGTTGAATAGGATACAAAAGGTTGCAGAAAGCTGCTGCTGGTTGGTGTTGTGGGATTGCTTTCTAAATCCCAAATGTGGTTGGCAAGCGCCCCATAGGTCCAAGGACCTTCCGTCTTCAATGCAATACCTGTTATCCCAGCTGCCCAGGTATCAGTTGAAACTTCGGTTCCGGTAGGAATGCGAAGCACAGGGCCGACACCCCACGTAAGGTTCTGAGTATTGGTTTTTGAGTACCATGCACTGAACAGAATATCACCGAAGCCGCTTTGTGACGTTCCGGGAATAACGTCGTCCTGCCAGATGTATGGAACAATTGTTCTGGTGACGATATTCGCGCCATTCTCCAACGCAAATGGGACAACAGGTTGGAAATTGAAAGTGGTGCGCGAGCCTTGGTCACTTGGTCCGATGTTCTCGTCAAAGTTCAGCTGGAATGGCACTGAGACTATCGCAGCTATGGGGTTAGCGAGTTGTTGGGCTAGTTCTGCGTCATCTTGAGCGGCAGCAGCCGTCCCAAGGCAAATCATCGCCACCTGAAGCATACCTTTCATGTGATGTACCAGTCCTAACGTTGGTCTTGTCATTTATTTCCGGCTACCTTTTTCGCTCTGGTTATTGCACCGGCAACAACTCTAACTCGGGCAAGGTATAAGACTTCATCGCTTCGACATCTGGGCTGTATGCCCGAATTTGAGCGCGCCATCCATCAACGGGGGTAAGCGCATAATTCACATCACGCTCCTCAGCGATTTCACGGCACGTATCGTCCCCGAAGACAATCGTAAAACTCCCATCAGCATTTGCCCGGTATGCCTCACGGTTGGTACTGACGACGTTGTACTCGTCCGTCATTAAGTAATTGTCTTCGTCGTACAATGTGAGAGATGCGAACGCTTCCGCAGGGACTTCGTCAAACGTCGCCGTATAGCACGTATTGGCCTTAGTGCCCTCTGGTGCCCAAGAAGCGTACATCGCTGTGGATTCAGGGCTCAGGCCCCAGGACCCGGCGATGGCATATGTCCACTTTTCCCAATCCGAGACATCCTTGATGTCGAACTGAACGGAGTCGAACATGTCTGGCAGATTGCCCCATTCCACCAAGAGGGCGTCGCGCAGCTCAGCTACGTCTTCCTCGGTCGTGTCTGTTTCAAAGGGGACGGCTGAGTTGGCCGTTATCGCCATCGCTGGCTGTAAGACGTCGTCTATGTAATCGAGGTCTTCTTGGGTTGCGTCTGTGCCAACCCGGACGCCAATGATGACGTAGTCGGTGTCGACATCGTCGCCCGCGTATTCATGAAGCCCTGAGTCCCAAGTGTAATCCACAAAAGTGTGGTTGTAGTCTTGAACATGCAGAGAAATGAAGCGGTCGCCGACATCAGGCAACTCGACCGAGAAGCCTTCGCGCGCATCAATAACAGCAACAGAGTAAACAGTGTCTGCATTCGGCGTAACGACCCACTTATCGGCGGCTTTCGACAGGCCGTCAAAGTGCACGAACTGGTTCAATCCGGCCCGAGACAGCATGTCCATGAAAATCAGGTCCGCCTCTTTGCGCTGGAACTCCATGGCGGTCATCCCGTAATCTGTGGGGTCAACAGCCCAGTCGCTGGAGTCTATGCCAGAAATGATTTCCTCTGCCGTCTTGGTATCGGCGGAAACGGAAAACGCTGAGGCGGATGCAAGCAATGCCGCAAAAACAAGTCTTTTCATAGTCGTGAGTCCTCAAAGCCCAGAGTGCAAAGGTTGGCATAAACTAAATCAACTCGGAAGGGATCGCGGGAGTGGAAGTGTTGCTTTGGTAATAATGTGTTCTTGAATATCATTTCGGCAACCGGTCGAAAGAACACATGCCAGAAACAGAAGCTTTGTCCGCAACACGAGAATCGCCAAGTCGGATTTTGAAGGTCCGCTTCGGGCTGGCTCCGGGCATTTAAAGCAAAAATGCGAATGGCAGCATTGTCCGCAGAGCAGGCACTCATTGAATTCTGCCGAATGACCGCTTCGAGCCCAAAGTTACCAGTAGTGCTTGGGGCACGAAGGTCAGCAATGCGCAGTTAGCAGACATTGCAAATCTGCAAAGCCCACTCTCAATCCGCCAAAGGCGCGATCCTGATCGATAGCCGATTTTTCAACCTTTGCACGCTTTCAAAGCGGAAACTCATTAATTGGATTGTGACGTGCATTTAGAGGCTAAGAAGCATTGGACCTTTGCTGTTGACGGCAAAAAATCAAAAACGCTTTTGGCCATAAGTGAATTCATTCGACGATCTCCACCATGAGACCTTCCGGAGATCGAACCACTGCTTCATAGTACCCGTCGCCCGTTCGCCTCGGTTTGGACACTAGCAGCCCAGCGTGTTTGAAGCGATCTGCGACCTCATCAACTTTCGATACACTACCTACTGAAAAGGCAACGTGTGCCCAGCCACCTTCCTCGTGCGAGCGAGGCTTTACCCATGGTCCTTCCATTAGTTCGATGCGAACGTCATCGTTTGGCAGCATGGCGAAGCGGGAGATAAAGCCGGGACGGTTCACACTCTCATATCGGTCGCTGAGTTCCGCTTCAAAAAACTCCACCCAAAATTTCGAGGAGCGCTCCAAATCTGTTGTCCAAAGAGCAACGTGGTTCAATTTCATCCCAATCTCGCTCGCATCTATTCAGTATTGACGGACGTCGCATAACAGCATATGCGGTTTTTTGCAATATTCTGAAGTTTTCTGCATGAATCTGAATGTCCCAGACACACGACAACTCGAACTGGCTCGGCGCTTGCAGGAAGGTCAGCAAGTCATTGCAGTCGAAGCTGCTAAAGAATTTGACGTGTCAGTTGATACGATCCGGCGGGATATTCTCGCCCTCGAAGCAGAGGGAAAGGCCCAACGCGTTCGCGGTGGTGCAGTGCCTTTGTCCATTCCGGCACCGCCGTTGCATAAAAGACTGTCGGGAGATGTCGCGCCTGACCAGAAGCTGGTATCAGCCGCTATCCGAGAGATCGGCAGTGCGGCGACACTCCTGATCGATGGAGGTACTACAACACTTGCCATAGTCGAACACTTGCCCCACGAAGAGGGTCGCCTTGTGATCACACCGTCGCCCTGGATTGCGATTGCCTGCCAGCGAAAGAACGTCCCGGTTTATGTTTTGGGTGGTAGTCTAAGGCCGCAAGGCGGCATTGCGACCGGAGACACGGCAATCGAACGGGTTGGGGATGTCTCGGCAGATGTTGCCATTCTGGGAGCATGCGGACTGGATGCTGAGTTCGGTTTAAGCTCGGACGATGCAGAAGAAGCCATGATGAAGAAGGCAATGCACCAGGCCGCAAGCCGCACTATTATTGTGACTAGTCACGCGAAAATCGGCCTCAGAGCCCGTCATCGAACAGTAGCGATCCCAGAGATAGATGCCGTTGTCACAGATTCACACAACGCGACAACAGATTTGATCGCATCCCATACGCGTGTGGTGACCAAATGAGCGATAGTTCTCGAGTAAGTGAACCGACCCCGAGAATTGGCCGGCCGACTGATTGTTCGGCGACAAACTCGGCGCGATTAGCCACACGTTTGGCCTTTTTTACGGCAGGTTTTTCTTTGGCCTGTTGTGCGCCCCTTTTCCCCTTTTTCAAAGAATCCGTTGACGTCGACAAAACTCAATTTGGGTTACTCCTGCTTTGTCTTGGATTTGGATCCATAATCGCCATGCCGGTTACCGGTGTCTTGGCAGCACGCAGTGGAGCGCGTCCACTTATTTTGCTTGGAGGCTATGGTTTGATCGCCATGCTTCCCCTTATGGCACTATCGCAAACGCCAATAGCTTTGGGTGCAGCTTTATTCGTTTTCGGAGCGTCACTTGGGACCATCGACGTCGCAATGAATGTACATGGCGCGGAAATTGAAGCTATCGAAAGTCGCCCCCTTATGTCGAATTTTCACGCCCAATTCAGCATTGGTGGGTTTTTGGGAGCTGGTTTGGTTACACTGTTGTTGTCATTCTCCATCCCAGTGCTGACTTGTTCCATTCTGGGGGCTATCGTGGCGTTGGCTTCTATGCTGCTGGCCCGCTCCCGGTTTTTGGAGGTCAGTGGCAAAGATCCGGAACCCATTGTTGTTCCGCGTGGGATTGTTTTGCTTTTGGCCATTTTGGCCGCAATCACGTTTTTGGTCGAAGGTGCCCTGCTGGATTGGGGCGCTCTTCTGATCATTGATCTTGAACTCGCCGAACCCGAGAGCGCTGGCGTGGGCTATATCCTGTTCTCAATCGCAATGGTACTGGCCCGCCTGACTGGTGACCGAATTGTTGAGCGATGTGGAGAATATCTCGTGCTGATGCTTGGCGGATCACTCGCGATCATTGGGATCGCGAGTATTCTTCTGTCGACCAATTCGGTTGTAGCCCTGCTTGGGTTCGTCTCGATTGGGCTCGGAGCCGCGAATGTGGTGCCGATCTTATTCAGCGCTGCTGGACGTCAAAACCTGATGCCACCTGGGATTGCTATCGCCTCGGTTACTACTACGGGATACGCGGGCATCCTTATGGGGCCAGCGTTGATTGGTTTCATATCTGGGGCATCGACGCTGGCGACGGCATTCTGGATGCTTGCGCTGCTAATGGTATCTGTTCCGATTTTCGCGAGACTGGTGGCAAAAGTCTGAACCCAACATAGGCAATAGCCGCGATACGTTTCATCATTATCTACGTAGTGTTTCCAGTATCATATTTCGCGTATTGACGTCGTTGTGGAAAATCCTGTCGGCGAAAACTCATGCCATACGCATTTTAGCGACGAGCCGTTTTGCTTATTCTGGTTTTCCCAACTGATCGCGCGCAATGGCTCGGAGAAAAAGCGTATGAGTACTCGCGACTGGGGCGGCGAAAACAACAGTATTAAGGCTGTTAACCCTTCGGCTCGCTTCACGTCCGCTAACTCAACTTGGTGAATAAAGATCAAGCACGGATAGCACACGTGAACGAGTCTCACGATCTTTCACAAAAAAACGTTCTACGACGCTGCGGGCAGGGAAGTCTGGCCAAGTGTCCAGCATTTCGACAATTGCCTTCTCCGCCCCCACAGTATTACCTGTTTCGTGATAGGCGGTGGCGAGCAAAAAGAGGCTTGGCGGACTCACAGGATGGCCTCGCTCTGCTGCTTTGGAAAAGGCATCGATGACTTCACCATAGTTCTCCAACATAAGTTGTGCAGCCCCATAGATGTTGTTGTATGCGAAACGACCCACGCCTAGTCGAGACCGTTGTGGATTAGAAACTTTGGCCATTAACACAGGATCATCTACAACTAGGGCCGTGATGCCTATCAGATCCAAAGTATGTCCGTCTCGAGGGCTAAGATCCAAGGCAATTCGGGCACGTCTAAGCGCTCCTTCACTATCTCCAGTCACAGCAAGGGTCCAGCCATGAGCGGCTTGCGACCAACCATCCAAGGGATCTAGCGTGGTAGCGCGTTCTGCCATTTCCAAAGCTTCAGCAACTAAAGCGGTTGAAGCGTCAGCATCGCTTGTCAGAAGTGAATTAAGTGTGAGCACCTGGGCCGAACCCGCATAACCTGCAGCAAGTTGCGGATCGAGGTCAATCACATACCGAAACGTTTCCAAGTTAATGGCTTGCCGTCGGAGGTCGAACAAAGGAAAAAACAATCCCCGTGTTTGCTCAGCTAAGTTTGCAGACTGAACACTGGTGAATGACTTCTCCCGAAGCGCAGCCAATTCTGCGGGGCTTTTATTGGTTGCGAACTGTGTGTTCGATTGGGAATCGCGTAGTCCAAAATATCCTAGGACACATGCCAACAAAAGCGTTGTTCCGATGAGCGGTAACAGGAATTTGCGACGCCAGAAACCGCCAGAGTGCGGTGATGCCGACTGACTTTGCCCGCTACTTGGCTTCGTCGCGACGGATGGTTCAAATTGTGGTCGATACCCCCCGGTTTGCATAGTTATGCGTAAAGGGTCTGATTTGCCCGCGTCACTGTAGTAGTTCTCCAAGGCACGCCTAAGGCGACGGGCCTCAACCCGAACGAGGTTTAGTGCCCCACCGGTCTCGTCAAGCTCCTTATCGTAGACATCTGTCGCGATAACTTTGCCCTTTATGGAGCGCCCATGACCGTCAAGTTCCTGTTCGACAATGTATCTTAGGAAGGACTGCAGCCTGGGTGAGCCAGCAAACTCTGCGGATGAAAGGACCCGCTCAAGTGTTCGCCTAATTTCTTCAGCCTCCATCATTTCCCCAGACTCACATCCATTTTCTTATTTTTTTCAGTGTTTTAATGACCATACCGCCTCTCTGAATCTAAGCTGAACTCACCCCTAGCTCACCGTAACTCACTTTCTTTCCGCTCCACCCACCTTCTAACATATTGGCTAAAGTGAATACAAAAAGGCCACACTCAACCATGAACTGCAGGGAACTCCACGCCCTCATACCTGAGTATTCCGAGGCGGCTCTGTCCCGAGCGCTAAGGAACGGAAATGTACGTGAGGCGGTGGAAGACCTTGATGAAGTTCTTAGGCATGTAGCCCTCTCACCAGAAAAGTCTCCTGTACGAAAAGAATGGGAGACGGTTCGAGACGAGCTGCTGTCCGAAATTCGACGACTTACGCAGAGGCTCAGCGATGCTAGTTGATATCGGCGATGGTTAGGAAACGCAGGTCCTTGTCTTCAGGAACCAAGAAAAAACAAAAAACTGTGCACCAAAAAACTCTCGGAGGATCCAAAAATGAGCCAATCACGCAACCCTTACGGGCAACGCCCCGGCGGTGGCATTACGCTGCCGGAGTATTTCCGGCCGACACCCGGCTGTACAAGCAACAACTTTTTCCCACCCAACGAGCTTTTGCCAAAAGGCGAGATGCGGATTTGTTTTCCGGGTAGCACGCCTTGGCCTCCGACGATGGTACAGTCCGGCACATGCATTGTCTTGGAGCTGGGGAACGGTACTCCATTCCCGCGCCGCCTGTTCTTTGATTTCGGCAATGGCTGCGTAAGGAATATTATTCAGCTTGGCATTTTGCCGCCGATGGTGCGCGACATCTTCATCAGCCACTTGCACGTCGACCACTATGCAGACTTGCCCTACTTCATGCCGTTCCGCGCATGGTCGGGAGGCTGGCGCAACGGTTTGCGCATTTTCGGCCCATCAGGTGACCGGCCAGAGACGGGCACCCAATATATGGTCGACAAGATGCATGAGATGATGACATGGCATCTTGAGAACTTTGACCACTGCCCGATTGGCGCCGGCTACGACACCGAAGTTGTCGAGTTCGACTACAAAGACGAAGGCGGTGTGGTTCTGGAAGAACCCGGTTTGAAAGTCACGCACTGGGCGCGAAGCCACGTGAAAAGCGGTGCGTCAGCATATCGCGTGGATTGGGAAGAAGCCGGATTGTCCTTTGTCTGGACAGGCGACGGGCGCCCTGATGAAAGCACAATCGAGTTTGCGAAAGGCTGCGATATTTTCGTGACCGAAGGACAAGCCGATCTACCGCAACTACTCAACTACAAATACGGCACGCCCAAAGAAGTTCTGGAATTCACTCTGGATACCTACCACACGCCTTACTATGCGGCGGGATATCTGATGAACGAAATTCAACCTCGGGCCGGTGTGATCTGCCACTACACCGAGGAATCGGCGGGCGAAGCCATCGCGGAAATTCGCGCGCATTGGGATGGTCTATTCCTCTTTGGTGGACCAGACACCAAGGTAATCAACGTCACAAAGGATCGTATCTGGGAACGTATGGCCCTGCGTCCGGAAATGCCGGCGATGCAACCACCAGATCCCAGAACGATACCGTTCCCGGATGGCGAGATGCCGGATTACATTCAGATTCCGAAACCGCGTTTGCCGCGTGAGGAACAACAGGATGCCTTCCTGCGGGAACGGGAACTAGATCCGGCCCTCTACATGCCTGAGGACGTACTCCGTCCACTGACGCAGCACTACGACGAAGAAACTTTCCGCTTCGACCTCCACGCCCTGATTGCTGCGCGCGATCATACGGATTGATCTGATTATTGACCAACAATAAGCGCCGCGTTTCTAAGCCACGCGGCGCGATCACAGTTCTTGCAAAGGATGCAGCCATGAACAACGCCCCAAAAGAACCTGTCCCGCTCACGATCCTAACAGGGTTTCTGGGTGCGGGGAAAACTACTCTGCTGAACCGAATTTTAAAGGGTGAACATGGGTTGAAAATTGGCATTCTTGTGAATGATTTCGGCTCGATCAATGTCGATGCAGAACTGGTTGTCGACGTCGAAGATGGGATGATTAGCCTCGCGAACGGCTGCGTCTGTTGTCAGATCCGAGATGATCTCGTTGAGTCGGTCGCAGCGTTGATCGAGCGTGATGATCCCATTGAGTACATACTGCTTGAAGCCAGCGGAGTTGCAGATCCGGCAAGCATCTATATGACCTTCGTGGATTCAGCATATCGCGATCTGATACGGCTTGACAGTGTGACGTGTGTCGTCGACGCCGACCAAGTCTTTACCTATGACGACCCGGACCTTGCCAAGCTCAAGCTGCAGCAGATCGGATTTGCGGATCTTGTAATCCTAAACAAAGTTGATTTGGCAGGAGTCGAGGAAACTGCAAAGGTAAAGAGGTGGATAGACGGCTTCTTCTCAAGGGTTCGCATCGTTCCTGCCGTCAAATGTAACGTTCCACTCGAAATCCTGCTGTCTGTCGGTCGTTTCGATGTTTCGCGCGCAATGGCTGATCAAGCGCATAGCCACGACCACGAACATCATCATAAGCACAATCACGGTTCTTTCTTTAGCACCTGGAGTTATACGCGCAACGCGCCATTGCAGCGCAGAGCATTGGAACGAATGATCAAGAGAGAACTGCCTTCAAATATCTATCGCTGCAAGGGATTTGTTTACCTGGATGACGACCCGAACAGCCGTTATTTGCTGCAAGTTGTCGGGCGGCGGGTCGAGTTGACAAAAGACCGCCCTTGGGGGGGCGAGGATCCGGCAAACCGGATCGTTGCCATCGCACACAAAACAACTCTTGATCAAGCGCACTTGTGTGAGTTGTTCGATACTTGCTCTGGTTCGTCTGTCGGGAACGAAAATAGCGAAGTTGTAACTGTCGCAACAGGATAGTTACCATGCATGAGTTGGAAATCCTGATCGTTCAAGCGGCGAGCTACATCCAGGTTCTATTCGAAGCGGCGAGCGTCATCGTTGTTGCTGCTGGAGGCATCGCCTTTGCACGAGCGTTCATTATGCATCGGAAGTCGGATGCCGAGCCTGTCGCACGGCGCATCCTTGGAAAATACCTGATTGTGGCGCTCGAACTGCAACTAGGCGCGGATATTATAGCGACTGCAACAGACCCAACAATCGAAGAATTGGCGAAACTGACAGCCATCGCCTTCGTCCGAACCTTTCTCGACTATTTCCTCGTTCGGGAAATTCGCGAGGAGAGAGTCGAGGATAAACCAAGTGAAACCTGATTTTCTAACTGAGGCCCCCAATGGACTTTGACGACGAGGACATGGCGCAGCGTTCTAACAATCAGTTGGCCGGCGAACGAACAGATCTGGCGTTCGAGCGGTCCCGGCTCGCTTCGGACAGGACGACCATGGGATATATGAGAACGGCTACGTCGCTCGTTGGTTTTGGCTTCTCTATACCCGCACTATTCAGAATTTTGACTGATGTACCTGGGTTGGAAGAGGTTCCGATAGAACATGCACGTTTTGTCGGATTATTCATGCTGATACTGGCGGTAATAATGCTATCTGTCGCCATCATACAGCAAATTACTTTTCTTAAGCGGATCTCTGATATCTCCGGAAAGCCATTTCCGATTTCACCTGCGCTGGTCTCAGCCGGGTTGATCTTGGCGGTCGCTATTTACGCTACGATCAGCATCCTTTGGAATGTGGAACCGCTGTGATGGAGTCGCCGCTGCCGTTTGAGCAATCCGTCACCCTATTCATCCATATCTTCATTACTCTGGCCATGCTTTGCATCGGGATGAGTGCAACGCTACGCGAAATGGGTGCTGCGGTTCTGGAACGCGAAAAGCTCACGCACCTGCTTGCTGCAAACGTCTTTATACCGCCCGTCATTGCAATCCTGATTATCGGGATTTTCCCCCTACCCAGACCGGTCAGCGCCGTTTTGTTTTTGTTGGCGGTCGCCCCCGGCGGCATCAACGCTGTCCAGTTTTCGACCAAAGCGCCGGGACAAGTCAGCGCGGCCGGGGCCCTGCTGGTTTTACTTTCAATCATCGGCTTGGTTCTTGCGCCGTCGGCCGCTCAGGTCGTTTTGCCAACCGCCGCGCTGGAACGTGTCGCTTGGGACCAACTAATGATCCGCATCGTGGGTGTGATCGGAATTCCCTTGCTTCTTGGGATTTTGATCCGACGATTTTACCCGGATGTCGCCGAGCATATCTACAAACCGGCAATGCTTATATCGACAGTCTCCTTCATTGCATCTGTCGTAGCAAGTATCAGCATCCGGCAGGAAGCCGCTGTTGGATTAGGACCTTCGAGCCTGATCGCGATATTGGTTTTCATTCTGTCCCTAATGGCGCTCGGCTGGTTTTTAGGCGGCGAGAATAAGGAGTATCGGCAGGTACTTGCGACCTGCACAAACCTTCGCAATGTCGGTCTTGTCTATCTACTTGTGGATGCGTGCTGCTTTGATCCGGCCTATTCAGCGAGCGTTCTGGCCTTCATGATGCTGATGGTTCCAATCAACCTTTTGTTCACTATTGCCTGCGCAGTGGCAAGAAAACGGCATAGCCAATCTGGTAGTGATGACAGAGGCTCCAATACATGACGATTGGGCGAACGACATCGCGAAAATATCTTGCAACCATGCTCGCTATTGCTGCTTCCACTTCTTGGGCTCAGACCGGAGAAGACGAAAAACTATCGGATGATCCGACAAAGATCGTAACGAAAATCGGCGTTCGTTATAGTGACTTTGGCACCGTATTCGGCTCGGTTGTTTTCGGGCCCGTAACGAAGATCAACGTCTCGGTCTCAGAAGACGATCAGTGGCGCGTTGGTGGCTCTTATCTCTTCGATTTTGGAATAGTTAATTTCTCAGCGTCCGAGCAAGAGCTGGAAGGCGGCGTCAAACAAACGCAATACGCCATAGGGACCTTTGTGCCGCTTGCCGCGTTGGGCTTTCAGCCTAAAGGATGGCTTTTGTTCCCAGCACTGGGAGCAAACTATACCGACGGTCGGATCGGCGATAGCGATATTGAGTTTGCTGATGCCTTTCCCGCTGAAATTGCCAGCAAGGGCGGTTATGTCGGTATACTTGGCCTCAAGCCATTGTCAGAACGATGGGTTGTGAAGACCGGTGGTGTCCTATCTGCCGGTTCCAACGATTACTCTGGGTACACCGTTGGTGCGGGCGTTACCTTCAATGCGTCGCCGAACGACAGCATCAGCGTATTTGGCAGCCATATCGACAACACTTTCGGAACACGTGATCTGGTTGGTATCAGCTATACGCACGAGTTTTGACGGCAACTGAACAAAAGAAACACGGTGAGGGCAATTCACGATGCTCATTATTCTCGGTCTTTATTTTGGTATTGTTTGGCTGGTTTTTGCGAAGCTCAAAATCCTGCCTTGGAACGGGTTCTTCAAGACAGTCGTGTACGGTGGAGCTTTGGTCATCGCGTTGGTTGTTGTTGGAGCCTTAAACCACACGACACCATCCGGGACTGTGTCCGTGCAAGGTGCTGTCATCAACATTGCACCGAACGTATCCGGCCCAGTCACTGAACTAGCGGTCACGGCAAACCAACCGGTGGCGAAGGGTGATGTGTTGTTTCGAATAGATGACACCACCTACGCGGCTGAAGTTGCCCGACTTCAAGCCTCGCTCGCATCAGCACAGTCCGCAGCAGACCAGTTGCAGACAGACTATGAGGCGGCGCTTGCAGAAATTGATTCTCTTGAAGCCCAACTTTCTTTCGGTGTGCAGCGTCGCGATGACATCGTCCAGCTTACCGGACGCGGTGCTGCAGCTGAGTTCCAATTGCAGGAAGCCGTTTCAACGATTGAGCAACTTGAAGCCGGGCTGCGAGCAGCACAAGCGCGTAGGCAGAGCCTCGAACGACGCATCGCGGCTCAGGTGGACGGAGTCGACGTCGGTGTCGTTGAAGTTCAGGAGGCGCTGGCCCAAGCTGAGTGGGCGTTGCAGCAGACGGTCGTTCGAGCGCCGGATGACGGTGTTGTAACGGCGCTCTCACTCCGCCCAGGCAATCGTGTTACTACGTTACAAGGCGCCGTGAATTTTCTACTCCCTTCAGATCGGCTGCTCATTGCGGCGTTGCCGCAAAGCAGCTATCCCAACGTGGCCGTTGGCGATACGATCCGGATTGCTTTGGGCACTATGCCAGGTCAGGAATTTGAGACCACAATACGGTCAATCCCTCCGGGAACACGAGAGGGCGCGTTGGATACGAGGGGCGGGCTGCCTAGCATGCGCGAACTTACAGGCGCGTCGAGCTACATCGTAACTATCGATATCCCAGAAGGCCTTCCGTCTGATCGTGCACAGCTTGGTGTGTCAGGAACCGCATTGGTAATAACCGAAGGGGCTGGCGCAATCTCAGTGCTGGCGGAAATCCTGTTTTGGATCAACAAGAAACTCAATTACATCTGAGCCCAAATTCGACAAAAGGGGTAACCCGGCCTTGCAAACATAGGAAACTAAATGCGGCTGATCAGAGTATGCTTGATTGCGACAACAGTGATTGCACTCACCGTAGTTTGCTTAAGGTTGGCTTTTCCGCTGCCTGAGCAGAATTTTTCGCGGCAAACGCTGAAACTGGACGCCGATTGGGCTGGAGCATTGGGCGAAACCATTCAATATGCTCTTAATCGCAACCCCGGTCTCGACGGAGTTCGGCCTTTGGGCGATGGACGCGCTGCATTTGCAGCCAGGGCTATCCTTGCGAGAGAAGCGACCTCCTCAATCGATGCGCAATACTATATATGGCAAGATGACGTAACAGGTCTCATGCTCCTTGACGAGCTTAGGGCGGCAGCAGAACGCGGTGTTCGCGTCAGACTACTGGTCGATGACAACGGTATCTCAGGGTTGGACGATCTACTTTCAGAGCTAGACACGCTCCCCAACGCGAATGTGCGTATTTTCAATCCATTTACGCTGAGAAAACCCAAGTTGCTCTCTTACGCATTTGACTTCAGCCGACTAAACCGGCGGATGCACAATAAGTCGATGACTGTCGATGGGGTCGCAACGATTGTTGGGGGGCGCAACATCGGCGACATCTATTTCGACTATGGGGGTGGAACGCACTACCTTGATTTAGATGCGATTGCCATCGGGCCGATTGTGGACGATGTTTCGAAATCATTCGACGCTTATTGGAACAGTGCATCTTCTTACGATGCTGGACTATTCTTAGATCCTCCAGCCGTAGGCAGTCTGCAAGCTAAGGCGGATGCGGCACGGCGAACCGCCGTTGGCGCAGGTTACCAAAAGGCAATTCAGGAAAGTGAACTGGCCGACAACATCGCAGCACATACTCTGAAGTTTGATTGGAGCGAGGTTACACTTTTTGTCGACGATCCGGCGAAGGGCTTGGGCGAAGTCAAAAGTGAAGACCTATTGGTCGAACAACTGATCGAATTCGCTAAGAGCTCACGGACCTCACTGGACCTTGTTTCGGCATATTTTATTCCTGGCGAAAGAGGCTCTAAGGTCTTGGAGGAGTTGGCCAAGTCAGGTGTTAGGGTCCGTATCTTGACCAATTCTTTGGACGCGACAGACGTCATGCCAGTTCACGCTGCGTATATGCGTTACAGATATGATTTGTTGAATAGTGGAGTAGAACTGCTGGAGCTACGAGCCTTGCGGCGGGAACATCGCGACAGAAGCCTGCCAGAGATCCTAGCTGGGTCGGCATCAGGGCTGCATGCAAAAACCTTTGGGGCGGATGGCGAGCGGATCTTTATTGGCTCTTTTAATCTCGATCCAAGGTCTGCGCATCTCAACACTGAAATGGGCATCATGATCGAAAGTCCAACGATTGCTGCATCACTGACAGAGCAATTGAACAAACCGGAATTTTCGTATCGCGTTGAGCTCGATAACAGCAATGAAATGATTTGGGTTCAAGAAGAGCAAGATGGCACAGTCATTGTGCATACTACGGATCCGGAAACCAATGGCCTACAGAGAGGTCTTACTACAGTCGTCAGGTGGCTTCCGGTAGAATGGATGCTATGAGCAGTTTTTTGAATTGGTTGTATCATTGAAAAGGTCATGCTCCCTCTTCCATTCCGTACCAATGCGCCTTTTTAGTCTTCAACGTAGCGCTAGACTGTTTCAGATTTTGCCGATTTTGACCAAGAAAGAGAGTGCATGGAGCTAGGTTGGACAGAATTGCTTTTGACTTTTTTGGTAGGCATGGGGCCGCTAAAAGCAATGTTGGTGTTTATCGAGAAAACAGAAGAATACGATACTAAAACCCGCGACAAGGTGGCGTTCGTCGCTGTCGCAACGGCGGTAGGTTCTGCGTTGGCCCTGTTAGTATTGGGCGCAGGCTTACAGTCGCTCTTGCATTTTAGCCTTGGGTCGCTGGGGTTGTCCGGCGGGCTTATTCTACTGTTATTCTCCGTACGGTTAATTTTGGAAACAAAAGACGATGAAACGTCAGAAACTCAAGATCCTGTAGATCTAGCAGTATCTCCAATTGGTCTGCCACTCATCCTCAATCCCGTAGGGGTAGTGGCGCTTGTGACCTTTTCGGCAGAGGCGACTGACATGGCCGCTTTGGTTAATGTCGGTATCGCAATATTGGTCATTGGCGTGGTGGACATATTGGTTCTGTTGGGAGCCGGTCGGCTTGGCATATTCATTCCACATGCAATGATCGCGCTGTTGGAAAAGCTATTTGCAATTCTTGTTGCTGCACTTGCCGTGGAAATCATGGTTGATGGTGCGCGATCATTGGGTCTTTTGTGATGACGTTTTATGAGTTCACATGCCGCGCTAGGCTTTCACTTTTCCACAGCCAGATAAACCACACGCCCGAAGGCGAACGGCGGCCTGGTCCGCATGCCGGAAGTTACAAAGTTCAGTTTTGAAGGTCCGCTTTGGGCTGCCTCCAGTCATCTAAACGGGAGGCGGCGAAGGTCGACTAAAGCGCCCAAAAGCAGTCGCTACCTTCGTTCTCAGAGTTTGTACGGATGGCAAATGTCGGGATTCTATTCTTCCAGAAGCTATGTGCTATTGGCGAATGTCATCCTTCACCAGACTTAAAACAATATCCGTTATCATGTCCTCGACAACATTGTTTTCCACAGCCAAAGATCGCGCTGTCACAGAATATCCCTCAAAATAAGGAACTAAGAGGGCCTTCACCTTTTCACGATCAGCCGTGTCTAATTCGTCGCTAAGTGCATATTCCGCCATGAGATCGGCAAAGCGGCGATAGTAATCCATTAGGGAGTTATCAACGACTTCATTTCTGCTTGATATTGCCCAAATCTCGCGGAATGCGCGGCACATGTCGCTAATCTGCTGACCGTGCGATAGACCCGCGGTCACGAGAAACCGGACGCGTTCGCGCTCGCTCTCCGCTATGCTTTCTTCAGTCAATTTTTGTAGGCTTTTCGCACATTCGTCGAAGTATTGCGCGACCATTGCGATAAGAACATCGTCGCGAGACTTGAAGTAATACTGCACGTTGCTCAATCGCATACCGGCGCAATCGGCGATCCGGCGCATCGTAAGACCTGCGTCTCCTGTCTCGATCAAGAGTTTGAGCGCGCATTCCAGAATCTGCGCTTCTTTTGCTGATCTGTTTCTGGCTGTAACTATCTGATCCACCTTATATCTTTCAATCCCAGTTACGTGTTTCGACATTTCTTTTGCTCGCTCCACAAATTAAGGGATTGATCTAATTGGTCAAGTGACCTAGTAATTTTGGTCACTTGACCAAATTGAGAGAATCCCCATGATCCAAGCATTGCGCACACCGGAAATCCGTTTTGAAGGACTGTCTGAGTATCCCTTCCAACCGCACTACTTTGATGACCTGCCCGGGTATGAAGGACTGCGCGGTCACTACATCGACGAAGGGCGCACTGATGCGCAGGAGGTGTTCCTCTGTCTGCACGGTGAACCCAGCTGGAGCTACATCTATCGAAAGATGATCCCAGTTTTTGTCGGCGCTGGAGCGCGCGTCATTGCACCGGACTGGCTGGGATTTGGTAGGTCCGACAAACCCGTTGATGATGAGGTCTACTCATTCCACTTCCATCGCGACTACATGCTGGCGCTGATCGAGCGTCTTGATCTACGCAACATTACACTCGTAGTGCAGGACTGGGGTGGTGTGCTTGGCCTTACGTTGCCTATGGAAATGCCAGAGCGGTTCAAGCGGCTTTTGATCATGAACACGGGGCTCATGGCAGGCCCGGTCGATATGCCGGCCTTCGACGCGTGGCAGGCGGACATCGACTCTGATCCGGACGTTCCTATCGAATTCATCATGCAAAAGAATGAACCCAGCATCTCGGTGGCCGGAGCGGCTGCCTATGGCGCCCCGTTCCCGGATGCAACCTACAAAGCCGGCGTTCGTAAGTTCCCCCACCTGATCGCACGCTCCATGGATGCGCCCGGCGTGGATACTTCGCAAAAAGCGGCTCAATTCTGGTCGTCTGAGTGGGCCGGCGAGAGCTTCATGGCTATCGGCATGAAGGATGAAATGCTCGGCCCAAACGTGATGAACCACCTGCGTACGTTCATCAAGGGCTGTCCGGACCCTCTGGAAATTCCTGAGGGTGGGCACTTCGTGCAGGAAGCGGCAGGGCCTTTGATCGCTGAACGTGCCTTGACCCATTTTGGTCTAAACAAGACCTGACTTCGCACGTTGAACAAAAACCGAATTAGAATTGCTGGAGAGATCTATGAGCAATGAAATCCTCGTCATCGGTGCCACGGGAAAAACAGGGAAAAGGGTCGCGGAGCGACTGGAGGCGCGCGGCTTAGCCGTAAGATACGGAACACGGCGAAGCGCTATTCCGTTTGATTGGGAAAACCCTGAAACATGGCGGGCATCTTTAGCGGGAACAAAATCGGCTTACGTCGCCTATTCTCCAGATCTCGCCGTGCCCTCCGCCCACGGCGTAATTGCAGCCTTTGTCAAAGCCGCGGAAGAGGCCAGGCTTCACCGTGTCGTCATGCTGTCAGAGCGCAATGAGCCGCGTGCTCAGGCGTGCGAGAAATTGATCAAGGACTCTTCTCTTGAATGGACAATCCTTCAACCCAGTTGGTTCATGCAAAACTTCAGCGAAGGCGGGTTCCTTGAAAGCGTTCTTGCTGGCGAGGTCTCGGCCCCCGACTCTGGAGCAAAGGAACCGTGGGTTGATCTGGAAGACGTAGCGGACGTAGCCGTCGCAGCCCTATTGGAGGAGGGCCACGTCGGACAAGTGTATGAAATCACCGGCGCTGACTTGCTCACTTGGGACGAAGCGGTGGCGGAAATTGCGGCCGTGACCGGGCAAGACATTGCGTACAAAACAATCACACCCAAGGAGTTTGAAGCAACGCTGATCGCCGCTGGGTTTCCGAATTCGGATGCTGAATTTGTTGCCGAGCTTGTTGCGCAAATACTCGATGGGAAAAACGCTAGTACTTCAGATGGCCTTCAGCGCTCATTGGGCCGTGAACCCAGAAGTTTCCGACAATTTGCAGAAGCAGCAAATGCGGTCGGGTGTTGGCCTTGATCATTATTACAATGGTCAGACCTCTTGCGGCACAAGACGAGTGTCCGCAAAGTCAAGCGAGCTGCCCAAAGACGACATCCGGCAACCCGGACATTCGTTGCGGGTGTGTTGGCCTTGGTTTGAGTACACTGCGGAGGTTATGAGACGCAATACTACTTCAACACTCTGGAGCTATTGCCTTTGTGCTAGAGCTTCATCCAGTGCCGCTTGGCAATGGATCAAAGTAGTGTCGAAAACTGGAACCGTGACGTTGGTTGAGTTGAGCAGCATCCCAACCTCCGTGCATCCCAGGATAAGAGAGTCTGCTCCGGCTTCTGCCAAGCGCGATGCGATCTCGACATAGGTGCTACGGTTGTTCTCAGTCGTGATATCTTTGCAAAGCTCGTCATAGATGATCCGGTGCGTCTCAGCGCGGTCATCATCGTTTGGGACAAGCGGTTCCAACCCAGACGCTCTCAGACGATCTGTGTAAAACGCCTGCTCCATGGTGAACGCTGTGGCCATCAGTCCAGGGCGTTGAAGTCCAGCATATTGAATTGCTTTTGCTGTGGCATCAGCAATATGGATCAAAGGAATGCCGACATCTTCCATCATTTGATCGGCCAGCTTGTGCATGGTGTTTGTGGCCAGGATCAAAAGGTCCGCACCACCTCGCTCCAGAGCGAGGGCCTCCCGGTTTAGGATGTCACCGGCCTCACGCCAAGACCCCTTGGCCTGGAGCACTTCGATCTCCGCAAAATCCAACGACCTGATCAACAATTGAGGGGAATGCAGTCCGCCCAGTCTTTCGCGGGTGAGATCACAAAGCTCATGATAGTAGAGTTGCGTCGATACCGCCGACATGCCGCCCAAAATGCCAATCGTTTTCATTGTCGTTCTTCCCCTGTCGCTTGGATCTCTAATCTCAGGAAGCTGGATTGACCTCAAATACAGCCTCAACTTCGACTGGAGCGTTGAAAGGCAGGCTGGACACCCCAACGGCGGAACGGGAGTGTCGTCCAATATCTCCAAGCACCTCAACGATGAGGTCGGAGGCTCCGTTGGCAACCTTTGGGTGCTCTTCGAAGTCGGGAGTTGCTGCGACAAAGACGGTCAGCTTTCGGCAAGAGACGATCCGGTCCATGTCTCCGTCCAACGCGGCTGATACCTGGGCGAGGACATTGATCGCACAGGTGCGGGCAGATTGGTATGCGTCCTCAACTGATATCGAACTGCCAAGAGTTCCTCGGTTTGCCAGTGACCCGTCCACAAACGCGATTTGTCCGGACACATGGAGAGTGCCATCTGGGCTCATGTGCGTAGGAACGTAATTGGCCACGGCGGCTACGGCGTCAGGAAGTTGAATGCCAAGGTCTTCTAAGCGTTGATTGATAGACATGGGATATCGAGCAGGTGCTCGCCTCTATTGGAAAACGATTTTCAGGGTTTCAGACAGTCTGTCGAGATCATTGCCGGTAACATGCAGGTATGGTGCGAACCGCAGGGAACTGCCGCGGCGGCTGAGGTAGACATTGCGCTCGGCCAAGCTGGGGAGGAGCGTCTCCGGAATGCCGCCTTCGAGCCCCGCTCCGAGGATGTTGGGGCTCCGGACCCCTTTAGGTACGGGCACAAAGCCGAACGGCTCCAGTATCGCCGCGATGCTGTCATTGATGGCTTCAAGGGTCTCAGCGATGTTGGCCACGCCCCAATCAGCAATCTGCTCCAAGGCCACAACGCCACCGGGCAGGATCGAGGGGATGTTCTTTTGACCCATCTCAAACCGACAGGCTCCCACCTGGTATTGGTCGTTGTACTGAACGAGGTTCTCAAACACTTCGGCATCGGCCCGGCTGAGCCATGTCTCTTCCAAAGGCCGCGCATCGTGCCACTCGGGATCGGCTTAGAAGAGGCTGAGGCCATACGGGCAAAGCAACCATTTGTATCCGGCGGAGATTAGGAAGTCCGGTTTCAGTGAAGCGATGTCGATTGGTTTGGCCCCTAACGACTGCGTGACCTCAAGGATGAAGTAAGACCCCACTGAACGGGCCGCTTCAGCGATCTTGTCGAGGTCAAGCAGAGCGCCATTGGTCCAATGGCAGTTGGGAATGGCAACCAGCTTGGTCTTGGGCGTGATGCGGTCCAGGACGGCTTGGGTCCATCCGAAGTCCTCTGGCGTTGGCACGACGACAAACTCGGCCCCGGTTTCTTGACCCAGGCGCTGCCACGGTAGGTAATTGGACGGGAATGCCTCGTCCAACACGATGATCTCATCCTGATCTGACAGGTGCCCTTCCAAGATACGAGCCGCCGTTGACGATCCATAACTGGCGGACGGCGTAACGGCAAAATTGTCGGCGCTGACGCCAAATGCTCTGGATGCGGCAGCACGAAAAGCCTCGGCATCCTCAAAGAAATGGTTGGGTTTGCGTTCCCAAGGGCGACATTTGGAAAGGGCGCCCTCAACCAGAGCCTCTCCAGCCTTCTTCAGCAGGGGCGCATTATACGAACAGTTGAAATACGCCAAGTCTGACGGGATATCGAACAGGTGCCTTTGTGACGGGATCGTCGCCATCTCTCGTCGCCTCTTTTGATCAGTGATATAGAACAAATATCTGATTGTATCATATTGAAGGGTCAATAATTTCATTGTATATAAGACAATGATTTTCCCTTCATATCTGAAGCGTCCTTGCGAAACCTTAGCTATGCAATACAATCTCTGTATTGTTCAAAGTGCGGATCGCCCAATGCGAGCAAAGTACAAAGACGTAGCGGCCGACCTGGTACGAGATATCCGCAGCGGGGCGCTGAAGCCGGGTGACCGGCTGCCAACACACAGGGAACTTGCGCATCGACACGGGCTGTCTTTGGGCACCGCAACGAAGGTGTTCTCCGAGATGGAAGCAATGGGTCTTACAATTGGCGAAGTCGGGCGTGGAACCTTCGTCCGCATGAATGCCGATGCCCGCGCGATGGAGTTTTCCTACGAAACTCCGGGTGAAGCGGTGGTGGACTTCAGCAAGAACCACCTGGTTCTGCCCGAGCAGGACGGCATCTTTAAAGATGCGATTGCAAAGGTGCTGGCCGATCCTGGCTGTGATGTACTCGATTACCGGAACAATCCGGGGGCCGAGTATGACAGGCTGACAGCGTGGCGATGGCTCAACGAAGGTCGCGTAAGGCCAATCGAGAACCATGAGGCGATCACCATTTGTAGCGGTGGGCAACACGCCTTGATGTTGGCATTGATGGCAACCTGCCGTCCGGGGCAAGTCGTGGCAGTTGAGCGTCTGACCTATCCGATGGTGCGTTTGGCTTGTGAGATGCTCCGCTTGGACGTTGTAGAAGTGGACGCCGACGGTGAAGGAATAATCCCTGAAAGCTTTGATCGGATTTGTCGAAAGCACGATGTCTCGGCACTTTTCAGTATCCCCAACGTACAAAACCCGACTTCGACCACGCTGCCGATGGAACGCCGTTCAGAAATCGTGAATATCGCCGAGACGAATGATGTCATGGTTATCGAAGACGACGCCTATGGCTTCCTGCTCGAAAAGCCGCCAAAGTCATTCGCTGAACTTGCCCCAGATCGGACGCTCTACATCCGAACACTCTCCAAGAGTTGGGCTCCTGGCCTGCGAGTGTGCTTCCTCGTTTCTCCAGACAGCTACAGAGACGCCGTGGACCGTGCTCAACGTGCCTCCGTGTGGATGAACGCACCACTTATGGCCTCAGTTGCCTCCGAGATCATTGCATCCGGTCAATACAAGGCGGTCGTGCGTGCCAAGCGCAAAGAGGTTTTCAAACGCCAAGCGATCTTACGTCGTGTTCTTGATGGCATGGAGGTCGTAACAGAATCACAAAGCATGCATGTGCTGCTACCTCTGCCGTCCAACGCTCGGCAAGACTGGGTGGTAGAAGCTCTCGCTGAGGCAAATGTGCTAGTGTCCCCCGCTTCTCTGTTTGCAGCAAAAGGCGAACGCTCCGGACTGCAAAATGGGCTTAGGTTGTGTATCGGCGCGCCTCGGGATCGAGCGACCACGGAAAGCGCACTGATAACTATTCGAACAGTGGTACAGGCTTCACAGAACAAACGGGCTTGGCGTTGAGCTGGCATTGCGTCTTGGACTCGAAAGGGGGGAATGTCTGCCAAGCCGGAATTGCAAAGTCTTGGATTGAAGGTCCGCTTCGGGCTGACTGCGGTCCTTTGGAGTAAATATGCGGATGGCTGCAAAGTCCGCATAGCAGTCGTTCGATTTTATTGCTGCGAAAGACTGCTTCGAGCCCAAAGCAGACTACCAGATATCCGATCTCAGTAGTTGGCTGAAGAACCAAACTGTCGTTGATGAACTTTGAGATGCAGATTTCAGATCGACAGCAAGTTCACCGAAAAAAATATGAAAGTCTTCACCTGAAAATCTCTACCATTCGTTCTCGAGAGTGGTAATTGAATCAACCCAAAAGAATGACGTCTGACACTACGCTGGTATCGCAACAATCCCAGCGGCGTATCAGCTTCCCAGACCCACTGATTTGACCTCTCGCAAATGCAATCCGAGCATCAGTAAGGTCGGCCAGAGGAGATAGGTTTGGATTTCGACGTTCTCTCCAAA
>NZ_JBQFTE010000017.1:0-72467 GCF_056538485.1 Ruegeria sp. BG3 | reverse complement strand
AAATGCCGGTTGCCACCCCGGTTTGCAGGTTCACGGTCACGCCATCCGTCACAACGCTTCGATCATAGCGCACGGTATCGAACCCACCGCCAGCATCCAATGCGTCGGTACCTGCGCCCAGAATGAAACGCTCATCCGCATCAGAGCCGGTTACGTCATCATCACCGTCGCCGGTTTCCAGCTCAATCTGGCCGCCGGAACCGGATACGTTCAGATCGATTGAGCCGCTAGCGAAGGTGATATCGCCAGTGGTCAGATCCGCCGTGACATCTTCATCCACGGCGCCGGGGGTCACTGCATTCACACGTACGATGCCCGTGTCCAATGTCACGTTGACCGTGTCATCGCCGCCTTCGTAGAAGATGCCCGCCCATGTCTCGACACCGTCCTGAACGACAGTAAATGTGTCGTCGCCCTGCGTCCCAACAAGGCCGATCCCGAACGCCTCGCCCGGAGTTTCCGGGCTGATCAGCGTGTCGGTACCATCGGCACCTTTATCCACCGAACCCGTGTTGTTGGCATAGTCCAGTGTAACGTTGATCGGGCCGTCCAACGCGGCGTAGTTCAGCTCAACAAAGCTGGTGCCGCCGGATGTACTCAGGTCAATCTCGTCATCCCCCAGAGAGCCGTTGATGATATCGAGACCACCGGCCTCACCGTCGTTGCCTTCCGGATTGATCGTGTCGTCACCGGGTGTGCCATCCAGAACGTCATCACCCGGAGTGCCGATGACGTCGGAACCACCACCTGCATTTTCGGCCTGTAGCTCGGCAACCGTCCAGCCTTCCAGCCGGAGCGTTGCACCGGTCGAGACGAAAGTGACCACCACAGCGTCGCCATCCTGCACCGCTGCAGCAACGGCTGCGTCGATTTCGGCCTCGGTATAGGCAGGGTCCAGCTCGATTGTGTCGATGGCGTCGCCCTGATAGTCCTGAATGGTGTCGTTGCCACGTCCGACAAAGAACGTATCCGCACCATCACCACCGATCAGCAGGTCATCACCGTCACCGCCGATCAACGTATCGTCGCCGCCACGGCCCTCCAGACGTGAGCCGGTATTGGCCGCCGTCAGCATGTCGTCGCCCGTACGTGAGCCGCGCACGCGTTCAACATTGGACAGGGTGTGGGTAAAGGCCTGACCGTCCCAAATGCCGGTTGCCACCCCGGTTTGCAGGTTCACGGTCACGCCATCCGTCACAACGCTTCGATCATAGCGCACGGTATCGAACCCACCGCCCGCATCCAGCGTGTCAGTGCCTGCGCCCAGAATGAAACGCTCATCCGCATCAGAGCCGGTTACGTCATCATCACCATCGCCGGTTTCCAATTCAATCTGGCCGCCGGAGCCGGTCACGTTCAGATCAATCGAGCCGCTGGCGAAAGTGATATCGCCCGTGGTCAGATCCGCCGTGACATCTTCTTCCACCGGGCCGGTGGTCACCGCATTCACACGCACGATGCCGGTGTCCAACGTTACGTTGACGGTGTCATCTCCGCCTTCGTAGAAGATGCCCGCCCATGTCTCGACACCGTCCTGAACGACAGTAAATGTGTCGTCGCCCTGCGTCCCAACAAGGCCGATCCCGAACGCCTCGCCCGGAGTTTCCGGGCTGATCAGCGTGTCGGTACCATCCGCACCTTTATCCACCGAGCCTGTGTTGTTAGCATAGTCCAGTGTCACGTTGATCGGGCCGTCCAGCGCGGCGTAGTTCAGCTCAACAAAGCTGGTGCCGCCGGATGTGCTCAGGTCGATCTCATCATCTCCCAGAGAGCCGTTGATGATATCGAGACCACCGGCCTCACCATCATTGCCTTCGGGGTTGATAGTGTCGTCACCGGGTGTGCCCGACAACTCATCATCGCCGCTGGTGCCGGTGATCGTCTGACCAACCGCACCCACGAGTACCGACCGATCTGTTGCCGCGCTGGCATTGCCCAGCGCATCTTCGGCGACCGCAGTCACCTGGAAATTCGATGTCGGCACATCCGCCGCGGCGAAAGTGACCGAGAAATCACCATTCACGTCAGCAGTTGCCTGCTGGGATTCCGCACCGATCGAGACGGTGACGGTGCTGAACGCCTCAGCCGTGCCCGAGATGACGAGATCATCGGCTTGCTCGGACGGGTCGATAAAGTCGTCTCCGGCAATTGTATCCAAAGTCGGTGCGTCAGGTGCTGTCACATCAACCGAGAACCCTCCACCATCAACCGATCCACTGGACAGGGAGGTCAGCGGCAGGGTCGCCACCGCGGACACCGAATAGTCACCGCTGGCATCCGGCAGGTCTGCCTCAGCGAAGGTGACGCTCCAGCTGCCATCGGGGGCAACGACGGCCTGCTGATCCTGACCATCAATCGTTACGGTGACCGTGCTGCCCAAACGGCCCATGCCGGAAACCACCAGCCCGGCGGCCAGTTCGGTCGGGCCAAACGTGCCCGAGACCGGGGTGATTGTGGGCGTCAAGTTCGAAACCGGTTCAACCGTCACGGCCTGAGTGGCCTCGGCACCAGTATTGCCTGCCGCATCCGTGGCCGTTGCGCTGATCGAGAAACCCGCGTTCGGCACATCGGCCGCGTCAAAAGTCACGGAGAACACGCCACCATCGTCGGCGACTGTGGTTTCCACGACCCCATCAATCTCGACCTCAACGGTCGCGCCCGCCTCAGCGGTGCCGGTGATGGTCAGGTCTGCGTCCTGTTCTTCAAGTTCCAGCGCGTTGTTGCCCGCGACACTGTCAATCAACGGAGCATCAGGTGCGGTCACATCGACCGAGAACCCGCCGCCATCAACCGACGTGCTGGTGAATGCTGTCGGTGGCAAGGTCGCCACGGCAGACACCGCGTAGTCGCCCGTCGTCGCAGGCAGGTCTGCCTCGCCGAACGTCACGCTCCAGTTGCCGTCGCCGTCCACGACGGCCTCCTGATCCTCAGCATCAATCGTCACCGTGACCGTGCTGCCGGCGCGGCCTGTCCCAGTGACCGTCAGGCCGGATGCCAAATCGTCCGCACCCAAGACGCCCGAGACCGGATCAACGGTCGGGGTAAGGTCCGAGACCGGCTCGACCGAGATCGCCTGCGTTGCCGAGGCGCTGGTATTGCCCAGATCATCCGACGCTACAGCGCTGATGGAGAAGTCCGAGTTCGGAACGTCAGCGGCATCGAAGGTGACGCTGAACACGCCCCCCACACCGGCCACGTCTGTCAAGGTGACGCCCCCGATTGTGACCTCAACCGTCGCGCCTTCATCGGTGGTGCCGGTCACCGTCAGGTCCGCGCCGCTTTCCTCCAATTCGATCGCATTATTGCCCGCGACCGCATCCAGAACAGGCGCAGCTGCAGCGTCCAGATCGACCGAGAACCCACCGCCCGGGACCGAACCGCTGGAGAAGGATGTGCCCGCCAAGGTTGCCGTAGCAGAGACCGAATAGTCCCCCGTCGCGTCCGGCAAATCGGCCTCTGCAAAGGTGGTTGTCCAGTTGCCGTCACCATCAACGGTTGCGTCCTGCGTGACGCCGTCAATGTCCACGGTCACGGTGCTGCCCACGCGGCCCGTACCGGACACCACCAGCCCCGCGGCCAGTTCGGTCGGGCCAAACGTGCCCGAGACCGGCGTGATTGTTGGGGTCAGGGCCGAGACCGGCTCGACCGTGATGGGTTGTGTGGCCGCGCTGCTTTCATTGCCCAGCGCGTCCGTCGCCGTGGCACTGACCGAGAAGTCGTCTCCGGGCGCATCCGCCGCATCAAAAGTGACCGAGAACGCGCCACCCGCATCCGCAACAACCGTTTCAACCGCGCCGTTGAGAGTGACCTCAACCGTCGCGCCTGCCTCGGCAGTGCCGGTGATGGTCAGTTCTGTGCCCTGCTCCTCAAGCTCCAGCGCGTTGTTGCCTGCGATGGTGTCAATCACCGGTACATCGGGGGCTGTCAGGTCGACAGAGAACCCTCCGCCATCAACCGAACCACTGGTGAACGAGGTCGGCGGCAAGGTCGCTACCGCAGAAACAGAATAGTCACCACTCGCGTCAGGCAGATCATCTTCGACAAATGTCACGCTCCACGTGCCGTCGCCGCTGACGGTTGCATTCTGATCCGCGCCGTCGATGGACACGGTGATCGTGCTGCCCGCACGGCCTGTGCCGGTGACTGTGAGGCCCGATGCCAGTTCCGCAGACCCCAGCGTGCCCGAGACCGGATCAATGGTCGGGTCCAGATTCGCCTCAGGCTCTACCGTGATGTCACGATCAGAAGCGTCACTAGTGTTGCCCAGGCTGTCAGTCGCCTCGGCTGTGATGGTAAAGTCGCCATCCGGGATGTCGCTTGCATCGAACGTGACGCTGAACGAACCATCGGCGGCGGCGTTGTCCGTCAGAGTGACCCCGCTGATCGTCAAGGCAACAGTGGCGCCCACCTCGGCCGTGCCTGAAACCGTCAGATCCGACTCTCGTTCCTCCAATGCCAGAGCGTCATCGCTGGACACCGTGCCCAAGACAGGTGCAGCCGGTGGTGTCAGATCAACATCAAAGCTGCCACCCGAGACGGCCGGAACGGTGAACACAGACGACCCAGAGGGCGCGGCCGCAACCTCAACCGTGTAAGCCCCACTTACAGCGGGGAAATCAGCGGCGTCGAAAGTGAACAACCAATTGCCAGCGCCATCAACCGTCGTGGTCTGGCTGGCGTCAGGTGTCGCATCATCGCCATCGCTGAAGGTCACACGAACGATGCTGCCAGGGCGACCGGTGCCCGACATGACCGGAGCGCTATCTAAGTTTGACGGGCCGTAGGTACTCAAGAAGTCCTCAGACAGGACAACCGGTTCCAGCGGAACGATATTGTCCGCCTCATCGGCAAGATCTGCAGGATCAGTCGTGGCGATATCACCCGATTCAACTAGATCGACCAGTGTACCCTGCGCAACTTCCTGGTTGGCGACGATCTCGTTTTGCAAGGCGTCAAGATCGCCGGGATCCGCATTCTCTACTGCTTCATCAATATTCTCGTTCAGGGCCTGAACACTATTCGCAATCGCGCTGGCCTCGCCCGCTTCAACCTCAGCCTCTTCCAACGCTTCCGCAATCGCATCTGCGTCGCTCAAAACCGCCGACGGATCAGGATCCCCGGGACCAGCTGCCGCGTCCAGCAACTGTTGTGCGAGCGATGCGGCCACGGCCTCGGAGGCGTCCGAACTGCCTTCGGCGTCATCCTGCGTTGCAGCCGCCGCCGAGATGATTGCGGCAACCTGAGCCGCCGCTGCAAACGCTGCGGCATCCGAGGGGTCGCTGGCATTTTCAATCTGTTCGACTGGGTCAAGCTCCAACAGGTTGGTACCGCTGCCCAGACCCAGCGCGGCAGCCAGTTGCTCATTCGCTTCGGCTGTAGTCAACGGCGTGTCGCTATCGGCGCTCGCTTCGACAAGACTTTGTACAAGTGTGGTCAGCGGGGTGATGACGGTTGAACCCGCCGGGGCCGTCAGAGTGCCTGTGAACGCCTGGCCCGTCGAGGAATCCGTACCGCCAATCGACACAATCTTGGCAGTCGGGTTGGAGGGATCCAAGGTAATCGAATAGTTGCCCTGCGCATCGGTGGTCGTATTCGGCTCACCCGCGTCAAAAATCGCGTTGCCGTTTAAATCCTGAAAGACGGTGGCGTTGACCAGATAGCCATCAACAACCGTGCCCGTGGTAGGGGCGGTCGTCGATCCCGAGCCACCCCCATCGCTGCTGCCACCGCCGCCTCCGCCACCACCGGCGGCTCCGGCCAAGGCAAGCCCACCACCCACGGCAGCCAACGTTCCTCCGGACACACCTCCGCCCGCGGCTGCGGCTTCTGTCATCTGCAGCGCAACTGCCTCAGAGACCAGAACCTCGCTGCCAGACACGGTGAAGCTACCCGCAGGCAGGCGCATGACGGCTCCGTTTTCCAATGTGACCTCGGCGGTGCCATCGGGCAGAACCTCGATGGACTTCACCCCATCCAACGTGCGCAGAGACACCTCCGAAGACTGCGCTTGGGCAGACTCTGCACTCAACAAAACAAGGACTAGCGCGGTACTACCAGCGGCCAGCTTGGCAGCGGATTTGGCCGCCAGTTGCTTAAGAAAGTCGCCCCGCCCTTTGGTGTCGGTGGGAACCCGCACAGGTTGCGCCAATGTCTCTGGCAGCGCTTTGATAGACTGATCGAATTCGGCTGAGACACCGCGCAGCTCAACAGTAGATAGGGAGAACGAAGGCGTGCGGGCCAGGCGGCCTGTCAGTTGCGACTGCATATTCATGTGAGAGGTGGCTCCATCGAAAATACTGGTAAAGCGAGGCCAAAAACGGACCCCGACTATTCGTCGGCGAAAATTTGCTACCTCACTCTAGGAAACAGGCGGCGTTCGCCCAAGGTAGAGATATTTATACCTTCACAGGTTAATTAGGTTTTCTTTCAAAGCTATGGCGAGCGCCTGTTCACGGGTCGACGCCCCCAACGCCTTGCGCGCCAGTGAGAAATGCTTGTTCACAGCCGCTTCGCTGATGTTGAGACGTTCGGCGATGCGGGCCGTCTGACACCCACTGGCCAGCAACTCCAATACTTCTTGCTGACGTTGCGAAAGGACCTGAGTCATTGCTTTCAACTTTAGATTGGCTGGTGAGTGAATGGGTTCGGTAATGGAAGTGGCCAGCAAAGCCGCCAGCATCGTCAAATCGACAGCACTGTTGTCATGCGCAGCTTGCATTGTGTCGCCGGAACACAGCGTCACATAGACACCGCGCCGTCCAGGTTCTCCAAAACGGGAACCGATCAATGAGGCCAGCCCGGCAGATTTCAACCCGTGATCCAGGGCGTATTCCTTGTCAGATCGCGCATCCATGCGTTTCATCTGGCCGGATTCAACAATGTGGTATTCGTTCTGCCAGGCCAAATTCTCAAGCATGGCGTCCACCGACATGTAGTCTTCTTCGAGATACTCCGTGATCCAGTCTTCTGGCATGTTGGTGTTCATCCAGAAGATCTGCTTTTTGATCCCGTCGGCCTCACCGACCAGGATCGCCTCAATACCCTGCTTTTGAGATTGCGCGACAGCTTCATTCCATCGGTCTTCTGCGGAGGTGAGTCCGGCCAAAGCATCAACGAAATCTATCAGCGCGTTTTTCATGACGACCTGTGGCGTCCACTTCACTTGTTAATTTCACATTAAATCAAGAAATAGAGAAATTAAAATTTAGTCAACTTTTTGATGCTTTTCGGACCTCGAAGAGGCAATTTACTTTCAAGGGCTTGGCGCGTGATGGAAGTCTTCGTACTTTCATGTGATTGATTTCGTTTTGACAGCTGCCTCTAAACGCATGAAAACGGTTTCAGAATGAGAACTCTTCTAACGTCGGTTTTTCATTGGATTGCACTTCATTTAGGTACAATTTCACCTGACTGGACCCATTGTTCAAAATGCCAAAAAATCGCCGCAACTAAACTTGGGCTAAAACCAATCACCCAGCGCCTGCTGCCACATGGTTAGCGCTGCCACCGCGGCCGTATCAGCGCGCAGGATTCGCGGGCCGAGGCTAACCACGTGCGCAAAGGGCGACGCGGCCAATCGGGTGCGTTCTTGGTCCGAAAACCCGCCCTCGGGGCCAATCAGAATGGCCCATGGTTGGCCTTTCTCTTGCGCGGCCAGCCGCAGGGCTGAACCGACCTCGGCCTCATTGCAGAACATCAAATGCCGTTCCTGAGGCCAAGTATCCAGCACGCGGTCCAGTTTTTGCAGATCCGCGACTTCGGGAACAAAGGTACCGCCGCATTGTTCGGCGGCCTCGACCGCGTGCGCCTGGAGCCGGTCCTGCCGGATACGCTCGGAGTTTGTGTACTCTGTCTGCACCGGTAGAATGCGCGCGGCCCCCATTTCTGCGGCTTTCTCGACAATGAAATCCGTACGCGCCTTTTTAATCGGCGCAAACAGGAACCACAAATCCGGGGGCAATTGCAAAGGCTTGGTCTGCTGCAGGCAGGACAGAACGCCGCCGCGCTTGCCCGCCTCAGAGACTTCGGCCAGCCATTCCCCATCACGGCCGTTGAACAGCGCAATCTGCGCGCGAACGGATTGCCGCATCACGCCGAACAGGTAATGCGCCTGCTCACGCGTCAAAGGAACCGATTGCCCCTGACCCAAGGGCTGCTCTACATACAGTCTGATCTTCGCACTCATGAGACCCTACATATGCAAGGCAATGCTCCAACACCAGACGGTCAGGTCGCTGATGCTGTCACCGGCAATTGGGTAGACACCCGCGCGCCCGCCTTCTCCCGCCCCTACCTGCGGCTGAGCCGGGCGGACCGGCCGATCGGAACGTGGCTTTTGCTGATCCCCTGCTGGTGGGGGTTGGCGCTGGCGATCCTCAGCGATGGCACGCCGCGGCTGGAGGATGCATGGATTGCGGTAGGCTGTGCCATTGGGGCCTTTTTGATGCGCGGTGCGGGATGCACGTGGAACGACATCACCGACCGCCATTTCGACGCGCAGGTCGAACGCACAAAATCCCGCCCGATCCCCTCGGGTCAGGTCAGTGTGCGGCAAGCCGTGATCTGGATGGGTCTGCAGGCGCTGATATCGCTCGGGATTCTGCTCAGCTTCAATACAGGCGCTATCTTCATGGGCGTTCTGTCGCTAGTGCCAGTTGCCCTCTATCCCTTTGCGAAACGGTTTACGTGGTGGCCGCAGGTGTTTCTGGGACTGGCCTTCAACTGGGGCGCGCTGCTGGCCTGGGTGGCCCATACCGGATCGCTGGGCTGGCCTGCGGTGATGCTGTATCTGGCGGGTATCGCGTGGACGCTGTTCTACGACACGATTTATGCGCATCAGGATACCGAGGACGACGCGCTGATCGGTATCAAATCCACCGCGCGTTTGTTCGGGGCGGATACGGCTAGATGGCTGAAGTATTTTCTAATCGCCACAATCTCGCTGATGGGATTGGCAATCATTGATGCTGGCGTGCCGGATTCACCGTTCTGGATTGTCACGATTGCGTTGGGCGGACCATGGGCCATGGGCTGGCATATGCTATGGCAGCTGCGCAATCTGAACATCGAGGACAATGCCAAATTGCTGATGCTTTTCCGGTCGAACCGGGATACCGGCCTAATTCCGCTGATCTTCCTCTGCGTCGCGCTGCTGCTCTGATTGCACCTGCGCGCCGGGGCCTGTACAACCCCGCCCAAACGCCCGAGGAGTCTGAAGCCCGCATATGCGTCTGCCCTATTTTGTAGCTGTTTGCCTGATCTTTCTCGTCTCTGCCGGCCTGTCCCTTTTGGCTGCGGGCTTTGCCGTGACAAAGGTCGAAGACGCCTCGGAATTCGCCGTCCGACGCGCGCTGGACCTGAAAGGTCACAACTGGGCCGAGGTCGAATCCGACGGTCTGCGCGTCATCCTCACAGGCACCGCGCCGGATGAGGCGATCCGCTTCAATGCCCTGACCGCTGCTGGGACCGAGGTCGATACCTCTCGCGTCATTGACGAGATGGACGTGGCCGCCACCTCGGAGCTGGCCGCCCCCAGGTTTTCCGTGGAAATCTTGCGCAATGATAGCGGTGTCTCGGTGATCGGCCTGATCCCGGCCAGCGAGGACCGTGAGTCCCTTATGGACGGGTTACAGGCGCTGGACGGCGACCATACCGTCTCGGACCTGGTTGAGACAGCCGACTACCCAAAACCCGATGGCTGGGACGATGCGCTGGCCTATGCCGTGCTGGCCCTGTCCGACCTGCCCCGCGCCAAGATCTCGGCCAGCCCCGGCCTTGTCCGGATCACTGCGATTGCCAACAGCCAGCAGGAAAAAGACAGGTTGGAGCAAGATCTGACCCGCGCCGCGCCGCCAAGCGTGCGGATTGGTCTATCCATATCAGCCCCGCGTCCGGTGATCACGCCCTTTACCTTGCGCTACCTGATTGACGAGGCCGGAGGCCAGTTCGACGCATGCTCCGCCCAGGATGAAGACGCCCGCGATCAGATCATCGCAGCGGCGGAGGAAGCCGGTCTTGCCGGACCCTCCTTCTGCACCATTGGTCTGGGTGTACCCTCCCCCCGCTGGGCGGAAGCCGCAGAACAGAGCATCAACGCGCTTGCCGAAATTGGGCAAGGATCGGTGACAATGTCGGATGCGGATATCACTCTGGTCGCAGCTCAAGGCACGAACCCGGCGCTGTTCGACCGCGTCGTGGGTGAGCTGGAAAACGCGTTGCCCGAGGTGTTCGCCCTGCATGCCGTGCTGCCCGAACCCGAGGTCGCGGATGAAACCGGACCCGTCGAGTTCTCTGCCACCCGCAGCCCCGAGGGTCTGATCCAATTGCGCGGCCGCGTCGGTGATGAAGTTCTGCGCGACATGGTCGACAGCTATGCCCGCGCGGCGTTTGGGTCCGACAATGTCTATACCGCGACCCGTATCACCTCGGATTTGCCGATGGACTGGCCCGTACGTGTTCTGGCCGGGCTTGAGGCCCTGTCCCAACTGCATAACGGTGCATTGACTGTAACGCCCGAGTTGGTCGACCTGAACGGCATCAGCCATGATGAAGAAGCCAAGGCCCGGATCGCCGGTCTGCTTTCGGACAAGCTGGGCGATGCGCAGAACTTCACCTTGTCTATCACCTATGTCGCCCCGCCCGAACCCGAAGACGCCCTGCCCGATCCTGAACTTTGTGAAGAAGGTATCGCTGAAATTCAGGCCACCAGCAAAATCGCGTTCGAGCCGGGCTCGGCCACGATTGCTGCGGAGTCGCGCGATACGGTCAATCAGATCGCCGATATCTTGCGTGATTGCGGCCCGATCCGGATGGAGATTCAGGGCCATACCGACAGCCAGGGCCGTGAAGAGATGAACCAGCAGCTCAGCCAAGCGCGGGCGCAGTCGATCCTGAACGAGTTACGCGGACGGCGCATTCCGACCTCAAGCTATACGGCCGTCGGCTATGGCGAAACACAGCCAATCGCCGACAATGACACCGAAGAGGGCCGCGAAGAAAACCGCCGGATTGAGTTCCGCCTGATCCGGCCGGAACCCACCGAGGCCTCGGAAACCGGCCTCGAGGCGCTTGAGACCGGGGCGGAAGACGAGACCGAGACGTCCGCATCAGAAGACCAGACCGAGACGACCGCGCCGGATGCGGAAGCAGAGGACCAGTAAGTTGAACAGAGTAGAATTCATCATCGCCACCGCCGTCATCCTGTTCGCGGCTTTCTGCATGGGATGGTTTGCCAACTGGCTGGCCCATCGCCTGTCCCGCGTGCGCCAAAGTGACGTCGCCGATCTGGACCGTATGAGCCAGGAACTGCACGAGGCCGAGGAAACCCGCGATCAGGCCATCACCTATCTGCAGCAGCGCGAGGCCGAGCTGACCAACCAGCTGACCCAAACCGAGGCAGAACTGGCCGCTGCCATGGACGGCCTCCGCGCCGCCCGGCAAGAGGCCGAAGAAATGCGCGGACGCATCAACAACGCGGACTAGTAAGACCCGCCGGGTCTTTTGTCTCGCGCTCCGTTCAGACGACGACACGGGAGCATGCGCCGCCGTCGAAGTTAGTGATGGCGGTTCGGATTTTACCTGAGTCATCCGGCAACACGAACGTCCCAAGTCTGCTGAAAGCGCGGCAGAGTCTTCGTATCCCGGTTAAACCCGAAGCGCCTGCGCGGCTTGGGTCGGCGGATTTTAGCCGGTCTGACTCCGGTTTCTTTAGTTTTTCAACAAATTCAACATAATGAATGAGTGTGTTTTTGCCTGCACACAGAACTGTCCTTTTTCTGTAAAACTGGAGTCTATCATGAATTTCCAAGTTACTTTGAAGACCGCCGCTACCCTTGCCGCATTTGGCGCAACTGCCGCCTTCGCCTCAAGTGATGTTATCCCGTCCGAGAATGACACGTTTTCGAAATGGGGTGAGGAATCCGGCTGGACTATCTATGTCGATGATACCCGCGGCTCATGCCTCATTGAGCGTGTTGACGAAAATAACAACGTCGTACAGATGGGCCTGACCAAGGATCAGGAAATGGGATACCTTGGTGTCTTCACTCAGAATGACATTGGCCTAAAAGGCAAAAAGGAAGACATTATCCTGTCGCTGGACGGCAATGTCTACGAAGCCAAAGCCTACAAGAAGACCAAGCATCTCGCGGAAGGGTATACAGGAGGCTACATTCTGGCCAACAACCCGCAATTCGTTGAGGACGTCATGAAAAAGTACGATATGACAGTCTTCCCGGAAAAAGAGAGCGGATTTACCGTAAGTCTTGATGGCACCTTGAAAGCGATCGAGGCGGCGCGGACCTGCAATACGGAGCAGAATAGCTAAGCTATTCCATTTGGCCCGGCACTTGGAAACGGGTGCCGGAGCCGACCTCTACCACCGCGTCAGGGCGTCTTCGTCTTCGTCCTTCGCGGCCACCCATTCGGCAACTGAATTGGTGATCTCTTTCTTCCAGAACGGTGCGCGGGATTTCAGGTAGTCCATCAGATATTCTGCCGCTTCAAACGCATCCTTGCGATGCGGTGCGGCTGTCGCGACCATCATGATCCGGTCGCCCGGAGCCAGCCTGCCGTGGCGGTGGATCACCAGAACATCACCCAAAGACCAACGCTCCTTGGCCTCTTCCGCGATCTTTGTCAGAGCGCGTTCGGTCATGCCGGGATAATGTTCGATCTCCATCACATCCAGATCGCCCGAGGCCAGATCGCGCACGACACCCGTAAAAGTCACGATCGCCCCGTTGGCGTCATCACCAGCGGCAAAGGCATTGGCCTCGGCCCCCAGATCAAACGCCTCTTCCTGAACCACGATCCGCATCTCAGCCGCCCGTCATCGGCGGGAAGAACGCAACCTCACGCACACCGGCCAAGGGGGCGTCAAAGTCGGACAGCTCCTGATCCAATGCCACCCGAAGCGCTGAGAGATCTGCAAAGGCCGCGGCATAGCGATCCTCGCGCGCGCTGAGTTCAGCTACCAGATCAGACACGGTCGCAGCTTGCGTTTCGACCTTTTCTTTCGGCAGGCCGATGCGTTCGCGAACCCAAGCGAAATACAGCACGTCCATCGGTTAGCTCTCCTTCAGATGCGGCATGGCTTTACGTAGGTAGTCATAGCCGCTGATCAATGTCAGCGTGGCGGCAATCCACAGCAGCCACAGGCCAATGCGCCCTGACCAGAACATTCCCTCAAGGTGCCAGCGGATGTTGTTGAAGTCCTCAGCCTCTCCGGTCAAGACCTGATCTATGATCGTGGGATCCATGCCGAAGGTGGCCATGACGAAGTTGTGCTCAAAAATCCCCTGCGAGAACAGAATGGCGATGGCAAACATCTGGGCCGTCGTCTTCCACTTTGCCAGCTTCGTCACCTTGAGCGTTCCGGCAACATCACCCAGATATTCACGCAGGCCCGAGACGAACACTTCGCGAAACAGGATCACGGTAGCGGGCAGTACCAGCCACGGGGTCCAATGCTCGGTCGAATATCCAACGAGGATCATCAGCGCGATCACGACCATCGCCTTGTCGGCAATCGGGTCCAGCATCGCGCCCATTTTGGTTTCCTGCTTCCAAGCCCGCGCGAGATAGCCATCAAACCAGTCGGTGATCGCGGCGGACATGAACAGGATCAGGGCGAACCAGTCGGCATAGGGGCGGGTGAAATACAAAAACATCACAGCCAGACCGGGCGCGGCCAGCAGGCGGAGCAAGGTCAGAATATTGGGCAAGTTCCACTTCATGAACCGACACTACATCGCCGCCCAAGGACAGAAAAGACAGACAAATGAAAAACTGACCCGTTCACAGAGGGTTGTGGGGCAAAAAGTCAAAGGGTCGCAACCAGGAACTCTCGGGCAGATACAGCTTGGCCCGGGGCAGCTTTGCGGTCAGATTGGCGCACGGCCCAGCAGCGACGGAAGACCATGACCGCACATATTCGAACCGACCCCCGATCAAACCTGATCGGAAGCGCGTGGATGATCGCGGGCATGGCACTGTTCGCGCTCGAGGATGCGCTGTTGAAAGGGGCCTCGGCGCATATGCCGATCTGGCAGATCCTGATCCTGTTCGGTGCCGGTGGCGCGATCATCTTTGCCGCCGTCGCCCTGCTGCGTGGCGCCAGCTTGTTGCATCGGGATGTGCTGTCACGGCCCATGAAGGTGCGCGTTCTCTTCGAGATCCTGGGGCGGATGTTCTACGTGCTGGCGATCACGCTGACGCCTCTGTCAGCGGCAACCGTGATCCTGCAGGCGACACCTTTGGTCGTGGTGGCAGGTGCCGCGCTGTTTTTCGGCGAAACCGTCGGTTGGCGACGGTGGAGCGCGATTCTGGTCGGTCTGATTGGCGTCGTGGTCATCATTCAACCGACCGGAGACAGCTTCTCGGCCCTGTCGATCCTGGCCGTCCTGGGCATGCTGGGCTTTGCCGGGCGCGATCTGGCCAGCCGCGCCGCACCCGCGACGCTGGGGACCGAGGTTCTGGGCTTTTACGGCTTCCTCTGCATCATCGTGGCTGGTCTGGCCTATCAGTTCTGGGAAGGGGTGCCGATGGCTCCGCTAGACCTGAACGCAAGCCTGCACGTTGGCGGAGCGATCCTGATGGGCACTGCCGCCTATGCCTCGCTCATGAAAGCCATGCGAACTGGTGAGGTCTCGGCCGTTACGCCGTTCCGCTATTCCCGCCTGCTGTTTGGCGTCGGGCTGGGCGTAGTGATATTTGGCGAAACGCTGGATCAGACCATGTGGATCGGCAGCGCGCTGATCGTGGCCTCGGGGCTGTATATCCTGTGGCGCGGCCGCAAGGCCTAGCCCTTGTCGTGGAAGAAATCATAGACTTTCTGCGCCAACCCGGCCGAGATCCCTTCGACCGCTTTCAGATCCGCCAGATTGGCCCGGCTGACCGCCTTGGCACTTCCGAAATGAGTGAGCAGAGCACGTTTGCGAGCGGCCCCTACACCGGGGATCTCATCCAGTGGCGTCGCGCCCACAGCCTTGGCCCGTTTCGCGCGGTGGGTACCGATTGCGAACCGGTGAGCCTCATCCCGCAGGCGCTGAATGAAATACAGCACAGGGTCGTTGCGTTTCAGGGCAAATGCACGCTGACCGATGCGGTGGAATTCCTCTTTGCCGTGATCCCGATCAACACCCTTGGCGACGCCGACCATCGGGATATCTTCAACGCCATGCTCGACCATGATCTGATGCACGGCACTCACCTGCCCGGCCCCGCCATCGATCAGCAGGAGATCGGGCCACATGCCCTTTTCACGATCCGGGTCTTCTTTTTGCAGGCGGGTGAAGCGGCGGGTCAGAACCTCTTTCATCATCCCGAAGTCATCACCGGGCGTGAGGTCATCGCCGCGAATGTTGAACTTGCGATAGGCGTTTTTCATGAAGCCCTCGGGGCCAGCGACGATCATGCCGCCGACCGCATTGGTGCCCTGAATATGCGAGTTGTCATAGACCTCAATTCGACCCGGCGGGTTATCCAGATCAAACGCGTCAGCCACACCGCGCAGCAGTTTGGCCTGTGTGGCGCTTTCCGACATGCGGCGAGCCAGAGATTCACGCGCGTTGCGTAGGGCACCAGCGACCAGTTCCTGTTTCTCACCGCGCTGGGGCACGAGGATTTCCACCTTGCGTCCGGCTTTTTCAGTCAGCGCTTGCTCCATCAGGTCAGCGTTTTCGATCCCGTCCGACAGGATCAACTGACGCGGTGGTTCCTTGTTGTCGTAGAACTGGCCGAGGAACGCCTCCATCACCTCAGCCGGGGACACATCCGTGCCGACGCGAGGGTAGAAATCCTTGTTCCCCCAGTTCTGGTTCGCGCGGATGAAGAACACCTGCACACAGGCCTGCCCGCTGTCCATATAGAGGCCAATCACATCCGCCTCGGTCACGCCGCGCGGGTTAATGCCTTGGCTGGTCTGCACCTGCGTCAGCGCCCGGATACGATCCCGCAGACCGGCAGCACGTTCGAACTCCATAGCCTCGGAGGCGGCCATCATCTGTTCCGCTAGTTCCTCTTGCACCTTGGTGGACCGGCCCGAGAGGAAGCGTTCGGCATCCTTGACGCTTTCACGATAGTCGGCTTCCGAGATCAGCCCGACGCATGGCCCCGAACACCGCTTGATCTGATAGAGAAGACAGGGGCGCGTGCGGCTGTCGAACATGGAATCCGAGCAATTGCGCAGCAGGAACGCCTTTTGCAGCTGGTTCAGCGTCCGGTTCACCGCACCCGCGCTGGCGAAGGGGCCGAAATAGGCGCCTTTCTCTTTCTTCGCCCCGCGATGTTTCTTGATCTGCGGAAAGCCGTGGTCCTTGGCGACCAGAATATTCGGAAAGCTTTTGTCGTCTCGCAGCAGCACGTTGTACTTAGGCTTCAGCTGCTTGATCAGGTTCTGCTCCAGCAGTAGCGCCTCGGTCTCGGTCCTTGTGGTCAGGAACATCATCGAGGCGGTCGAGGCGATCATCTTCTCGATGCGGCCCGAATGCCCCGGGCGCGTGTAGTTCGACACCCGCGCCTTAAGGTTCCGCGCCTTGCCCACATACAAAACCCGACTGTCCGCATCCAACATCCGGTACACACCGGGCGAGCTGTCCAGCGTTTTCACATAGCGCTGAATGCAGGCATAGCCGGTGGGCTGAAGCTCGGGTGTCGATTCGTCCTGGGTCGTCATGGGCCTGAGATATGATTCTCTGTCTATGGCTGCAATCTTGGGCGCTTCAGTTCAAGAGAAAACAAATCCACGGTTTCTGTGGATAAGTATGAAGATAAGTTTCCGTGAGCGTAGAATCTTCCTTGTTTCCTTGCTTGTTCGTCAATTTGCACAAAAAACAGGCATATACTTAAGCGATTGTTTTTTATTGATATTTTTTTACACGCTTAGCAAGTGTATGAAAAATAAGACGTTTTTGTAACGGCTAAGTAACGCAAAAGAGAGCGGTGCAAAACTTGCAGCGGATTTACTTATTCTACGCCCAGCACATCCGGCGTTTGCCATCCCAAATGCTGCCCACCATCCACGCACAAAAGCTGCCCAGTGACAGCATGCGCGTCCAGAAAATAGCCCAGTGCTGCGGTGATATCTGACGGGTTCGAGCCCCGCTCCAGCACTGTGTTGGCGCGCTGGGTTTTGAAGTGCTGTTCGCTCTGACGATGTCCCTGCATGGTCGGTCCGGGACCGATTGCGTTGACGCGGATTGCGGGTGTCAGCGCTTGGGCAGCCGTGCGCGTCAGCGCCCATAGGCCCATCTTGGCGATGGTGTAGCTCATGAATTCAGGGGTCAGTTTCCGCACCCGCATATCGACCATGTTGACGATCAAGCCGGAAGCCTGCGGCTCTCCCTGCGCATCTGTATCGGGCTGCAAGCCCTGTTCGGCCATGGCCTGAGTCAGAACGAAAGGCGCGCGCAGATTGCTGTCGAGATGCCGGTCCCAGCTTTTGCGCGTGGCCGTATGGATATTGTCATACTCAAAAACCGACGCGTTGTTGACCAGACAGGTGATCGGCCCGCCCAAAGCCTCAGCCGCGCGGGGCAACAGGGCGGTCACCTGCGCCTCATCCAGCAGGTCGGCCTGCAGCGCCAGTGCTTTGCGGCCCAGCGCCTGAACTTCGGCAACCGTCTCAGCCGCGGGCTGTTCCGAGGTCGCATAGTGGACAGCAACATCATACCCGCGCCCAGCCAGATACAGGGCCATGGCTCGGCCCAAGCGAATGCCGGCTCCGGTTACTAGCGCTCGGGACATGGATACCTCTTTCCGTCAGATCACATCAGCAATGTGGTGACATAAAGCGCATAAAGGAAAGTCAACACCAGACCCCAGATCCGCGAAATATCCTGTTTGAAGAACACAAACGGGATCAGCAGCAACGATGCGGCCAGCATGACCCACAGGTCGTACTCAAGGAATTCCGGATCAACCGGGATGTTGCCGAACCACGTGGCAATGCCTACGATGGCCAGCAGGTTAAACATGTTCGAGCCAATCACGTTGCCCAGCGCCACATCGGCCTGACGCCGTAGCGCGGCCATAACGGTCGTTGCCAGTTCAGGCAGAGAGGTTCCGACAGCAACAAGTGTCAAACCGATCACCGTCTCGGTGATCCCGTACATCAGGGCGATTTCGGTGGCGTTTTCGACCAACAGATGCGCGCCCATGGGCAGGCCAATCAAGCCAAGGATCACGTAGATCGAGATCTTCCAATAGGGCATGTTCGGATCGGCCTCTTCCAGACCATCCAGCTCTTCGTCCTCGGCACATGCGTCGGCTGCATCTGCACAGGCTTTGCGATGCGCCTTGGCTTCGCGAAAGGCGTTCCACAGCACCAACCCAAGCGCGGCCAGCAGAATGGCTCCGCTGATCAAATTGAACACCCCGCAGAAGGCCAGGCCGATGAACAGGACACTCGCCAACAGCATGAAGACATAGTTCTTGCGGCTATCGCACTCGCTGGTGTGTAGCGTCGCCAACAAGGCAGGCAGTCCCAGAACCAGAAGGATGTTCGCCGTGTTGGAGCCGACGACGTTACCCAAGGCGATGCCCGGTGCGTTCTCCTTCACCGCGCTGATCGCAATCAGCAACTCAGGTGCCGACGTGCCAAAGGCAACGATCGTCAGACTGACGATCAGGGCGGGCACACCCAGCCGCAGGCTCAGGTTCACAGCACCGCGCACCAGCGCATCACCTGCCAGCAGCAAGATCACCAATCCAAGGCCGGAGAGCAGCCATGCCGTCATGTCCGGCCTCCTTTTTCACAGGCGCAGGGGCCTTTGCCGATCCTGAACCGACCGCAACGCGGACATTTGGCAGAACTCAAGCGGTTTTGCCCCGGAAAGCGCAGCTTGCCGAACATCGCCAAAACACCCATGGCGACCAAAAACAGAGTGACGATCTTGATGATCACGTTACAGACCGAAACGCGCGAAGGCCGCCCGCTCCTCTAGCCCCGCTACGGCGTCCTGCGCCAGCGCGGCCCCGAAACGTGACCAAAGTGGTTTGCGCACGCCGTAGCGGCGAAACTTCACCTTGTCGCCGAAACGCTCCTGCATCTTGGGTTTCAGATGGGCGATGCCTTCGATCAGACCCAGTTCCTGCGCGCGCCGCGCCAGCCAAATCTCACCAGTGAACAGATCAGCATCCGCGTCCAGCTTGTCGCCACGACGGGTTTTGACATGGGTGATGAAATTCTCGTGGATGTCTTCCAGCAGGCGTTCCAGCCGCGCGACATCCTCTTCCTTTTCCGGGCGGAACGGGTCGAGCATGGATTTCGACTTCCCGGCCGTGTGAACACGCCGCTCAAAACCCTGCTTCACCAGAAATTCATGTGCGCCAAATCCGGCCGAGATCACCCCGATCGACCCAAGGACCGAGCTATCATCGGCCCAAATCTCATCCGCTGCCGCCGCCAGCCAATACCCGCCCGAGGCCGCAACGTCTTCGACAAAGGCCACGACCGGTATCTCAAGCTCTTCCGACAGCCGCCGGATACGCGCGCCGATCAGAGAGCTTTGCACAGGCGACCCGCCGGGCGAGTTGACCTCGAGCGCGACGGCCACGGGCTTACCTTTGCGAAAGGCCTTCTCCAGCACAGGTGCCAGCGAGGTATCATTCAACGCGCCGCGTCCGGCCATGCCTATGGCACCGGACAGGCGAACGATGGCCACGACGGGCGGTTTTTTGACAAAAGGCAGGCTGAGTTTCATGGGTGCCGATGTAGAGTGCCCCCATCGGCTAAACAAGGGACTCGCCGAACGCAAAACGCGGCGTTAGACAATTTCCTCACATCGATGGGCAAAAATGCAACGCACTAGCTGCGGATGCGCCAGCCCGTTTTGAAAATCCACCAGATGATCGCAAGGCACAATACGGTGAAGGCCACAATGGCCAACAGGCTGAACACGATCGGAACATCTGCGAGGCCATAGAACGACCAGCGGAAGCCGGAAATCAGGTAGACCACAGGGTTGAACAGAGTGATCGTCTGCCACAGCGGCGGAAGCATAGAGATCGAATAGAACGTACCCCCCAGAAAGATCAGCGGCGTGACAACCAACTGCGGCACCAGCGACATCTGCTCAAAATTGCTGGCCCATATCCCGATTATGAACCCCAAAAGCGAAAAACTGAGGCATGAGAGCACCAGAAACGTGGCCATCGCCAGCGGATGCTCGATCCGGATGTCGACAAAGAATGTCGCGGTCGCAAGGATCACCAGACCCACGAACAGCGCCTTGGTTGCCGCCGCGCCTACGTAACCTATGACGATCTCGATGAAATTGACCGGAGCCGACAGCAATTCATAGATCGTGCCCAGAAACTTGGGAAAATAAATCCCAAACGACGCGTTCGAGATCGCCAGCATGACCACCGACAACATGATCAGCCCCGGCACGATGAATGCCCCGTATGAGACGCCCTCAACCTCTTGAATCCGGCTGCCGATGGCCGTGCCGAAGACCACAAAGTACAGCGAGGTCGACAGGACCGGCGACAGAAAGCTCTGAGCCAGAGTGCGGAAAAAGCGGGCCATCTCAAACCGGTAGATGGCGGCAATGGCGGTCCAGTTCATGCGGCCTCTCCCGATACCAGATTGACGAAGATCTCTTCCAGACTGGATTGCCTTGTCTGCACATCCCGCAGGACCAGTCCCGATTGGGCCACATCATTTAGAAGTGTTGTGATACCCGTCCGATCCGCATTGGTGTCATAGGTATAGATCAGCGCATCGCCATTGCCGTTCAGAACCAGATTATGCGCAGCCAACCCGTCCGGTATGGCCGAGATCGGCTCGGTCAGCATGACCTCGATCTGCTTCTTGCCCATCTGCGCCATCAAAGTTTTCTTTTCCTGCACCAACAGCAGCTCACCTTTGTCGATGACGCCCACGCGGTCGGCGATGGCTTCAGCCTCTTCAATGTAATGCGTGGTCAAAATGATGGTGACGCCCGCCTGCTTCAGCTCGGCGACGATCTCCCACATATCCTTGCGCAGCTCGACATCGACACCGGCTGTAGGCTCATCCAGAAACAGAATGCGCGGTTCATGGGCCAAAGCCTTGGCGATCAGAACCCGGCGCTTCATGCCCCCGGACAGTTCTTTGATCGCGTTCTTGCGTTTATCCCAAAGCGACAGTTTGCGCAGGATCTCTTCGATCCGCACGCTGTCATTGCCATAGCCAAACAAACCACGGGAAAACCGGACCGTGTTATAGACCTTCTCGAACGGCTCCAGCGCGATCTCCTGCGGCACCAGCCCGATCATCTTGCGGGCGGCGCGGAACTCGGCCTGGATATCGTGCCCACCGACCGAGACACTGCCCGAGGTCGGCGTGGTGATCCCGCAAATGGTCGAGATAAGCGTTGTCTTCCCCGCACCGTTCGGCCCGAGCAGAGCAAGGATTTCGCCTTCCTCGATGTCCAGCGACACGCCTTTCAGCGCCTCAAACCCGTCCGCATAGGATTTGCGCAAATCCTTGATCGACAAAATGCTAGTCATGCCTGTTTCCCCGTTCTGGCAGAGACCCTATCGTTTCGCCTCCCGGTGGAACAGGCCAATTTCGCACAGAGCTCTGCGCAGAATTGCTGTAGGGTCCGGGGAACGCTGCATGTACCGGAGACATCCATGCTGAACGGAATACGCATTATCGAGATCGAAGGCTTGGGCCCCGGCCCCTTCGCCGCCATGCTTCTGGCTGATCTCGGTGCAGATGTGATCACCATCCATCGCAAGGGCGGTAGTGTGACACCCGGCATGCCGGAACGCTCGGTGCTGGACCGGGGCAAACGGTCCATTGCGCTTGATCTCAAGGATGCAACCGACCTGAACACCGCCAAGGAACTCATCACCACCGCCGACGCACTGATCGAAGGCTTCCGCCCCGGCGTGATGGAGAAACTGGGACTGGGGCCCGACATATGCCATGCGCTGAACCCCAAACTGGTCTACGGCCGCATGACCGGCTGGGGACAGGACAGCCCTTTGTCCAAAACCGCCGGGCATGACCTGAACTACATCGCCCTTTCAGGCGCTCTCTGGTACGCGGCGCAACCTGAAACACCGCCGCAAACCCCAGCAACCCTCGTCGGCGACATTGGCGGCGGGGCGATGTATCTGGTCACAGGCCTCCTCGCCGGTTTGCTCAACGCCCATCGCACCGGTCAGGGCACCGTCGTCGATGCGGCCATCTACGATGGCTCGGCGCATATGATGAACCTTCTGATGAGCATGCGCCAAACCGGAAACCTGTCAGAAACGCGCGGCCAAAGCCTGCTCGACGGTCCACATTGGAGCCGCACCTACCGCTGCGCCGATGATGGCTTTGTCACGGTCCAATGCCTTGAGCCAAAATTCTACGCCGAATTCCTGAACATTCTGGGCCTGTCACAAAACGCCGAGTTGCAGGAGCAATTCAACCCCAAGCTCTGGCCGGACCAAACGAAGAAACTGACAGACCTATTCCTGACCAAGCCCCGCGACCACTGGGCCGCGCTGTTTCACGAAACCAATGCCTGCGTCGCCCCGGTCCTTGACCCGATTGAGGCGCAAAACCACCCCATGAACACCGCCCGCCAAACCTGGCAAACCGTGGATGGCACCTTGCAAGCCGCCGCCGCGCCCCGTTTCTCGACCATGCACTGGAGTGCCAAACCCAGCCCGGGGCGCGGCGAACACACGCAAGACATTCTGGACGAACTCTCCGGCCAAGACCGATCCGCCCCTTTATCTGGCTAAAAATATCCCGGGGGATGAATTGGCCGAAGGCCAAGAAGGGGGCTGGCCCCCTTCCTTTTACCGCCCGCGCACCGTGTCGATCATCAACCGCACGTTCTCAGGATCCGCATCCGGCGTAATCCCGTGGCCGAGGTTGAAGATATGCGGTCCTTTGGCGAACGCCTCAACAATCCGCCGCGTCTCATCCACCAGCGCCTGACCGCCCGTGACCATATGGGACGAGGCCAAGTTCCCCTGCACACAACCGTCCACCTGCACATGCGCCGCCGCCCAGTCAGGCGAGACCGAGTTGTCCAACGCCACACAATCCACACCAGTTGCCTTGGCAAACCCGACATAGCCCTCGCCCGCTTCACGCGGGAAGCCAATAACTGGAATACCGGGATGGCGTGCCTTAATGGCCTGCGTGATCACGCGGCATGGTTCAACCGCGTATTTCTGAAACGCGTCGCCTTTCAGCGACCCGGCCCAGCTGTCAAAGATCTTGACAACCTCGGCCCCGGCTTCGATCTGAGCCGACAGATACTCGATCGTCGCCAGTGTAATCCGCTCCAACAGAGCCTCGAACAGGGCGTTATTCTCCTCGCGCAGCGCATGCGCAGGACCCTGATCAGGCGTACCGCGCCCTGCGATCATATAGGTCGCGACAGTCCACGGCGCGCCTGCGAATCCGATCAGCGTCGTCTCGTATGGCAGTTCCTTCGACAGGATACGCACAGTTTCATAGACCGGGGACAGGGTCTCATGAATGTCCTCAACCGGCTTCAACACGTCAAAGTCGGATTGCTGTGTGATCGTCGAAAGGCGCGGGCCTTCGCCTGTTACAAACCACAAGTCCGCACCCAGCGCTTGAGGAACCAGAAGGATGTCAGCAAACAGGATCGCGGCGTCAAACCCATAGCGACGAATGGGCTGCAACGTGACCTCGGCCGCCAGTTCAGGATTGTAGCACAGCGACAGGAAATCCCCGGCCTGCGCGCGGGTTGCGCGATATTCCGGCAGATACCGCCCGGCCTGACGCATCATCCAGATCGGCGGAATGTCCTGAACCTCTCCGGCCAGTGCCCGCAGCAATTTCTTCGTCTCAGCCATCATCGCCCTCAATCTTGCGTTTCGTCCACGGGTCTGCGTTCAGTGGCAATTTGTCAAGCACTGCCCCCATTGTCAGGGCAATGTGACGCGACTAAAGCTGGTGTCCATGACACTGACTCTGCCCACCCCCGCATCGCCGCTGAAAATTGGCACCCGAGGCTCTCCGCTGGCTTTGGCACAAGCTTATGAGACCCGCCAGAGGCTGCGCAATGCATTTGGGTCGAGCGATGAGGCGTTTGAGATCGTGGTGATCAAAACCACCGGCGACAACCGCGCCATGATCGACGCGGATCGCCCGTTGAAGGAGATCGGCAACAAAGGCCTCTTCACCAAGGAAATCGAAGAGGCGATGCTGCGCGGCGATATCGACATTGCCGTCCATTCGACCAAGGATATGCCCGTCGAACAGCCCGCTGGGCTGGTGTTGGATACGTTCCTACCGCGCGAGGATGTGCGTGATGCGTTCATTTCCCCGCAATTCACCTCGATCCACGACCTGCCCGAGGGCGCTGTTGTCGGCACCTCATCCCTGCGCCGTCGGGCGCAATTGCTGAACCGCCGCCCGGACCTGAATGTGGTCGAATTTCGCGGCAACGTGCAGACCCGCCTGAAGAAACTGGCGGACGGCGTGGCCGAATGCACCTTTCTGGCCATGGCCGGCATCCGCAGACTGGGGATGGAGGACGTCCCTGCCACCGCAATTTCGACCGACGATATGCTGCCTGCCATCGCACAAGGCGCGATTGGCATTGAACGCCGCGAAACAGACAGCCGGGCCGCCGAACTGCTTGAAGCGATTCATCACGCTGAAACCGGTCAACGTCTGACAGCGGAGCGTGCGTTACTGGCCGGGTTGGACGGGTCTTGCGAGACCCCGATCGCCGGGCTTTGCGAAATCGAGAACGGCCAAATGCGACTGCGGGGCGAGGTTCTGCGCCCCGACGGATCCGAGGCTATTGCGGAAAACACAACAGGCGCGATCGAAGACGCCACCGAGATGGGCCGGGAAATGGCCGACACTCTGCTTCGTCAGGCAGGCCCCAGTTTCTTCGATTGGAAAAAATCCTAAATAATTTTAGCCAAAGTGAACTTGTTCACTGTGGCATTCCGAAAAGACAGGCATTAATAGGCCATACCGGTTGCAAGACTGGATAGCCTCGAAAGTATCGAAAGTTTTCAGATTGTTGGTGTTTTAACAAGTATTCGAGGGGGCGAGGCTACGCCCAGACTGCAATAGGTGAACGGGTCGCTGTCAATTTCGACAGCGGCCCGTTTTCTATTGTGCAGCACTCTTTTGATCAGCCCAGCGCCGCAACGGCCCGTTTCACCGCTTCGCGCGTTTGCTCCAGATCGTCCTCGGTCACCGCCAAAGACGGGTAGAGTTTGCCCGGAGATTTGAAAATCCCATTCTCCCGAAGGACATCGTTGTAGAGCGTGTTCCGTTTGGGGTCGTCATGCCGCGCGCTGCGGTAGTCGCGGCAGGGTGTTTCGGTGAAATAGACGTCAAACAGCGTTTCATCGCCGCAGATCTGATGGGGAATGCCCGCTTTGGTCAGCTCATCCACCTGCATCTGCTGCAAGGCCGCGCCTGTTGCGCGCAGCTGCTCATATGTCCCCTCGCGCCGCAGAATCTCCATCGTTTTCAACCCGGCGACCGAGGCCACAGGGTTACCTGACAGAGTGCCCAACTGCATCAGCCATCCGGCCTCACCCACCTGCGATTTGTCGAAATGCTTCATGATCTCAGCGCTTGCGCCCAGCGCGGCCAGAGGGAAGCCACCGCCGGTGATTTTACCCAGCGTGCAGATATCGGGTGTCACACCGTACTGTTCCTGCGCCCCGCCATAGGCCAGACGGAATCCGGTGACGATCTCATCAAAGATCAGCAGCACATTGTATTTGTCGCACAGCGCGCGCAGACCCTGCAGATATCCCGGCATCGGAGGAATGATCCGCTGCAAAGGCTCTGCCATAATCGCGGCGATATCGTCGTGTTCGTTCAGCAGAGTCTCAACGGCCTCAAGGTCATTGAAAGGCGCGATCAGCATCTGTTCGGCAACGCCTGGCGGGATGCCCGCACTGTCCGGCACGGCTTGCGGGAAGTTCACCTCGCGGCTGGGGGCGAGGCTCATCTGCGCTTCGGCGCTCATGCCGTGATAGCCTCCTTCGAATTTCAGGATCTTGTCCCGCCCGGTATAGGCGCGGGCCAGACGAAGCGCGTACATATCCGCCTCGCCGCCCGAGGCGACAAAACGCACCTGTTCACAGCAAGGCACGGCGTCAATGATCGCCTCGGCCAGTTCGACACCTTTGCTGTTATTTGCAAAGAAGGTCATGCCCTTGGGCAGTTGCTCCATAACGGCTTCAAGCACTTCGGGGTGGCCATGACCCAAAAGCATCGGACCCGAGCCAATCAGGTAGTCGATGTATTCGTTCCCATCCTCATCCCAGACGCGGCTGCCTTCGCCGCGTGAGATCATGATGCCAGGGTCGAAATTGCCGAACCCACCCGCCGGCAGAGCCGCCTTGGCGCGGTCGATCCATTCGGATTGAGTGTTGATCTTGAGCATATCACGCGATCTCCATCGTCAAGAAAATCAGAGTCTATAAACGGCCGCCGGGGCGCCCAGAGCGTCTTCGTCGGGATGCACACCAAGGCCGGGCGTGTCGGGCAGATGCAGATGGCCGTCCACGTTGCGCGGGCCGCGCCCACCTGCGATGTCGACGGTGATCATGTCCTGACAGGCCCAGACGGCGTGGCAATTGTCATCGGGGATGGTGGCGGCCAGATGCAGCGCTTCGGTATCGGCCAGCACGGTCCCTCCGGTCGCCATGACGAACATGTCGATCCCATGGGCTAGCGCGATGTCCCGCATCCGCGCGGCCTTGGTCAGCCCACCGACCCGGTTCAGCTTGATCCCGAATATCTCGGCCAATCCATCCCGCGCAATCCGGGCGGCATCCTGCAAGGTGACAAGAGACTCGTCCACCGAAACAGGTGACGCATGTTTCGCCGAAATCGCTGCGATGTCGTCCAGCGTCTCTCCCGGCTGCTCGAACATCACGTTCAGGTCCTCACAGGCGCTCATCACCCTCAGGGCCTGTTGCCGGGTCCAGCCTCGATTGACGTCATAGAGGACAATCTCACCCGGTCGGCGGAGGCTTTCCACATCCCGAACACGGGCGATGTCGCGCTCTACATCGCCGCCGATCTTGACCGAATGCGCGATGTAGCCCCGGCTGCGATAGCGTTCGATGACTTCGCGGGTTTCTTCAACGGTCTTTGCCCCCACGGACGAGGCAATCGGGCGCGGCGTGCGGGAACCTCCGCCCATCAGATCGGCGATGGGCAAGCCCGCCGCCTGCCCGGCGATATCCCAACACGCCATATCAATCGGGCTTTTGGCATAGAGGTGACCGGGCAGCGCGAGGTCCATCGCGCGCTCAACCTCCAGCACCTTGCGGGGATCAAGACCCAGAATGAACGGAGCCATGGTTTCGATCCCGGCCCGGATACCCGGCCCGTGCGCAGGAACATAGGTGTGGCCCCAAGGGGTGCCTTCACCCCATCCCGTCAGGCCCACATCCGTTTCCACCTTCACAATCGTTGCGTCGAGATTTTCAAACTTCAGCCGTCCACCAGACAGCCAATATGAATGCTCCAGCGGCAGATCGACCTGAAAAACCGTTAGTCGAGTGATCTTCATTTCAGTTCCACTTCGACAAAGGACATGGAGTGGTCCCCCGCGTTGATCACATTGTGCTCGACCCCTTGGTCCCGGCGGTAGGATGTTCCGGCAGGCACTGTCACCTCATTGATCGTTCCATCAGGCAATTCCAAACGCATGTGGCAATCGGTAATGGCGGTGATCACATAGTCCATCGCATGGCGGTGCCAGCCGGTTTCAGCGCCGGGGGCAAAGTCAAACCGAGTCACTCGTACGCGCGCGTCGTCGATCATCTGGGTTGCTTTGGCTTGGTCTCTCAAAGGCAGAACTCCTCTACCGGTGCGCCGAGGCTTTCGAAATCCGGCACGACCCCCAACCCAGGCGTATCCGAGGCATAAAGCTTGCCATTCCGCGACTCCGGGCCGCCAATTCCGGTCGACCGGGTGTTGTAGTTCATCAGGTCAGTGGTGTTCTGAAGATACTCGGGCGGAGTCGAAGCCGCAAAATGCGCCACAACCGCGCTTGTGATCTCACCTCCCCAGGTGTCTTCACTGACCACAGGAATGCGGTTTTCGACCAGATAGTCCCGCACCCGCCGCGCCTTGCTGAGCCCACCGAGGTTCGAGATTTTCAGACAGCAGATCTCGGCCCCTCGATCGGCGACAATGCGTTGTGCCATTTGGATACCAGTCACGCATTCGTCCAGCTTCATCGGCTGTTCTGCGACACGGCGGACCTGCTGGCATTCCTCATAGGTGCGGCAGGGCTGTTCGAGGATGAAATCCAGATCTCGCGTGGCCCTCGCCACCCGGATCGCATTGTCGACCCGCCAACCCTGATTGGCATCCGCCATCGCCTTTTCGCCCGGCTGCAGCAAGGGAACCGTGCTGCGGATACGGTCAATATCGGTGGCCCAGTCACCACCAACCTTGATCTGAAACTGCCGGTAGCCTTGATCGCGATAGGCATTCATCTCGGCCACGGTCTCATCTACCGCCTTTTGCGGCGCGACCCGGTACATGGGTGCGCCATCCGTCAGCTTTCCACCCAGTAGCATCCAGACTGGCTGATCGCAGGCCTGCCCGAGGATATCCCAGCACGCCGCATCGAACGGAGCCTTCGCGTAGCCATGCCCCTGCACCAGATGGTCCATCAACTGCTCGATCCGGCCAACCTGACGCGGATCTTCTCCCAGCAAGTGCGGCGCGACCAGCCGCGCCAGCGCCACAACGCCTTCGGAATGCGCGACCATGTAGTTCTCGCCGCAGGGCGTGAACTCACCACAGCCCTGAACGCCCGCATCCGTGTCGATAACCACGACCGAGGCCGTGGCCGTTTCGATGGCGTTCCCCGCGCCCCAGACATAGGCGCCACCGACATAGGGCAGCCCGGTCTGAAACACGCGGATCCGGTTGATCTTCATGCTGCGTCCATTCTGGGCAGATCCCCCATCCCTTCGCCACGCCAAAGCACAAAGGTCAGTATCGGCTGATCCGTCGTGGTCATCGCGTGGCTTTGCCAGCTTTCATGACTGCGGGTCTGACCCTCGGCGACAAACGCCTCCTCCCCATCGACTTTGAACAGAGCACCCCCAGCCAGCGTCAGGTAAAGCTCCTCCGCCTCATGGCTGTGCCAGTCATAAGCCAAACCCGGCCCCCAATAGCCGACATAACCGCGCAGCTGGGTTGAATGAAAATGACCGGTCGGGCCGAACAATTCGTAGTAGCCATAGCGGCTAAGGAATTCGGCACCGACCTCCTCCACCGTGTAGGTGTGTTTCCACTGGGCCAAATGCGCGGTCGCCTTGATCGCCTCGACCAAGGCCTCCGTCCCGGTACTGCCCGAGAGGGTCAACTCGCGCACCTGATCTGCGGCAGGGATGTGGTTCGATTCAAGTTCTACTGCCGATAGGTCCGACGGCCACGCGCCAAAGGCGGAGAGATCGGGGTGCGTTTGATGCACCAAATGCGCGGCCCGCAGCACATCATCCAAGGTCATGGGATCACCACGATATTGCCGGTATGTTGCTTGGCGATGAACGCAGCTTGGGCATCGCGCAGCTCCTCAAGCGGATAGGTGGCTGCCAAGGCCGGTTTGATCTCACCTGCTTCAATGTATTTCACAAGGTTCTGCATGACCTGCGGGTCAATCACAGTAGAACCTGTGAAGGTCAGATCGCGCAGGTAGAACGTGCGCAGGTCAAACTCGACCATCGGGCCAGCGATGGCACCCGAACAGGTATAGCGCCCGCCCCTTTCCAGAATGTCGATCAGCTTCGCCCAATAGGGACCGCCGACCACATCGGCCACCACGGTGATCTTCTCATCTCCCAGCGCTGCGCGCAGGTTTTCCGGCGCGCGCGGAAGAATCATGTCTGGACCCAAAGCTGCGACATCGGCGTGTTTGGCCTCGGACGCCAAAGCGATCACCCGCGCGCCACGCCGCTTGGCCAGTTGCACAAGCGCCCCTCCGACGCCGCCTGAGGCCCCCGGAACCAAAACCGTGTCTTTGTCCGTGACATTTGCCCGGGTCAGCATGCCCTCGGCCGTGGAATAGGAACAGGAAAAGGTCGCAAGCTCGGCATCCGACAAGTTGGATGTGATCGGCACCGCGTTAACAGCAAGCGTCGTTGCGTATTCGGCAAAGCCGCCATCCCGCTCGGACCCGTAGTAGCCCGTTTTGTCCATGTTTTCGGGATCGTCCGGGTCGCGCAGCCATCCATCGGTGATCACCCTTTGGCCAATCCGCGTTGCATCCACGCCTGCACCGACGGCAACGATTTCACCGCAGATGTCGGCACCCTGAATACGCGGGAAAGTAATCGGCGCGCCGCCCCAGGTCGGGTCATCCTCGCCCACCTCTTCAAAAGCACCGCCCGTGGTCGCATCTGTGACGGTCTTGGAGTACCAGCCCGAGCGTGTGTTCACATCCGTGTTGTTAAGCCCGCAAGCGGCAACCTTGATCAACACCTCACCCGCAGCGGGCTCCGGGCGGGGCCAGTTTTCATGCAGCACCATCTGCTCCAACCCGCCGTGACCCATGGTCACCATCGCCTTCATTGTGTCAGGCAAACTCATCCAGTAGTCTCCTCAAATGCGCCGCAGGTCGGCAGAGGTGTTTCGGGGGCCACATACCGGCGTTTTAGATCATCTTGGTGCGCCCGGTGTGCGAATCTGCTCGACAGGCTAATTTCACAAGTGTACCACGGTCAACAATGAATGACACAAATGTATCATCAATCGTTCTCGACCGTCTGACCGAGGAGTGGGAGGCCCTGACGCCTGAGGCCCAAAAGGCCGCGCGCTATGTGTTGGAGAACCCCACCGATGTCGGCGTTTCGACGGTGCGTGAAATTGCCGAAGCCGCCAATGTCAAACCCAACACCTTTGTCCGCATGGCCCGGCAAGTCGGCTTTGAAGGCTACGAGGATTTTCGCGCCCCGTTCCGACAGGCGATCCGGCAGGGATCGGTCTCATTTCCTGACCGCGCCCGGTGGCTTCAGGACATCGGCAAATCCGGTGAGCTGGGCGGGCTTTACGCTGACATGATCGGCGCAGCGATCCGCAATATCGAAGAGACCTTTGCCAGGATCGACGCCAAACAACTGCAGGCCGCCGCCGAAGATATCTGGAACTGCCGCCAGATCTTTACGCTGGGCGTCGGGGTCAACAACTCGAACGCCCGAAACTTCACCTATCTCGCCTCGACCGGCATGAAGCAGTTTCACGCCATTCCCCGTTCCGGCTCGACCCCCGTGGACGATCTGGCTTGGGCGGATGCACAGGACGTACTCATTGCGATTACCTGCCACCCCTATCGGACCGAAGTGATCGAGGCGATCAAGCTGGCGCGCCAACAGGGTATGACCGTCGTTGGCATCTCGGACAGCCCGGCCAGCCCGGTGATCCTGAACGCGCAGCACGGGTTTGTTCTGTCTGCGGACACGCCGCAATTCTTCCCTTCGTCAGTATCGACCATCGCTTTGCTCGAGACGCTTTTGTCTTTCGTGATCGCCGTTTCCAGTGATGAGATCGTTGATCGGGTCGCGCGGTTCCACCAGCGCAGGCATGAGCTTGGCCTCTATGCGGAAGAGCCCGAATAGTCACATCCGACCACGCTCTGCAAACCTGTCATGAAATCGCCACATGGGCGCGACAAACGCCGGTCGCGTACCCGCCGTGGTCAATCTATGCGCGAGGCGCATTCTACCGATTGCGTGCCTGACGAGAGTGAACTAACGATAGCTCAATGCGTTTTTTGACGGCCTTATTTATATCGTTTCTTTTTTGCGCTCCCACACTGGTGACAGCGCAAGAGAAAGCGCTTTCCCCAACCGAGCTTAGCCCCTCGGGGCAGGACTATCTAAAGGCCGTTCGCTATCGCGGGATCGACACGGATGTGGTGTATTTTGACCCCACCCAACCGGCACCTCCGCTGGACACCAAATTCTCACCCACACCCGAGGAGGAACCTCAGACCGTCTCGCTTGATACCAACTGGACGGTGGGGATCATCGCGGCACTGGTTCTGGCCGTGTTGGCATGGATCCTGTACCTCAGCGTGGGTCGAACGTCGGTTTCTTTCCGGTCAGGGGCAGGCAACGCAAAGCGCGCCGGAAAGCCGTCAGTGGACACACCCGAGACGGATGAGGAATTGCCCGATCTGGACGCCATCCTGAGGCAGGAGGATCGCAACCAGGCGGTCGTCGGGCTGGCGCAACTGGTCCTGACCCGTTGCCTCAGCGCCAATGAGGTTTTGTTCAAGCGCAGCTGGACCCATCGCGAGGCGCTGCACAGCCTGCCGCAGAGCCTCTGGTACATTCCCGACTTGCGCGCGCTGGTGCTGGAAAGTGAACGGGTGCATTTCGGCCATCGCTCCATCAGCGATCCCGACTTCAACGCGCTGCTGGCACGCATCCGCCCCATCCTGCGCGAGGTTCGCGCATGAGCGATACGGCAAATATTGCAGCACCCGAGCAGGTCCGGGTCGACTGGATCATCTTTGGCATCATCGGCGCGCTTTGCATCGGCATTTTCCTCTATGTGATGGCCGGCAGGCAGTATGCGCTGCGCGACTCCTCGACCGGGTTCGACGGGCTAGAGCTGTGGCTGCGCGATCAAGGCCACACCGCGCAAACCTTTACCGGAGGCTGGCCGCTGGACCGCAGCACCATCGGCCTGCTGATCCAGCCCATCTATGACACCCAGCTGGGCAAAGACCGCACACGCGCGCAGACCAAAGACGAATTGTTGCTTCAACCGGATGAGTTCGATCAGACTCTGGACGTGATACGCGACAAGGCGCAGTCCACCCCCAGTCTTGTGATCTTGCCCAAATGGCGCTCAGGCCTGAGGCTGACCGGTTTGGGGCACCCTATTCTGTTGTCCCCCGAACAAGGGATCGAGGGCGTTCTACGTGGGATCGTTGGCTCGGATGTCGGCGAAATCCGCTCGGCCCGTGTTCCGTTCACCGATTTTGACGTGGCCTCTGACGATGCGCTGACCGCCCGCCTCTACGCGGCGCAAGTTTTTGACGGGCAAGGCTGCGAGCCACTGGTGGGACGTCGGGGCGCTATGGTTCTGGGCCTTTGCCCACTGCCCGGCGACGGTGAGCAGCATAAGGTCCATGTTCTGTCCGACCCCGATTTGTTGAACAACCATGGGCTGGCTCTGGGTGACAATGCCCGGATCGCGGCGCAAGTGCTGCCCGAGATCGCGGGCGAGAAGCGGATCATCATCGACTATAGCGACCGCAACTGGCTGACCGACCCGCAACAGCATGTCGCGCGCGAACGCACCTGGGACGATCTGAAACGCCTGTTCGAACCGCCCTTCCTGACGCTCTGGATCGGCGCGGGGCTTCTGCTGGCCCTCGCGATCTGGCGCGGCGGGGTGCGCAGCGGGCCGGTTTCGGATCTGTCGTTGGGTCTCGGGTCCGGCAAGCGGACTGCCAATCGGGTTCGCGCGCGACTGATGCGGATGACCGATCAGGACGGTGCGCTGCTGTCGGACTTCATCGACACCCGCCTGCGCGCCCGCGCGGCATCGGTGTTTGGTACCTCGCACGCCCTGCGCGGCACGCCCGAGGACGCGTATCTCAACTATATTCGCGCACGAAAACCGGACCTGACTGCAAAACTGGAAGATCTGATCGCATCCATCCGCGCCCTCCCCCCGCATCTGGGGCCGGAAAATGCCATTCCCTATGTGGACCAATTTGAGTTGATACTGGAGCAACTTGCCGATGACGCTTGATGAATTGTTTTCCCATGCCGAAAGCCTCAGGGCCGAGATCGGCAAAGTTGTGCAAGGCCAGGAAGAGGCGGTCGATCTGCTGCTGACAGCGCTGTTTGCACGAGGTCACGTGCTGCTTGAGGGGCCTCCGGGCACCGCCAAGACGCTGCTGGCGCGCAGCTTTGCTGGGGCACTGAACCTTGAGTTCGGGCGCATTCAGTTCACGCCTGACCTGATGCCCGGCGACGTTCTGGGCACCTCAATCTACAATTTTCAAACCAGCGAGTTTGTTCTGACCAAGGGTCCCGTCTTCAGCCAGATCCTGCTGGCCGATGAGATCAACCGCGCGCCGCCCAAAACCCAAGCCGCCTTGCTGCAGGCGATGAACGAACGCATGGTGACAATTGATGGCACCGACCATTCGCTGGGGTCCGAGTTCATCGTGGTCGCCACTCAGAACCCAATTGAACAACAAGGCACTTACCCGCTGCCAGAGGCGCAGTTGGACCGTTTCCTGTTCAAGGTAAACCTGACTTTCCCGCCCGAGGATGTTGAACTTTCGATCCTGCGCCAACACGCCAATGCGCCTCTGGACCCCTTGAGTGCGACGCAAACTGTGCGCCCTTTGCTGGATGCCCAAACGATGGCAGCGGCCCGGCAGTTGATAGATGAGATCGTGCTGGATGACGATATTCTGGCCTATATCCTGCGTCTGGTGCGTGCGACACGGGAAAGCGCGGATATCGCCTTTGGCGCCTCGACCCGCGCCGCGGATGCCATCGCCGGGGCGACCCGCGCAACGGCTGCGCTGAACGGGCGCGATTTTGCCATTCCTGATGACGTCAAAACTCTGATCATCCACGCGCTGCAACACCGCATCGTGCTGTCCCCTGCCGCCGAAATCGAAGGGCGCGGGCCGCAGCAGGTATTAGAGAACATCGTCAACCAGATCGAGGCCCCCCGCTGATCCGTCCCTCGCGCATAATGCTGGTGGCGGCCTGTGTGGCGCTTGGCCTGTCGCTGGTCGCCGTTGTCATGGGCGATGCAACCCGCACCGTGGCCGGGATGCCGTGGGTGGTTCTATGCGTGCTGGCCATAGGCGATCTGCTGCTGTCCTGGCCGCGCCGCCGGTCGGTCTCGGTTGCGCCGCTGGGTGATATCTTCGTGGGCGAACGGGATGCGGTCGACCTAACCGTCGCCCCTGCGACCTCGGGCATGACCGGGCAGCTACACTGGCCGGAAGGGATCGAAGGACCGGCCCAGTTCGACCTATCCAGCGGTCAGGTGCGCATACCATTTCGCGCCATTCGCCGGGGAAAATGGCGCCTCTCGCATCTATGGCTCAGCTGGTCTTCTCGATTCAAACTGTTCGAATTCGTCCCGAAAATCGCCTTTGGTCTTGAACTGGCGATCGTGCCCAACATCCGCCGGGTGCAATCGGGTGAAATTTCGACAACGGTTCAATCCCGCCTGTTCGGCGTAAAGGAAAACCGCGCCATCGGTGAGGGCACCGAGTTTCACCAGTTGAGGGATTTCGTCCCCGGCATGGATGCGAACTCAATCGACTGGAAGCGGTCGGCGCGACATCGGTCTTTGGTCGCCAAAGAGGTCCGGGCCGAGCGCAATCATCATGTCATCATCGCCTTGGACAACGGCTATCAGATGCGTGAGGAGATCGCGGGCCTGCCCAAGATCGACCATGCCATCACCGCAGCCCTTGCCACCGCCTGGGCCGCAGCCATCGGGGGGGATCTGGTCGGGCTCTATGCCTATGACGCCAAGCCGCGCATGTTCCTGCCCCCCGAACCGGGCCGCGCCGCGTTCACCCGACTGCGCAGCCGCACGGCTGAGCTGCAATATGAAAGCGTCGAGACCAACCACACCCTTGCCATGACCGAGCTGAACGGGCGCACCCCGAAACGCAGCCTGATCATCGTGTTTTCGGATTTCGTCGACACCACCTCGGCCGAGTTGATGGTCGAGAACATCAACGCGCTGGCCAAGCGGCACCTGATCGTTTTCGTCACCCTGCGTGATCCGATCCTCGAGGCGCAGGTCAACACGGCTCCGCAGGACATGAACGACGTGGCCGAGACCGTCTCGACCGGGCAGCTTCTGCGCGAACGCCGCCTTGTACTGGAACGGCTGCAACAGATCGGCGTGACCGTGATTGACGCCGAACCGGGCGAGATTTCGGCGCGGCTGATCTCGACCTATCTGGAAATCAAAGCGCGAGAGATGATCTGATGTCTGATGCTGATCTGATCCGCTCGGCCCGGTTCCGGCAGGAACGCGAAGGCGACTGGCGCCGCTTGTCAGATCTCGTTGACAAGGCCGAAGGTCAGGGCCTGCACCGCATGAGCTTTCAAGAGGCGCGTGATCTGGCCGACCTCTACCGGCAGGCCACAACGTCACTGTCCATCGCACGCGAAATCTCATTGGACCGCGGGTTGCTGGAATATCTCGAGGCGCTGACAAGCCGCGCCTATCTGAGTGTCTATGCTCCGCAACAGCGGCTGGGCGGGATCATCCGTAAGTTCCTGACCAGCGGCGGGCCGCAAGCGATGCGGTCCTCGTGGCGCGTCACCCTTTTGGGGTTTCTGTGCATGGCGGCTGGCGCTATCGCCGGGTATTTCTTCTATTTCGACAATCCCGAATGGTTCTTTGTCTTCATGCCCACCGAACTGGCCGGAGGGCGCGGGCCGGATGCCAGTACGGACTATCTGCGCTCGGCCATCTACGGAGAGGAAGACGGGTCCGGGCTGGGGGCTTTTGCCACCTATCTGTTCTCGCACAACACACGCATCGCAATCTTTGTGTTTGGGCTAGGGGCATTCCTCTGCGCGCCGACGGTTCTTTTGCTGTTCTATAACGGATTGATTTTGGGCGTTTTTTACGCACTACACATTGATCGGGGCTTGGGCTGGGACCTGTTTGGCTGGCTGTCGATCCACGGCGTGACCGAGCTGTCAGCGATCTGCATCGCAGGCGCGGGCGGGTTGAAACTGGGCCTCGCCGTACTGTTCCCCGGCCGACACACACGCCGCGCGGCATTGCGGGCCGCCGGGCATGATGCAGTGAAACTGGCGCTGATCGCCGCCATGATGCTGGTCGCCGCCGCCCTGTTGGAAGGCTTTGGCCGGCAATTGGTGCAGGACCGCACCACGCGCATCGCCATCGGCTGGGGGATCGGCGCGCTGTGGTTGCTGTGGTTCTGCATGGGCGGAAGGAAACGGTCATGACGCAACCCAAGCTCGACCGTCTGCTGCCACCCGAGGGTGTGCCACTCTATTTCCGGGTTGCGGGTGTGGGTGTGCGCATGGCCGCCCAATTCGCCGACATCCTGATTACTGGGGTCGGTGCCATCGCCCTCTTCCTGCTTTTGCTGGCCATCGAAGTTGTCCCACCCGAGGCGCTTGTGGCAGTGGCCGCGATGCTGTTCTTCGTCATCCGAATCCCCTACTACGCCGCGTCCGAGTTAGTGTGGAACGGTCAGACCATCGGCAAGCGCATGATGAAGATCAAGGTGGTCTCGGCCGATGGTAAAGCGCTGACAACGCAATCCCTCGTCGTTCGTAACCTGATGAAAGAGGCCGAGATTTTTCTGCCCGGTACGCTGGTTCTGACCCTGAATGCCGAGGCTCTGATCCCGTCTCTGATCTCGCTCGCCTGGGTGCTGGGCGTAGTAGCGGTGCCGGTGTTCAACAAGCGCAGCCAACGGCTGGGGGACATTATCGCAGGTACCTATGTGATCCACCTGCCCAAACCGATCCTGCTGCCCGATATGTCCAAAGCGATCAAACCCGCCACCGCGACCCAACCCCGGTTCCAGTTCCTGACCCATCAGCTTGAACATTACGGCGCGTTCGAGTTGCAGACCCTCGAAGGGTTTCTGCGCGGCGCAGCACGCTCGACCGGGCCCGAGGCACACAAACGGAAAAAGGTAACCATGGCCGCAATTGTCGAGCAGGTCCGTCGCAAGATCGACTATGCCGATGCGGTCCGCCCCGAAGACCAGCTTGCCTTTCTCGAGGCCTTCTACAAAGCACAACGCGCTTTTCTAGAACAGCGCCAGTTGTTCGGCGACAAACGCGCCGATAAATTCCACGCCGAGGCAGACAAGCAAGGCTAGCCACGCCTGTTGCAGATTTACCCAAGCGAGAAGCAGAAAAACGAAACTCGTCTTGAGGATGAACCCGTTCTCAAGGCTCTATCAGACACAGAACACAAAAGTAGTTTGGAACAAAAAATGACAGATACAGCCAATCCCGAAGACCCTGAGGCTCACATGCCCCTGGGCGTCGGATCCATTGTCGGTGAGACGTTTTCGATCTTTTTCAAAAAGATCCACCTTGTGCTTCTGCTGGGATTCATTCCGGCCCTGATCGAAGTCATTGCGAACAATTACACGGTGGCGCAGTCTTTCGACGACATTGGCACCGCGAGTTTCGACAATACCGCCTTCTACTCTGGCGTGATCGTGTCGGCTCTGATCACATTGCTCGCATATGCCGTCACCACGGCCATGATCATACAGTTCGCTTATGACGCAAAATTGGGGCGTGCGGCGCGTATTGGCAGCTATTTCTCGGCGGCTGTCGTCAACCTGCCCGCCATTGCAGTTCTGTCGGTCGCAACGACGATTTTGTATTTTATCGGCCTTGTTTTTCTGGTCGTGCCGGGTATCTGGATCTACGCCGTGTTTTCCGTCATCGTACCGGCCATTGTGATCGACAGGGCCGGGTTCGGCGCGATGGGACGCAGCGCGACTCTGACCAAGAACTACCGTTGGCCCATCATCGGCGCGCTGATCCTGATGGGTCTATGTATTGTGCTGGTCGTCATGGTAGTAACATTTGTTTTCGCAGCTGCGTTCGGGTTCTCCGGAATTGCTGATCCAACAGCATCTTTGGGTCCATGGGCCTTCTTCGAGGCCGCACTCAACGCGATTGCCTATGGTTGGCTCAGCATCACCATCGCGCTGATCTTTGCCCGCCTGAAGGAGATCAAGGAAGGCGTCAGCGTCTCGGATCTGGTGGACGTGTTCAAGTAAACCAAAGACCCGCAGCCCGGTCACAGGGCTGCGGGCATCTGCGCGTCTCTGCGTGACATTTTCGCGTACATTTCACAGACCAATCACACCAACATGTCCGCAACGGCTGGCGGCGCGTGCTTTGCTGCTGTATCACTCCGGTGGTAATGCAGGACGGCGGGGTCATATCTTCACAACAACAGGGCGATCTGGGGCAGCGGCGCCAGGTCTCGGTCCTGTTTGCGGATATGGTTGGCTATACGTCGATCGTCTCGAAACTGGACGAAGAACAAGCTTTGGAGTTTGTGCGTCTGGTCTACGACACACTCTCGGGCGCGGTAACAAAACATGGTGGTACGGTCCGCGACTTTGCCGGGGACAGTATCATGGCGCTGTTCGGCATCCCTGATGCGCTAGAGGACCCGGCCGAACGGGCCTGCCGCGCCGCCGACGCCATTCATCACGCTTTCCGCGCATCCGCCCAAAAGATTGAGGCCCGCTTCGGCGTGCGCCCTCAGATGCGGGTCGGTATAAGTTCCGGCACCGTTCTGATGGCTGCCGTACAGGGCGCAGACGGCCCGGCAACAGCGGTGGGCAGCACGGTCAACATGGCCTCACGGATCGAAAATCTGGCCCCCTCGGGGGGGACGCTGATCTGCGACAAGACCCGCAGCCTTGTCGAATGGGTGACTGAGCTGCGCTTTGATGGGGAACATCAGCTCAAAGGTCTCGCTGCCCCTCAGAAACTGTGGCAACTACAATCCGTACGAGCCGATGCCTCGCGATTTGATGCCTCGGTCGCGCGTGGTCTCAGCACCTATGTGGGGCGTGACAGCGAGCTGACCCAATTGGCCGATGCGCTGGCTCAGGCGCGCAACGGCGTTTCGGTGGTAGATCTGGTGGCGGAACCAGGCTTGGGCAAAACCCGGCTTGTGTTCGAATTCCTCAACCGCCTGCCCCGCGATCAGATTGATGTCCTGACAGGCTATTGTTTTGCAGATCGGCAGCAGGTTCCCTTCCTACCGATCATTGAGATTGTCCGAACCGGTTTCCGCATCAAGGATCAGGACAACCCGACCCGCATCGCCTACAAGATTGAGACCGGCCTGAAGGCTTGGGAGTGCTTTTCTCAACAGAACCTAGGTCTGCTGATGAACCTGCTGGGTCTAACGCCCCCTCCAGACGCATTGGACGGGCTTGACGGCGTTCTCATTGGCCTGCGCACCCGAGAATTACTGCCTGAACTGCTGAAGGCGCGATGCGCCAAGCAGCCCGTGATCCTGTTCATCGAAGACAGCCACTGGATCGATAGCGCCTCGGAAGAGTTGCTGCAGGGCATCGTCAACCGGTCGGACCTGACCAACCTGCTGCTGATCCAGACGCACCGCCCGGAATACACGCCTGCGTGGCGCGATGACGACAAGGTTCGGACCATCGCGCTGAAACCGCTGGTGACCGAGGATTTCGCCAACCTGGCGCGCAACCGGCTGGGCGTGACCACTTTGCCCGCTGGACTGGACCGGCAACTGGCCGAACGTGCCGGTGGTAACCCGCTGTTTGGCGAAGAAATCCTGACCTACTTGTTGGAGCAAGGCAGCCTTCGGGTCGACGCGGCCGAGGCGCATCTGGATATCGACATGGCGCAAGCCGACCTGCCGGCCAGCATGTTGAACCTGCTGACCGCCCGCGTTGATCGTCTGTCAGCCGAGGATCGGGACCTGCTGCAAGCCGCCGCCGTCATTGGGCGACGGTTTGATCCGGGTCTGCTCTCACAACTGGCCAAAAACCCCGCTGAAACCGGTGACGCTCTGCAGCGACTTCAGGCTCAGGACGTGTTGTATCGCGACGAAAACTCCTCGGACTACGTGTTCAAGCATGTCCTACTGCGCGATGCCGTGTATCAGAGCCTTGTCGCCACCCGCCGCGCGGGCCTGCATCTGGAAGTGGCCGAGTGTCTGGTCCTGCGCAACGCAAACCGCCTGCAGGAAGTGGCCGAAATGTTGGCCTACCACTACGGCCAGACGGACCAGACCGACAAAGCGTTTCGATATACGGCGATGGCCGGGGACAAGTCTCTGGGTGTCTATTCGCTGGACGAGGCCAACAATTACTACACGGCAGCCTATGCCCTTTATGAAAGCGATCCAGACTGCGCCTCAAAGTCCGAGTTCGCTGAGTTTCTGGCCAGCTTTGCGCTGTGTTCGAACATCTCGCTCAGGGTCAAAACGATCATTGACCTTGCCGGGTCCGTACGCCCCATCCTTGAGCAGGTGGGCGACAGCTCTCATCACGCGCTGTTCCTGCACCACTACGTGTCCTGTCTTGTCTGTAACGGCAAATACCGTGAGGCGCACTGGGTGCAACAGGATCTTACCGCCATGGCCGAACGTCTGGGCGATCCGGCCTCACGGGCCTATGCCATGGTGAATGAGCTTTCGGTGTCGATCTATTTCTCGCCGATTTCAAACGCCGAGTTCGAAGCCAAAGCGCGCGTGATCGAGGCCGAGCTGGAAAAGATCGACGACGCCTATATCCAGAATTTCTACCTCGCCACCATCGGTTGGAACGAACTGACTCGCGGCCGCGTCGCCCGCGCACATGCCACCGCAGATAAGATGATTGCGCTGGGTAAGAAGACCAACGACCCAAGGGCTTTGGGCTATGGCACGGCGATGAAAGCCCTGATCGCCATGGTCGCCGATGACCACGAAAAGGCGCTGGCCATCGCGGAAGAGGCGCACAAGGCTTCAAAAGTCGAGTTCGAGCGCGCCATCGCCGAGGCCGCCCGCGTATCTGCCATGGTGCCTACGGAAACACCAGGTGCTATCGAGATCATCGAGGCCCATATCGCCAATTGCAATGAACACGGCTGGACGCTGTTCACCATGGGCCCGGCAACGATGCTGGGGGTTGCCTATGCCCTGAAAGGACGCATCGCAGACGGGCTACGGCAGATCGAACGAGCCGTTCAAAAACGCACGGACGAAGGCACCAAAGTTTCAGCCGATTGGGCGCGTCTGTTCCTATGCGAAATGTATCTTGCCATCCTAACCGGTGAGGGCGGCGCGTCGGTTGGGGTCTTTCTCAGGAACTTCCGCTCGATCCTTTGGGTGATGATCTTTGGTGAAAAGAAACTGGTCGCGATGCTGGACGAGGTCCGCAGCAATCCTCAGTTCGACGACAAAGGGCACTATATCGCCCGATGCGACATGATCCTCGGGTTGCTCTACAAAGCGCGCAAGAAGAAACAATTGGCCGTGCAACACCTAAGCAAAGCCCGCGTCATCGTTGAAACCGCGGGCCAATCCCCGATGCTGTCCCGGATCGACACAGCCCTGGCAGAGCTGGCCTAACCGTCTATTTCTAAATCTAAATACTAGAGACAATGGTGGAGATGGAGTCTGCCACTCGGAAAAGGACAAGGAGACTTGCCAGATGGCGCCAGGAAACAACATTTTCGCGATTGATTTTGATGCAGTCCTTTCAGCGGTAAAGGAGTCCAATGGTGATTTAATTGGCAGGCATAAAGCGTTGATTGAAGCCAAAGATCGGATGCCTGAAATCCTTTCGTCAAAATATGATTTTCAAAAGGCCAAACGATTTGCTGAACAACTGAAAAGCCACGCGGCTCAATGCCGATCAACGCGCCTAAGCGATACGAAGCCATTGAGAGATCTTCTGAAACTGGTTGAAAGTTTCTTCAAGGATATGGAGACCGACGCAAACTCGACGCAACAGTCGGTCAGCAAAGCACTCGGTGAAGCTGCCCACAATTTTGGGCAATCGGCAGAGCCTGCACAAACTCAAGAGCGGCAAACGAAATCGTTTCTCATCGACTCCAACACAGGCGAGGTACTTGGAAGCGCCAGTCCGACTTCTCAACATGACTCATTTTCTCTCGAAGACATTGATTTAAAATGGGAAATCGACAGAGTTGACCCGAACACTTTGGACTTAGAGGCGCTCCGAGAGCATTTTTCAACGGCGGCTCTTTTGACCGCCGCGCGCAAACACTTGAAGGCAAACGGCCCGAATTCTCTGACTGGCGTAACCTACAAAAAGGTCGTGGTGATTTAGACGAAAGACCTCCCGTGGAACGCTGTCGCTGATTCTGGCAATACCCATCGATCGTGAACTTAGACAGTGTATTTGCTTCGAAATTACTTGCACCTCCGTGTTCCTTCGACTTGCGTTGGCCATTCACCTTGCGTTCCATGGTATCCAAGAGTTGCCTCCAGAATACCGCGGTCTTCTGCTCTACCATAGGTGTTGAGTCGGTTTTTGGGCTAACATATACAGTTGGCTTTACTCGATTTCGGAAAATAGGCAGAGGATTCTCCTGCAAGTTACACTAGTGCTACTCAGCACTGCGCTTTAGAGAAGCAATAGAGTGTCGCAAAATATCCGGAAGTTACCGACCTTAATGAGGCTGCGGAAAGTTCACCTATTCTTTAAGGATTGAGATTCTTCTTTTTTTGCGTGGTGACGGAGACGAGGTCATTGTAACGAAGCCCAAGAAGCTCTACTCATTTACATAGTGATTTGAGCAATAATGAAAAAAATATCATTCGCACCATATTAAAATTGGTATTGAGCTAGGCATAGCGCAAGGTGTCATGTGACAGAACGTTGGCTAAACGCTAGAGCGGACACCCACGCTGATTTCAAAGAAAAGCGGACTAAGAAAAAATCTGAGTAATCGGACCTTATGTTTTGCAGACTACTCAAAGGAAGTGTCGCAACCAGAACCCTGTCGCCCGGTACAACAAAATTGATTGCTCCTTGCAGAGTCGATACCCGGTTCCCCGGGCGCAGGGTCAGGCCTGTAACCATGCCATCTGCAGGTGCGCGTACAACTGTTTGCTCCAATGTGCAAAATTTCATTGAATTGAGCGCGGCATTTTCGTCGGATTGAGCGCGCAGTGTTAATAACACCGCGCGGTTCATGGTCATCGCAACGATTTTCCCTTCAACTGGAGAAGATGAGCCCGACTTCGGATGCGATCCATAAATGCATCTGCTAGTAGTGGGTCGCCAATAAATTCATACCACTCTTCTGGCGCACGCTGCGCGATCAAGATGGTCGAACTACGCGCCGCACGATCTTCGACAACTTCAAAAAGGTCGATCAGTTCCTGCTTTTTCATGGCACTTAAAGCAAAGTCGTCGACGATCATGAGGTCCAAACGAGCCAACTTGGACCTGAGCTTTGCAATTGTGCCATCGAGCCGCGCATACATCATCTCTTCCACGAGCCGCCCGGCGCGAGCATAGCGCACAGATCGCTCATGCTGGACGGCGGAGACACCCAACGCACAGGCTAACCACGTTTTTCCCGTACCCGATGCGCCAGAGATCAGCAAATTCTGCCCTTGAGCAATCCAGTTGCACTTCAACAAAGACAGGATTTCAGCCTTGTCTAGGTTCCTACCGCTTCGATAGTTTATGTCGTCGGGAGCGGCTTAGTATTTGAAGTTCGCCGCCTTCATTAGGCGATCGATTTTGTTACGATATCGGCGCTCTGTCTCAGCCTGCAACATGCGTAGTATTCGATCTTCGATTGGCATATCGGAGTATTGCGGGTGCTGGAGTTGATGCTCAAACTCCTCGCGAAACCCGGCCAGACGTAGCTCGTGCATTAGTTCGAAAATTTGAGCATTAGACATCGCAGTCATCATGCTCCTCATTGAGCAGCGATGCGAAGTAGCTGGCACCACGGACGTTCGATGTAGCCTTCGGTGTCCCAGGTTGTTCAGTCGGCTCATTGGCCAGCCGATCTAGTCCTGACGTCAGGATGCTCTCCACCTTTGCAACGGTTTTTTTGCCGACAGTGATTGCCCGAGCGCACGCCAGATCAATGCGGTCAGCTGAATAGCGATCGGTCAAAGCCCGCAACTTCATCGCAGCTTTGGCGGTCGCGTCTGGCCTCTTGTTGATGCGGAAGTGTTCATCGATGATCCTTTCCGCGTTGGGGCCGATCTCTCGGATATCCCTTGGCTTGCGTACTCGTGCGGCTTTCAAACCGACCTGGTAGTGGTCGGCGATTTCCTGGAATTCCGGAGTGGTTATCGCCTCATCCCTGCCTTTCCTTGGTTTTGAGACCGCAGCGGCAAAGTTATCGATAGTAAGTAGAACCGGGACGCCACCGAAGAACCTGAACATTGACACAAACGCAGCCAGAACAGGAAGTTTAGCCTGACTTTCGATGGCAACAGCATAGGTTTTCCGGCTCTTGGTGCTGACGGCGGCAAAAATTTCGTAATCGATTTCGCGACCCTGATCGTCTAATAAGGTCGGCTGTTTGGATTTCTTGCAGCCGACGAAGTCAATCTGGATCATCTCACCTGCTTCGTACTCGAAGGAGATGGTGAAGCGACTGAGACCCCTTCGCATTTAATTGGTCACGCACGAGCAGGTCGAGACATCACTTTTGTTCAACGCATTGGCATCGGCACTCTTGGCGTCGCACTAATTGTCGGTGTCGCACTATTCGCGATTCACGCTTTTTAGGCTTCACCGGTCATCAATCAGGAGTTGGTAATCACAATCGCAGAAAAACACAGTCATCTTTCGTTTGAAGCCGTTGAGGGGCTGTGCGAGCAGGTTGGGTCAAGATTTCGACATCGTTGACGCTACACCAGCAACCGATTTTTCGCGGCTTTGGAAAGCAAACATGGAAGCGGTCATTCGATGAAAGTGTTTGAAACAACTTCGCGAAACCGTCCGCCCTGAATGGCAAAGCAGCGCAACAGGCAAAAATGTGATATACTGATAGCATTCCAACTCAAAATTCTGGACAAGCCATTATGCCTGTTGCTTATTTCATCCGAGCTTTCACGTTTTCGTTTAATACGCTGGCTTTTTTTCTGGCCTTTTCCGATCCATCTTTCGCCCAGATGCAGCGGATGGGGGTGGTTCAACAAACCGTCATCGTGGGAGGGGGAGGCAGTGGAAGCGAACCACTGCAGGCCTATTGCCTCGACGAAACTCGGTCTGCTCCCTCAGGTGCTATGTCGATACTGCCCGGAGCTGGTCTTGGTAAAGTGACGCGATTGTCAGACGGACAGACTCTTGACCTCAGCTCAGCAATGGAGGCGGGTTGGGTTGCTATAGAGGGCACCCTATCTGCCAGTAACCTCAATTTTAGGAGCGTGGACGGTCAGGCCTACCGATTTGAAGTTGACGAGACTTTTGCCATGACGCCCCGGGAGCAAATGGCCACAGAATCGACCGAAGGTTTAGAGTCGACGCTGTTATGGCTTCAAAGCAAAGGACCAAAACCCACCCTCTCAATTGATGATGTATGGGACTATAGGACATTTACGGAGCACGGGCTCGATCCCGAACTGGCATCAGCATTCGGGCATCGACACACTGTCGTATATAAAAAAGATACTATTGCGGAGCAAGCGGCTCAGGGCAAGACCGGCATCTTTGCTTTTGCGCAAGGGGACGATGACGCCAGCAGGGAAGTTCTTTTGATGTCTGGCGATGGAAAAATCTCTGTTTTCGAGGGGCCAAACGCGGAACACGATGCGATGAGTTTTGCCGGAAGACAAGGTAACGGTACCATTGATCTTATTGTTTCAGACCCTTTCAAATTAGAGCAGGCCAAGCACGTCAAGAGCACCCTCGACCGCCTCTTAGTTGCCCGGCAAACTGAGTTTGATCAGCACGCAGAAGCTCTTAGGATCCGCTACGACGCCGCCACCAGCGACGAGATCAGAGAGGAAATCTCAGCGGAATACCGGGAACGCTTAAATGCACTAGACGAACAGAGCCGTAATCTCGTCAGCAGAGCCAGCGAACACATCTGGGGAACCGTGGAAAGTGGCCTCACACTTGCCGCGCAAGCCGCCGACTCTGGCGTAGACGCAGTAAGGTTGTTGGACACAGCTCTGGAACCGCTTGCTGGCGCAGGCGGCGGCGGTGCCCGCGTGATCGTTGGTCCAAACGCAGCGGCTGGCGACTATAATGGCGGTGGTGGGTTTGAAATACCTCCAACAAATGGCGAGCCATTCCCCGTTTGGCAAGGTTTTCCGATCAAAGACCCAAACAAAAGTGAGTCACGCGTTGACGTGCAAGCTAATGACGGATGGTGGTCCGCAATCATGCGTTCTGCGTCTCTCAATCGACTACGGAGTATCACGAACGCCGTCTATGGCACTCTGCGCTCATCCGTTAGTTCAGGTCTCAGTCGGGAAGCAACCACTCAGGCCGTAGCAGAAGCAGTCGCCTTTGACCGTGCTGTCTTTGAGGACCTTCAAGGCGCGGCACGGAGCCTGCCAGCAAACATGCAAGCAGAGTTACTTTTGAGGTTCAACAATGACCAGCAACTCAATATTCGGGTCACTGAACTAGGTGTCTGGGTCACGCGCTTCGCGCTTCTTGAGGGCTCTTGGGTGAAACAGGGCACGCCACTCTTTCGAAGGTTTTAACCTGTGCCGAACGTAAATACGCAGGTGTTGCCTCTGAACCTACGCAAGCGCGAGTTTACTGTAAACGACCTCTATGTCGTCGTAGGACTTCCGGACAGGGAAGCACACTGGGAGACCAGCTTGGCCCAAAAACAAACAATTGATGGGCAAGAAAATCGGATTGGGTTCGCCAGCCAAATCGGGGCTTGGCGGACTTATTTTGAGCCCGTGCGCTTCTCCGCCGCTCCCTTGGAAGACGACCACCAACTCGCGAATGCAGAGATCATCTCGCCATCTCTTGCGGGGAAACGGATTGGCTATCAAACCCACCAAAAACGTTTGCAATTGCTCAAGGATGCAGGCGTGGACGTGAGAATCGGTGCGACGTCACGGGATTTCATAGACGCAGCTAACCTCGCATTTCAAAAAGGAGGGCTATTGTCGGTCATCGCCAACGCACGCGGTGATAGGCAGGCAATCGAATTCACCGACGGTTTCTTCCCAATCGACTCGATACCTGTGCTGCGTCCTCCGGGCGGTACGGGAGTTTGCGATCTAGTTGGTTGCCGGTTTACCGAGGTCGCGCAAAGTTGGAAGGCGGCTCTAGGGCCCTCAATATGGATGCTGACTTGGCCGACACTCCTGAGCGTGCATTATTGGTTGAGACACCGCCTTTCCCTCTACACAAGGATTGCGCGAGGTCCACCATTGCCGTTGCCTGATCAAATGCTAGCGACGAACCGTCATTTCAACTTACTTGTGCAAGAAGTTTATTCATGAGGATGTGGTATGAATTCATCGAAGAAATTCTCTCCAGGCGAGATTCTAAACCGAGAAATCGAGGCTCTACAAAATAAGCTCGATCGCAGCGAGGACGTTCATCTTGAGGGCGGCGGTTCGGCAGATGCCCACCTCTTAGACGTCGCAGACGAGCTTGCGGCGAGCCGCCCCCAGTTTCAAATGAAGCAAGGGAATCGGATCGGTCACAGCAATTACGCTCTGATGGTCGCAGGCCTCGGTATTGCGACCTTTCTCGTGACTCTTTTTGTATTAAGAAACCACCCAAACCTCGCCGTTGTCCTAACAGCCGAGGGAGCAATTTGGATGGTCTTGATCGGCCTAGCTTCAAAGTTCCTAGATGCTGAACGCGAGTTATCAGCAGCGCAACAAGCCCGCATCACCGCAATTGCAAAAGTTGATGCAATGATCGACGGGATCCGAAGCGTGTCGGTCATGCCAGGACTAAGCGACGAAGCTAAACTGGCAGCATTGAAGGTTCTGCAAGCGATGGCTCCGCCTAAGGGCGATTGACCTAAACAACACGTTGAATACGACTACACGCCTTTGCTCTGACCCCGGTCATTGCCCTCGGAGCGGGGAATGGCGGCTATGTTGCGCGACCTGTGAATTGGCCGGCCCATCTTGGCCGCATCGAACATCAATGACCGTTTTGCCCATCGCGCGGCAGCGTTGGCGACTTGGCAATTACAGCGATTTTTTGCTGCGTGCGCGCGCAACACGTTTTGGAGACTTCCGCAGTGGGCTCATTGCCGCCATCGGAGCAATTGCAGCATCCCATTTGTTGGCTTGTGCAGCTGAGGCAAGGACGGCCCAGAGCCGCCGTCTAAACAGATGAGATTTGCTGCGACGCTGCATCCTCTTAGCAGACGTTGAGGCCAGAATTGTCGAAAAGGAATTAACCCTTCCAGCCTTATGATCTAAGGTGAGACAAGTGGAGGCACCATGAGAGCAGAGCAAAGTCGGGTCACCGGGTTCAATCAGCGTGAAGACGCTTTTGTTGAGGGCACCGATCAAACCGAAATCATCGCTGGGCAACAGAGTGCGCGCGGTATGCTTCGGGCGATCGCGCAAGGCATGTCCTCAGAAGATCGCTTTGCTTTTGCTCATTCAGTTGGTCATCAGTTGGTAAAAAGCTGGTGGTCTGCGGCGTGCGATCGCGAAGCGGTCGCCTTAGGTTTGCGTCGCGCACAAAAGGTTCCTGTCAACGGAGACCTGGATGCGCCGATAGCGAATGTTGCAGAGTCGATGGGCGCATTGGCCGCGCATTTAGAGCCTGAGATAGCGGCTTATCAAATTGGCCTCACCTATACCTATCTGCTGCCTCAATCCTATCGTTCTTCACATGGGATTTTCTATACACCCCCCGTTCTCACAGAAAGGCTCATTCAGCTATCAGAGGAGTCGGGTGTCGATTGGGCGACTTGCCGTGTGCTTGATCCAGCATGTGGCGGCGGTGCATTTCTCGCGCCAATAGCCAAACATATCATCGCACGGCTCCCCGAATGTAGTCCGCGCATTTTGCTTGAGAGCATTGCCAATCGACTACGTGGATATGAGTTGGACCCATTTGGCGCATGGCTTGCCCAGGTCGCTCTTGATGTTGTTTTGCTCCCTTTCTCCGCGCTCGCCGGGAAGAAGACACCAAACCTCGTGACGGTTTGCGATAGCCTTCAGAAGAACCCTCCTAGAGATCGTTTCGACCTGGTCATTGGTAATCCGCCTTACGGTCGTATCCGTCTGTCTCCAGACTTGCGCGACAAATTCAAAAGGGGACTGTTCGGACACGCCAACCTCTATGGCATCTTCACTGACATAGCGCTCCGGCATACTCGCATCGGCGGCATAATCGCTTTTGTGACGCCAACCAGTTTCCTTGCGGGAGAGTATTTCAAGAACCTTCGTGCTCTTCTAGGAAGTGAAGCGCCCCCGCAGCACTTCGATTTCGTGGCTGCGCGTAAAGGGGTCTTCGACGATGTTCTGCAGGAGACACTCATGGCCACCTATCGTCGTGGTGGTGATCCAGCAGCAGCTCAGGTGAAAGAGCTGCATGTTGCGAGCAGCTCAAGTTTGAGCATTGCGCCCCTGGCACCGCTACCTTTGCCAACTGATCCCTCGACACCCTGGATTTTACCGCGAACGATCGAGCAAATCGATACCGTGAAGCGCCTTCAGGCCTGCAAACATCACCTAGTTGATTGGGGCTACACGGTAAGCACGGGGCCGCTCGTATGGAACCGGTTTAAGGACCAGCTGCATAGCCGCAAGGCGAAGAACCGGCTCCCGCTTATATGGGCAGAGTCTGTTCAGACGGATGGGCGGTTCGAGTGGCGGGCGACTAAGCGTAACCATCAGCCGTGGTTTGAAATTCGCGATCGAGATAAGTGGCTGATATCGAGGCAACAGTGCGTTTTGCTGCAGCGCACAACCGCGAAAGAACAACACCGACGCTTGATCGCAGCGGCGCTGCCGTCGACTTTTATTGAACGGCATGGAGCGGTTGTCGTCGAAAATCACCTGAACATGCTGAAGCCGCTGGAGACGAGACCATCTGTGAGCGCAGAAGTTCTTTCGGCCTTTCTGAATAGCTCTGCTGCCGACCAGGCTTTCCGCTGTGTCAGCGGGAGTGTTGCCGTCTCCGCATATGAGTTGGAAGCACTTCCCCTGCCCGCGCCTGACGCTCTCGATGCCCTACAGAAGTTGATCGATGCTAAGGCTGAACGGGTCGAGATCGAAAATGAGTGCTTGCGCCTCTATCAGGAGACCTAGTGTGACGAGCGCGCTTCCCCCATACGTGACCCGTGAACTAGTCGAGGAGCGGCTTCCGCTCATTTTCCCTGAAGGCACGCCCAATCGCATCTACTGCACACGCCAGCTCTCCGCGAGTACCGTGTTCACTATGATCTACATCGGAGCTGTTCAGGGGTTAGATCGCTATCTTGGTCCAATCCATGTGTATCGGATGACCGACGAGCAGGCAGCCAAAGTCAGCGATGCCGAGCGCGTTGCTTACGGGGATGATATTCGCAAGAAGAGCTATTTGGTACCTGGTGACCCCTGGTACGCAGACAATACGCGCGAGCCGATACGTGATGAGACTTTGCGCGAAGGGCTTGTCAATATCGGTGCCGTGATTGCTAGGGATGACCTGCCGACGACATCGAGTAAGCCACGATACGCGCTTCTCTCAGATTTTGCTGCATTGTTCGATCCAAACCTGGCAGACGACGCATTGTTGGCTGCAGTTTCCGCATACCAGGCCAAACATCTTTCTAAGAGCGCGCTGGCACGCGTGTCGCTCATGCAGGCAGGTGCTGCAGCAGGAAAAACCGGTGTGATGGTGTCGTTCCCAAATGGTGAGACACGAAAGCTAGCGCCTGGTCCAAGCTCAATCATCTCCAAGTCTGTCGTCGAGGACTTTGCCCGGATGTTCTTGCAAACACCTACGGTGTTGTGGCTGAGCGAAAGTGGTAACAAGGTGGTTCAACGTGATGACGGTCTTGCTGCGTCGATTGGCCTGCAGATCGAAGCAGACAAAGACTTACCCGACCTAATTCTTGTTGACCTGGCGCCGGCTGATCCTCTGATCGTGTTCATTGAAGTCGTTGCGACAGACGGACCAATCTCTGATCGGCGTCAAACCGCCCTCTACGCTCTCACGGACGCAGCAGGTTTTGACCGATCTCAGGTGGCTTTCGTGACCGCATTTCAGGATCGAGAGGCATCTGGTTTCAGGAAGACTATGTCGGCCTTGGCGTGGGATTCCTTTGCATGGTTCGCATCTGAGCCGAACAATATCGTTCAACTCAAAGGCGGTAGTACCAAGAAGCAATTCTTAACCGAGTTCTTGTGACGGAGCTAAGTCCAGAAACCAATGAGTGATGTGACACGGCAGAAGCCAGATACCGTTCTCCAAAGAGTGTTAGAGTGGTCAAAGACACGCCCTGAGTGGCAGCGCGACGCGCTTCGCCGGATTGTCCTGTCCGGCTTTCCTGATGAAGCAGCCATCGATGAAATTTTACAGCTTTGCAAAAAAGAGCACGGCGATCAAAACGTCACCATAGAAGCGAAACCATTCTCGAAGGGTGATCTGCCGGTAGACCCAGGAGCTGGGGAGGCCATAACACTCGAAGCCATTGAAAATTTTGTCGGGGTGAACCAGCTCGCCGCCGGTCAGGCTCTGGCCTTCGAAACGAACGGACTGACCATAACACCCGGAGCAGTTCGCAAGATCGAAGATTTCGGCCTAACAGAAGGCAAAACGGGCGCGGGCGACTCGACTGAACTATTGGTAGATGGAGGTTCGCGTCGACTATCAGCTGGCGATTTAAGCGCGTTCATTTTTTGTGAATTTTTGGCAGGTCGACGTTTGTGTCGTCGATTTTTCCACGTAAAAACAATCAATTAGATGCGTAAATGGCGGAGACGAAGGGATTCGAACCCTCGAGACGGTTTCCCGCCTACTCCCTTAGCAGGGGAGCGCCTTCGACCACTCGGCCACGTCTCCGCCGACGGGTATATCCGTGCAAGCAGCGGAAGTACAAGGCCATTTCTTCATGGACTGGAATTTTTTACAGGTCCGCGCGAAGCTATTGAAATAGCGCGAGATAGCGCTGTTTGACTCCGGACACCAACCCGTTCAACCTGCTCAGTACAGTTAACGATCATGCTCAAACCACAACAGAATCGAAGCTTTCGGGCGTAGCCGGTGCATGTAGCTTCGGTTCAGAGACTTTAGATCACGCGGCGGTCGCAATATGCGGCCCGAATAGCCAAAATTGTCCTCGGCCTTGCTTGACCAAACGCCCGTATGAGCCTTACGCGGTACTATTGCTACACGAAAAGTCCTCTTGACTGTTTGTAGTGTGAACGAGCTGGTTTTTGTTGTGGTTACGGGAGGGCGCAACCGGCTTTGTCGAATTGTGTTAAAGTGTTAGATATAAGATCGATTCTTGTAATTAAGTCAGCTCCAAAAAAGCTGACCAAACAGCATTCAGCATTGTGGTCCTCATCAAAGGACACACGGAGCATCATAGCTGTCCTGCCAAATGGATAGGTTACACTAGACTGATGAGCCGATCTTAAACAAAATACAGGTCGATTTTCAGAAGCTGAAATTGTCATTTTTTCAAAGTAGGCTCTTTCCGCATAAGCAGAGGACAATAAACGATTGCACAGAAGCCAACATTCACCAGAAAGTTAGCAGCCGTCGCTTTTGCCGATGTTGCAGGTTATTCAAAACTAATGGGTTTGAATGATCAGGAAACCATAACTCGATGGCAAGATCTGCGCCGAAACGTCATGGAGCCGCTGATTAAAGAAGCCGGTGGGCGTCTGGTAGAAATGGCCGGTGATGCTTTGCTAGTCGAGTTTTCGAGCGCTGTTCAAGCACTGAGTTGGTCTTGCGATGTGCAGGCTGCAAATGAGTCAAACTCCAAAGAAGATGACCCATTTTCGCTGAAACTTCGAATTGGCGTAAATCTGGACGACGTGATTGAAGATGAAGGAACGTTGCACGGCGATGGAGTTAACATCGCTGCTCGCATCCACCAAATGGCCGATCCAGGGCAAATTGTTGTTAGTGGTACTGTACGTGACCTAGTAGGAAATAAATTACCGGTCGGATTCAAAGACCTTGGCACACCGAAGCTTAAAAACATTCAGAAACCTGTTCGTCTCTATTCCGTCACGATAGAAAGCGCAGATGATACAGATGACTTGCATCATCCATATTTAGAATGGCTATCCCGACCAAGTATTGCGATCATGCCTTTTCGAAGCGCAAACCCTGAAAGTGAAATACTAGCGGCAGGGATTATTTCGGACATAATTACAGGGTTATCTCAACGAAGATCACTGCATGTGATTTCAAGCGCATCAATGTGGCGGTATGCAGACCGTAAAACCGACGTGAAAAAAGTCGCGCGCCAACTTGGCGTTAGTTATGTACTTGATGGCACCATGTTACGCGCTGGTGATCGGTTGAGGATTAATACTGAATTGGTGCACGCCACGCATGGGCGAGTAATTTGGGCGCAGCAATTCGACGGCAGCGGCAACGAAATCTTCGATCTCCAAGATCGCATCACGTCTACTGTTCTCGCTTCAATTGAACCACGGCTGCAAGAAGTTGAATCTGACCGAGTCCGCAGCCGTTCTACGTCGAGTCTGGATGCGTACGAATGCGTGTTAAAGGCATCTTCACTACTTTACGAGTTCACTCAAGAGAGTTTTCATCAATCCGGTTTGGCAATTGCTCGAGCCATAGAATTGGATCCCAACTATGCACATGCATATACTCATGGCGCTTGGCGTTTGAATTTCATCGTAGCGGAACAATATACGGATGATGTTAAACGGGATACTGAACTCGCAATTCAGTACGCACATAAGGCATTGCAAATCGACCCAGAAGACGCATTCACACTTTCTGTGGTGGGGCATTTAACGAGCTTCATGGAAAGGCGCCCAACTGATGCAATGGAGTTGTTCGATTCTGCTTTGCAGTTGGACCCAAACTCAGCATTTTCATGGGCACTCAGTGGAGACACACTGTCCTACCTTGGGAGACCGGATGAAGCGGTCAAGAGATTTCGCAACGTTTGGAGGCTTAATCCTTATGACCGTCATAATTTCTTTTGGTGGTCAGGCGCTGGTATTGCTGAGTTTGTGGCGGGCAGATATTCAGAAGCCATTGCGTGGCTGAGTAAGGCGCAACGGGCAAATCCACGATTCGTTGCAACATTGCGAATGCTTGCAGCGGCTCAGGCTTTGGACGGTCAGAATGAAGCAGCCCAACTGACCGCCAAAAAACTATTGACGATCATGCCGGATTTCAGGGTCAAAAAGTTTGTTGACGTCTACCCGTTGGAGCGGTCCGACGACCTCGGTCGCCTGGAAAACGGTTTGCTGATGGCAGGAATCCCCAAATAGTGTATAGTTGTCAGTAGTTTTAGTCAGGCGCAGCCGCATGGGGCGGACAATTTGATCACCTGCAGAATTTCTTTTGGAGGAAAAAATGGCAACGGGACACGGGCATGGCCACGGACATGGCCACGGACACGGGCATGGCCACGGACATGGACACGGGCATGGCCACGGACATGGACATGGCCACGGACACGGGCATGGCCACGGACATGCGCACAGGACGTCGATGCCCTCTCCTCAAGCGGATTACGATCAAAGCCCGATTATGAACCCCAAAGCCGGATCCCCAACACCGGATGGGAAGCCGCGCAGCTACTGGGCAACGCCATGGGAATTGAGATGGCGGCCGTGGACGCTCGATTTCGCAGCAGACAATGAAGGGCATACTAGTTTCCCGCTGGAATTCATTATCAACCCATACTTTCAGTTTAGTGCACCAGTTGATGTGACCGACATTACCGCCGAGGCTAACCCCATTGTCACCACTGCGTCACCTCACAATTTGGGGGCCGACGGCTTTTCTCTTATGAAACTCGAGAATATTACCGGCGATATGGAACCCGTCCTGAATAATACGCTTTGGCCGGTTGAATCCATTACTGACATAACATTTCGGATCCAGGGTCCGGATGCCGATACAACTGGAAAAACTTTCGGCAGCGGACAAGCGCTTTCCCTCCAAAAGCGGATCGTTGAATGGCGCTTGGAGGATTGGGATCCAGCGCTTAGGTTTTGGATTTCCGACTTCGATCAACATCTGAATGAGTGGCTCAGAACCGCTGATAAATCTCGCTCTTCGATCATGGCGGCGCGGGAATTCGGCAGCCAGTACAAAAAATGGCATCCTGCACATGTAGATTTTCGTTCAACTGGTGCAAACGATTTGATTTGGATCGAGGAAGACGACCTTAAGTGGTGGCCGTATAACGGCTCCAGTTCACCTGTGTTCGATACTGCAAAAGCTAATGACGCTTGGCTACATGTGCGTAGTGAGTTGGAACAGCTCAAATTTTACATGGAAGACGACCGCGAACTCTACGTGCATGAGGCTGAGGCACAGGCGGACGGGATTCATGAATATTTTGCGCATTTCATCAGCGCTGATGCTTATGACCGACCGTGGACGCTGGAGTTGATCGACACTGCATTGGCAATGGGTAGTATCGCCTACCTAGCCTACAAAGCACATTTCAATCGCGTGAGGCCGACGTTTTTGCGTCCCGGCCTTGTTGCGCCGTTTGGACCGCCCGAACATCCGGCGTTTCCCAGTGGGCACTCATTTCTGGCCCATTTCATCGCCTTGTTGCTGCTGGAAATACCAGGCTTGCACCAACGCATGGGAGTTTTCGACGACACTCCATTCGATGGTGAAATGGGGCGTAAACCCACCCGATCTGATCTCAATGGAGGAAACCTCATAGGATCTCCAATGTTACGCATCGCGCACCGCATAGCGGTAAACCGAGAGCGTATCGGTGTTCACTACCCCTCGGATACATTTTGCGGACGACATTTGGCAGCAGGTATTTGGCAAGCCCTGATGCCGCAAGTTGATGGAGAGCCTGCCAAGCCGGTGGATATTCCGTGCCCAACACTTTTGCGGACACTAGAACTGGCAAAAGCGGAATGGGCGGATCTTGCGAAAGGCTAGAGCGGCAAGCGGTACAGTCCGAGATTGTTGTCATTGGCGACCAAATCTGTCAGGTCGCGTGGACGAGAGGCAGCAAGTGCAAAACCAGCGCCTGGTGGTCGCGGGAAGGGATTACCAAGAACAAGTTGTGAGACCGGGAACTTGCCAGCAGCCACTGCGCAGGGCAGGGACGCGTCTGGATCAGTATTGGCTCGGTCTTCCGGGCAACTCAGTTCAAGTACAATTATCAAAGCAGCGTTGTTGCTTAGTCCAGCATGTATATCCCGTGCCGTCTGTATGTCAGCGTCAAGTTTATCCAATTCCGCCGACGTGCCAGCGCCTTGCATAGACCACCAGATATTGTATCGTCGATCCCAGTCGGGGCTTGTTGGCTCGCCGAAGACTAAACCCGACCACCACCGCGCCTTTATGTCGGTTGGATTCTCATCTCCGCGATTCGGAATGTTACCCGCTACTAGGTCCAACAGTCTATCGGGGTCCGCCATCCAACTGTTTTGCGAACTGTCGGGATGCCAATCAAGAGAGACAGGTACGTAACCGCCACGGGCATGCGCGACAATACCAGCGTCCGTCTCTTCGGTCACGGGGCGCAGGTCCGGAACGTAGATGTCTACAAGTGGCGGCTTTCCAGGGGCGTTTACGATTTCATTGGGTCGAGTACTGTGCATACCCTGTGCCTCGAAGGCCCAGCGAATGGCCTTGTGAGTCATACCGCCCACCCAATCATGAGAATCTGGACCTGATGGCAGCTTCACGGGCAATGGCATCGTGAGCCCGACATCCGCGTCAATCATGGCAACTTCGAATTCTTCGGCTGTCTGGTGCATGGCGGTTAGAGCTTCGATGCCGCGAATTATCAGATACATAGTTACTCTCGACGCCACGTGTCGGGTCTTATAGTCCGGCCCGCCCGAGGACACGCTCAAGGTATCTCCGCCTAGTATAAGATAAAGCCGGAACAAGGTGGACGACAGGATTTGCTCAGACAGATATCCCTTATAGATCACTTGTCCCGAACTGGCGGAATCCGTCACCGGACGTTGAAATGCACCGCCCCAGCTCCATCCGTTAAGGACACAGCGGTCATGTCGCCGAGTAGAAAAGATCCACGGGAAGGTATAGCCACGCATTCCCTTAGGAGCGAAGACAGGAGATGTCCCGACGCGCGGATCTGCCAAAGCGGAATGAGGGTCCGCCCAGATCGCCGCGAGGGCATCGCCGGCGCTGTGGGCGAAGGTGAATTCGAGATTGCCAGTAGATCCTGCAATCAAAACGTGGCAAAATTCATGCCAGACCAAACGCTCCGAGTTGGCAATTCCGAGATATTCGCCCCAAGTCAAATTTGGATGGTGTGGGTGGGAAGGGTCTTTTTCTCGAATTGTCCGGTGACGTAACGTACCGAGCGCTAAATGCATCTCTATACGTTTCTTTGGCTCCGTCGGTCGCAACCAGACTTCGCCATTTATAGTTCGACCGTCTCGATTGCGACCACGACTAACTCCAGATCGGTAGAAAACATGTAGCTTTTTGGGTGTGATTTCGGTCTCGGAAAAATAGGCGTTGAGATTAATACCGAAGTCACGCAGCAAATCGAATGCCTGTTTGACATTGTGGTACGCAGCGATGGCCGTGTTGTTGTCACTCCGCACAGTATCGCCGTCCACCCTTAAGTCCACGCGCTTTGGCGTCGCGCCTACGCTGCGAGCTAGCGGCTCGAGACTGTCTGCACCATCTTCGCGGACCTGGTCATGGCAAAGGCGCACGACGAAGTCGCCCGTCTCTAGTGCAAAATTGTTGGGCGGCAGCGGCAACATTTGAGTCGCCACGCGGAATGATTGAAGTGTTTTTTCGTTGCGCGTAGGACGGCGCTCGACGATGCTGCGTGGTGCCCCGGCGGCCTTCGTCCAACTGGACGGGTCTTGCTCGAAAATATCAACATCGGCTGCTTTGGCGAAAAGCCGTCGCTTGGAGGTTAGTTTGGGAGAGGCCTCTGCACCTTTGAGATTCAGAGTGACAGTGTACTCGTAGGGCAACGGCAAACTGCGCGTGGGCATCAAGTTGTCGAGACCTGAGCTTTTAAATTTTACGACACTATCTTTTAGTAACTCGACTTCTACGGCGGGCATTCCCGAATTCGGCAGCGTCAATTGCGCGATGGCACCGAGATTAGTTAGCACGATACGACTGAAATCTTCACCTAAGGTCAGCAAGCTAGGTTCTGAAGTTCGAAAATTGAAATCGTCGCTTGAAACAATCCCCGGCGCGTATGGATATGCCGTCATAGAACCGAAAGACAGAATTCCACCGTTTTCGCCATTTATGTGATGCACAACGACACGCAAGCCAAAATCGACATTGAAAGAGAACGGTCCGTCTACAAGGGCCTCATCGAGGTTTTTCGCGTCCGATTTGACCAAAATGAAGGTGCGGTGCTCACTACCGGAAACACTTCTTATCAACTGCCTCGAAGCAACCGCGGATTTATCGTCTTCGTCTCCTGGCAGAGCTGGCCATACCCGCATCCAAGCCAGCGCAGGCTCATTGACGATCTGGACCAATCGCTGTAGGTATTCCTCAGAAAATCTATTTTCGAAACTACTTCTTTTCTCCCTCAAAACGCGGATCAATGAGGTGAGGTAAGCAGTTGCTGCTGTTTCCAGCGTGGTACGACCAACAATTTCGCCTTCAGATATTTCAATTTGGAATGGCGTTGTTGGGTGCGAAATAAGAATGACCTCTCGCCCTGACGAGCCAGTCGCATAAATGCAGTCAACGCTTATAGCTGCTGGCATAGGAGACCAAACAGTTTCATCATCTTGCGGCATAATAAAATAGATCCTGACAATGCATTGAACTACACAATACACGAAACGAGTGAATTAACGCAGAATTTCTTAACTGCTCCACTTGGCTCAGGAACCATTTACTTCCGTTAGGTGGAATAATTCACGGTTCAATAACGAACGGCGAACTCGTCTGATCTATTCTGGTTGAGCGGCTCGCAGATGGCGCGTCTTGAGCCTTCTTTCCCAAGTCTCACGGTAAGCCACGTGTTGATGATTAGCGTGTGCTCGGCGTCATTAAATTTTTCAATCACAATGACTTACGCTGGTGCGACGCGTTGATGGAATATGTCCCACACACGACGGGGAATAGCCAGCATCCGCGATGGTCCGCAGAACGTGCCTATGCACGCATGCTGCAATGGAAGGTCAATTCGTATCTTCGCAAGCTGAGGCAACATCCATCATTCGAGGCCTGTTGTCGGAGATTCGATCGGTCCCGGTAGATGGGACATATGCAATTTAGTTGGTTTGGGAGTTGGTAGGTTTGCTTGCGTTAGGAGCACCCCAAACGAACGAAGCCGCCCTGAGGGCGGCTTGTTCGGGGCTCTATTCTCCAACGCTGGTTGCGGGAGCACGATTTGGACTATGGCGAACTTCCCGAAAGATAGGGGGTGCAGAGGTCAACAGCGCGATAAAGGCATTGATTGCCACTCGAATCAGTCGGGCCCCATAGGACTCTGTAGTCCATTGTCATTGCCTGTATTTCCAGTGCACCTCAAAAACGGAAACCGAGCTTGGATTTGCCATACCGATGACCACAAATTTCATCGTCAAACAGGTTCAAATTGGACGCTGAAAAACTCGACTTCCATTTCGACAGAATCGGCAGCACAAGTGATGGAGAATCCAATCTGCCGCTCAGAAACCAATGGTTGTGTTTTTTGAACCGCCCGGTAGAGTTTTCGGAAGGAAAAGGCCTGTATTTCAACACAAAGTAAGATTTCATTCCCGTGGATAGATACGTAAGTCCGAACTTCTCCCACCTTGAAGAGATAGATCCGCCCCTGGCAAAGCTGGCGACAAATGCTGAGCGCTATTTTGTCGATGATGCGAACACCGCACTTGTCAAAACCCGTCAGTTCGCCGAACGGTTGGCACGGGTAATCGCCGACCGATCAGGAGTGTTTCTTCCTTCGGATGCGACGTTCAGTGACATTCTGAGGGAAATTGGAAAAGAGAGAGCTGCCCCAAGAGAAATCACCGACGTCCTCCATAGGCTGAGGATCGACGGTAACGATGCAGTTCATGGGCATGAAGGAGAGCGAAAACAGGCCTTCGAGGCAATAAAGCTATGTCACCGCCTGGGCGTGTGGCTTCGCGCGGCGGTCACAAATCAACCGGGCTTGACCAAGGCCTTCACCCCACCCCGTTTGTCGTCGTCGGATTCGCAAGAGCTCAAGGCCCGGGCTACAGAACTTGAGAATCTTCTGGCAGAGCGCTCAACACAAGCGGAGCTTCAAGAGCGTGAACTGGCAAGAGCACGCAAAGCCACATTAGATGCCGAGGAGCGTGCCGCTCTCGCTGAATCAGAACGGAAAATCTTCGAAGAACTGGCTTTGGAGGCTGAGCAACGGGCGGCGGCAGGTCGAGTGCAGACCAAGCCAGACGCAGCGATTTCGTTCATCACGGCTGCATTTTCATCTGCCCGCGATATGGACTTTGACGAAGACGATACCAGGCTATTGATTGATGAGCAGCTTCGTCAGGCTGGCTGGGAAGTTGATAGCACGACCATTAAGCATTCCGCGGGATCGCGTCCTGCCAAGAACCGAAACTTGGCCATCTCCGAATGGCCGACAGCATCAGGCCCTGCAGACTATGCGCTGTTTGTGGGAACGACCCTGGTCGGGATCGTAGAGGCAAAACGGAAGCGCAAGAATGTATCCGCGGCGCTCGATGCACAAGCTTCGCGCTATTCGAAAGATATCCAGCCAGATGAAAGCTTCACATTCGCAGGAGGACCTTGGGGCGCTCATCATGTCCCATTCATTTTTGCCACCAACGGACGAAGCTATTACCCCGCTATTCCAACCCAAAGTGGGATCTGGTTCAGAGATACGCGTTTGGATCGAAATGCAGCGCGTGCACTTGAAGGGTGGCCTACCCCGGAGGGTCTCAAGGAGCGCCTCGAAGTAGACCGCGAGGCATCCGAGAGGGAATTGCGAGCAAAACCATTTGATTTTGGATTCCAACTTCGCCCGTATCAAATCAGGGCAATTGAAAAGGTCGAGGAAGCAATTTCCGAGGACCAGCGCAAGATGTTGGTCGCAATGGCGACTGGCACCGGGAAAACCAAGCTCGCAATCGCGATGATCTACCGCTTGTTGGAAGCAAAGAGGTTCCTGCGCGTCTGTTTTGTTGTCGACCGTAGCGCTCTTGGTGAACAGGCCGAAAGTGCGTTTGAAACGACTCGAATGGTTGGAGCAAAAACCTTCGCGGAAATCTTTGGACTACGCGGGCTTTCGGACAGCTCTCTGGAACGGGATGCCAAGATCCATATCTGCACCGTGCAGAGCCTCGTCAAAAGAGTTCTCGAAAAGGACCCTGGTGAACGCCCTCCAGTCGACCAGTATGACCTAATCCTGATCGACGAGTGCCATCGCGGCTATCTTCTGGACCGCGAGATGAGCGAAGCAGAAGCGACCTTTAGGGATCAAGAAGACTATGTTTCGAAGTATCGTCGCGTCGTCGAATACTTTGACGCCACGATTGTGGGACTGACGGCTACACCTGCGCTCCATACCGCGCAAATATTTGGAGACCCGGTATTCCGATACAGCTATCGGGAAGCCGTCATCGACGATTGGCTGGTTGATCATGACCCCCCGCATCTCATCACAACCGCACTGAGCAAAGCCGGCATAGCGTTTGAGAAGGGGGAAGAAATTGATGCTCTGAACCCGGCTACCGGTGACATTGATGTTGCCACGTTGGAAGACCGTCTCGATTTCACTGTAGAGCACTTCAACAGGAAGGTGCTGTCGCCAAAGTTCAACAAGGTAGTCGCTGAAGAACTTGCCAGGCATATCGACATCCTTTCGCCAGATGCTGGCAAGACACTCGTTTTCGCCGCGTCTGATAGACATGCAGACGAAATCGTCGATCAACTCCGAAAAGCATATCGCCGTGAAGGCATGGAGATCACCGATGATATGGTTGCTAAGATCACTGGATCGGTTGATAAACCGAACGATCTCATTCGCAAATATAAGAACGAGGCCGATCCACGAATTGCAGTAACCGTTGACCTCCTTTCCACTGGGATTGACGTACCAGCCATCATGAACCTGGTCTTTCTGAGGCGCGTGAACTCCAGGATCCTCTATGATCAAATGATTGGACGAGCGACGAGAAAATGCGACCAGATCGGCAAGGAGACGTTCCAAATCTACGACGCGGTAGACCTGTACTCCAGCCTTCAGAATATGACCGAGATGAGGCCCGTTGTAGTGAACCCCTCGACAACCTTCGAAGAGCTGTTTTCGGGGTTCGAGGCGGCGGATGATACGAGTCATCAGGATGAAATCCTGGATCAGATCATCGTGAAGCTTGCCCGCAAAGTACGGAAGATGAACAACGAGCTTCGAGATCAATATACCGCTCAAGCGGGGGAAACGCCTGAGGAAACTCTTCAGAGGTTCCGCCAAGGCCCGCCGAAAGAGGTTCAAGGCTGGACCAAGGAGAGACCAGGTCTGGGCAAGTTTTTTGATTTCAAAGGAGATCGCGCGGGTCCGCCTATCGTTCCTATCTATCACGGTGATGACACGGTCACCGGCGTCACTCGTGGCTACGGGGATGGGGTGAAACCTGACGACTTTATTGATGCCTTCAGTAGCTTCGTGCAGCAAAATGCTAACAAGATCGCTGCGCTCAATCTTGTGGTGACAAGACCCAGAGACCTGACCCGGGAAAGCCTGAAAGAGCTCCGCATGGCGCTCGATGCAGAGCATTTCACTGAAACTGCTCTGAGGACCGCATGGCGAGACAGCAAGAACGAGGACATCGCGGCCTCGATAGTAGGATTCATTCGCCAGGCGGCGATCGGTGACGCTCTGATCCCTTATTCTGAGCGCGTCGATCACGCTGTTCGTAACGTTGCCGCCAGGCACAAGCTCGACGCCGTCCAAATGCGCTGGCTTTCTCGGATCGGAGATGAGATGAAGGCGAAGGTTGTTGTTGATCGCGAAGCATTCGACGAACCACCTTTCTCACAACAGGGCGGTTACAAACGCCTCAACAAGATGTTCGGCGGGGAGCTTGATGCTATTCTCGACGAGATCAAGCACGAAACTTGGGAGCCCGCCGCATGAGCGCCACACAGGATATTGTTGCCAAACTCTGGAACCTCTGCAATGTCCTGCGCGATGATGGTGTCACCTACTCGGAATACGTGACCGAATTGACCTACCTGCTGTTCCTCAAGATGATGGAGGAGACAGGTCAGGAACGTAGGGTGCCCGAAGAATATCGCTGGTCCGAAATCGCGCGCCGCGAAGGACTGGACCAGCTAACCCACTACAAGCGCGCGTTGACCAGCCTCGGCGATCCGGACGAAAAGGATGGCCAGGGTAACCGCAAACCCCCAAAAGATCCTTTGGTCCTCGACATTTTCACCGATGCACAAACTCGCCTGCGCAAGCCTGCAAACCTCAAGAGCCTCACCAAGGCAATCGACGACCTGAACTGGTTCGATGCGCGTGAGGAAGGCCTTGGGGACCTCTACGAAGGGCTTCTTCAGAAAAATGCGGAAGACAAGAAATCGGGCGCCGGGCAGTATTTTACACCCCGCCCCCTGATTGACTGCTTGATCCGCCTGACAAAGCCGCAGCTGGAAGAGGTGATCCAGGATCCCGCAGCGGGCACCGGCGGTTTCATTGTCGCGGCTCATCGCCAGATTTCAGAAGACAACAACGATTTGTTTGGACTCCCAGACGGGGTTGCCGAGAAACAGATCCGCGAATGCTACACGCTGGCCGAATTGGTTCCAGACACCCATCGCCTTAGCATGATGAACCTCATGCTGCACGGGATCGAAGGTGATGCCCATTCGATGGACACGCTCACAGCAGAAGGTGCCGCGCTTCCCAAGGCCAATCTGATCCTGTCGAACCCGCCCTTCGGCACCAAACGTGGCGGTGGGCGTCCTGCCCGGGATGACTTCTCCACCACGGCAGAGACATCGAACAAGCAGCTTGCCTTTGTTGAACACATCATCCGAGCGCTTAAGCCTGGTGGCCGTGCGGCGGTGGTGTTGCCGGACAACGTGCTGTTCGAGGACGGTGTTGGAAGGCGTTTGCGACAGATGTTGATGAACTGGTGCAACCTGCACACCATCCTGCGCCTGCCGACTGGTATCTTCTATGCTCAAGGTGTCAAAACCAACGTCTTGTTCTTCACCCGCAATGCGGATGGCAGCCAGAAGGACGGCACTCAGGAAATTTGGGTCTATGATATGAGGGCGGGTGCACCTTCGTTTGGCAAAACTCGTCCCCTTCGTGCGGAAGATTTTGGGGATTTCGAGGCAGCCTATGGCGACGATCCGTTCGGGCAGGGTGAAAGGTTGGATCAGGGGGAAGAAGGCCGCTTTCGCCGTTTTGCCCGTGATGAAATCTCCGGGCGTGGTGACAATCTTGACATTTCTTGGCTACGCGACGGTGAAGAAGAAGCGGAAGATGGCCTGACTGATCCTGACGACATCACTGCGGCAATCCTTGGTCACCTTAAAGAAGCTACACGAGAAATTGAGGCTCTCGTGCTGGAACTTGAGGGTGGGGATGAAGACAAGAGTCCAACACCGGTGGCTGCGCAATGAGTGAACTACCAGAAGGCTGGGCCGCGACAACGCTTGGCGACCTTGGACGTTGGAGCAGCGGCGGCACACCGAGCAAGCGCAATCCAGAATATTATGGCGGAGACATTCCTTGGGTTCGCACCGGCGACCTCAAGGATAATGAAATTCACGACGTAGAAGGTCGCATCACAGTTGATGGGTTGGCAAACAGCTCTGCGAAGGAATTTCCTGAGGGAACGCTTCTGGTTGCGATGTATGGCGCCACCATCGGTAGGACCGGTGTCCTACGTATCTCCGCTGCAACCAATCAAGCTTGCGCAGCACTGCTACCGGATCCCGTAACCAAAGACATGATTCCGTTTCTCTGGTGGTTCTTCCGCCACAAGATTGAGGAATTTCGTGCTGTCGGCCAAGGAGGGGCGCAGCCAAACATCAGCCAGACGGTTATCAAAGCCAGTCCGGTTCTCCTCCCTCCACTTCCCGAGCAGCGACGGATTGTGACGAAACTGAACCGGCTCTCAAAGCGTTCTTCCACCGCACGTGATCACCTCACCCGTGTTTCCACTCTTGCCACCCGTGCAAAACAGGCAATCCTTGCTTCCGCTTTTCGAGGGCAACTTACACCTGAATGGCGGTCATCAAAGGATGTCCAAAAGATCGGCAATGCGATGGTGGAAGACTTGCGCGAACAACGTCGTGCATGGTGGATTTCTGAAGAGCAAAAAAAGCGAAGGGCGAAGGGCCAATCCACCTCTCCGGGCGCTTGGACAAAGAAGTATCGCGATCTGGAAGTTTTGCGCGCAGAAGACGCTGTTTTCGATGTTCCAAATAGCTGGGCGTGGATCGCCTCAGAGGAAGTCGTCGCACCGGGTGCCGAAATTGTCTACGGTATCGTTCAACCCGGCCCTAAGCTGGATGAAGGCGTTCCATACGTGCGTGGTATGGATATTGTCGATGGTGTCATCCAGATCCATCAACTTCTTCGAACCAGCCCTGAAATTGCTCTGAAATATGCACGTGCTTCTTTGGCAGAAGACGATATCCTTCTCGGTATTATCCGCGCAACAAAAGTTGCTGTCGTACCCAAAGAAATCAGCGGTGCGAACATTACACAGGGCACGGCGCGTTTCCGTCCTTCAAACTCTATCAGGACCAAATTTCTGGCGAGGTGGCTCGAGAGCCCGGACGCTCAGAAGTGGCTTCACTCAAAATATCGGGGAATTGATATGCCTGGGCTTAACTTGCGTGACGTCAGAAGGTGCCCCGTGCCGTTGGCACCTATTGAGGAACAGGACGAAATCATTCGCCGCATCGAAACGGCTTTTGCCCGCGTAGACCGACTGACTGAAGAAGCCCGCCGCGCCAGTCATCTTGTTGATCGTCTGGATGAGCGCCTCCTGGCCAAAGCCTTCCAGGGTGAGCTTGTGCAGCAAGATCGCGATGATGAGCCCGCAGAGGCGCTCCTTGAACGCATCCGTGAGGCCAAAGCTACAGCTCCTAAACCGGAACGCGCCCGTCGAAAGAACACTGCATGAAAGAGTTGCTCGATAACGCCGTGTTGTCCATTGAACTTGGCGTAGAAGACTTCGAGGCGGATGATGAGCGTCGTCTGCTTTCGGCCATCCGAAACCTGTATGCTGGCGTTCTTTTGCTCTGCAAACAGGTTTTGTGGAATACTTCGCCGGATGGTTCGGAAGGATCGTTGATCTACAAAGATCTGGTCCCAGAAAAGCAGGAAGACGGGTCAGTGCTGATGAAGCCGAAGAAGGCCCATCGCAATACGATAGACCGCCGCCAAATCGAAGAACGTTTCAAGTCGCTGGATCTCGAGTTGGATTGGGGGCGACTAACAACGCTTGCTAACATTCGAAATGACGCGGAGCACCTCTTCCTTAAAGCGACGCCAGTCGTCGCTCGTGAGGCGCTTGCTTCGACATTGCCACTGGTCCAAAAGCTGTTGGCTGATCACCTTGAGGAGGACCCGCCAACCTTGCTGGATGAGGGTGTTTGGCAGACTCTTCTGAAGAACAGTGAAGTGTTTGAGGCTCAGGCGGAACAATGCCGCGAAACATTCAAGGGTGTTTCTTGGGGCGCTGACATTCTCCCTGACGCCGTGCAGTTCTTGCGTTGCCCATATTGCAAATCATCTCTCGTTCGATGCGTTGAAGGCGAGAAAATGACGTTCGACAATCTCTCAATGGATTGCGCGGAGTGTAATCAAGAAATCCAGCGCGAAGATGCTTTCATACATGCCCTGAGCGAACTGGTGGAAAGCCAGTCTTACATGGCAGCCAAGAATGGTGAGATGCCGTCAGTGTCAACCTGCCCGCAATGTGATCGAGAGTCTTGGAGCCGCTACGACAGGAAGTGTATCTTTTGCGGAGAGGGGATGCAGAGATGTGGCCTTTGTGGCACCGAATGCGACCCTGAGGACTTCAATCCCTTGGATGGATATTGCTCGTCCTGCTCCTATGGCATGCAAAAGGCGATGAGAGCAGATTGATGACCGCCTGAGCCAAACGAACTCTCATTCGCGGAAGGCATCACCTGCGTGTCTGCCTTCAAGCCACCCGACCTTTTGCGCACCGATCGCTGCTCAGGAGGAGTATGGTGCGTCAAGGCCTCCGGAAAGCGGCCTGCAAGTCTGATCGCCATTTGTTAAGGAAAGACCGCGCCCCTTCCGAGTAGTAAACGCCTCAGGTTGTGCCGCACACATCCATTGCGGTCGCAAGAGTCAGTACCGCAGTAAATCTGGGTCTATTACCTTCGCATAAGCTTGTGAGATGTCATTTCTTCATTTCATGATTTCCACAATTCAAGATTTCCGCAGAGTATTATTTATATATTGCAGTTGCTTAATGGAAAATTTCATCAAAGCGTGCAGTTTATAAACAGGTTTGTGCAGGCAGAAAATCGTTCTTGCAGTTTTTTGTGCCATGGCCGCAGGAAGCGCGTACAGGCTTGCAGGTTTTTATACATCTACGTTTTCAGTTGCGCGCAGACGTAACCAGTTCCTTTCCACGAAGAAAGGAGCCGCAAATTGCCATCAATTCACCAAAAATTCCGTATCTCCGCCAATGTTGCAGAGATCATCAAAATGTATCGGTTCTCTGCCCCAACAGCGAAGCTACTTTATGCACTCATATTTCTCCAAGACCAAACGAACGAGTCATGGCCGACCATCTTGCTTGAAAATGAAAAACCGACAGAGCACTTTGTGTACGTTCAAGATCTTAGGGAGATCTGTTTTCCTGCCAATACCCGGTCAAGCCGTTTCCTAAGGAAGCCAGTCAATGAACTGGTTGCCATCCCAGGCGTCTTCGATGAACTCGAGATCGCAAAAAACGGTCGATCTCTCGCTTGGAAATTTACAGAAGGCTTTTTTCGCATAATGTCTGACATGGATGTTTACGCGCTTATCGACGCAAGAGAGATCGTTCACTGTCAGCGAAAGTTCGATGGCGCATTGTTAGCGCAGATTGCGTTGCACCGAAAGAAACGCATACCGGAGTTCAGCCTGATCGCTCCGAACACAGGTTTCGAAATAGGTCCTAAAGCCGTGATACCCGCGCTCGTTCCTGGGCAAATCAAACGACAATTGCAATCGTCACTTCAAAATTGGTCAAACGTCACAGGCATCTCGTTCGTCGTGCTGCTTGTTCAAGGCGGGAGCCGCCCTGGCTACACTGACGTTGTCATCAGAATGCGTCACAAGGACACTAAGTGGCCGGAAGGGCGGTTCATGAAGCGACCGCCTGGTGCTCTTCTTTGGACCATTGAACCAGCGACCTTGTAAACACGCTGACATCAAATTGATTTCATAGAGCAGGATCGGACAAAACAGCGTTCAAGGCATATTGATCCTGCTTGCTCCCGCAGGGGCCGCCATTTTTCAAAAAAAATGGGTTAGCGGGTTAACCAATTTTTTCAAAACCACACAGTAGACCTATTTGCCTTGCATGACTGATTCAAAGAAAGGAAATGTGGGTGCGATCCGGCAGGTCGCTTTGAAATGGCCGGATTTTTCGGCAATGGAGCGACACGGCAAGAGAAAAGACCGGAGCGGCGAGCAACGTAGCATCCGAGATGAAGCGCCACTTGTCTGGAATTCCCTGAATCTGAAATCTGCGCGTGAAGTTCATATGTCGAACGTAACCCAGCAAGGGCAGACCGCCGCTCTTCATGTGCTGTGCCAGTTTCCAACTGCATTGATGAAAGCCGACGAGAATGGCCAATACAAAATGCTTATTCACGCTGTTCAGTTTGTGAACAAGTTTCATGGCGGGCGGGCTGTCTTCGCTGCCAGAATGGACAGAGATGAAGCAGGCAGGCATGTAGTCGATGTTTTTGCGATGCCCACATATGAGCGAACGTACAAAGACGGTCGCACCGCAATGCGCGCAAGTGTCTCGAAATTTACTAAGGCTGAAGCCAAACGGCGCTACGGTAGAGATGACAGACGTTCCCAGGGAAGTGCGCTTCAAGACGCTTGGTTCGAGTATTTGCGGGATGAGCTGGGGCTCAATGTCCAGCGCCCTGAACGTAAGAAGACAACGGCGAAAGATCGCGTGGAACCTGAAGTCTACGGGCTCATCCAGGATCGCAAGAAGGTTGCGGCTGACGCTAAGAAAGCAGCGCGCTTGGTGAATGGGGCAGAACGCTTGGCCGCCAGGACAGGTCAGGTTCTGTCACGTTCAGCAGATCAGCTGCTTCGAGATATTCAAAACTTCATTGATGAGGAGCAAAGGTGAAATGGCACTTGTATTCGGACGTTTTGACAAAGCTCCGGTTAACGTTAGAGAAGCGTTGCTTGATTTTGTCGCCGCAACGACAAAAGAGCAACGAAGGGCCGCGGCTATGTGCGTTTTTGAAGCCGCTACCGGTAGAGAACCGGACATCACATCCATGGACCTAACACGTGTGGTCCGTGACCTCTTCCGAGAGGCATGTATTCTCGGGTTCATCGGGCGAAACGTAAATGTCATGCAGCTGTCGTTGCAATTTCAGCACCTCATTACGCCGTGTCCGGGTTGGAACGGGCTGCCTCAGGGTACAGATCGAATTTTGACCCTGGCTGAGATAAGCGCCCTGCATGTCGCTGAGTCGCACAACCACCATTGTCTCCAGGGAGACGATTTCAATCGTTGAAGGTCTACATCGAGCAACTTGGCCGCTGACCTGCCACAGTGTTTCTTCAGCGCGTCAAATAGATTGTTCCAGAGCAAGTTGCCCGCACCGTGATTACGGCGCGGGCTTTCGCATGTCTATACTTCAGGTTTCAAGGCTCTTTCGCGCTGCGGTTTTCAGTGTCCCAGCCGAAGGAGAACCGAATGAACCTCTCGAAGATGATAGACCTGATCGCTGAAGTCGCCGCAAAACAAGGGTCCCAAGAGGGAAACTCGAGAGAGGAAGCTCCAGATGCAGTATTCCCTATCATATTGGAATCGCTTGGCGTTCCAAGAGCGCTTTTCACCTTTGGCGGGGTTTTTTGCTCTTGAAGGCACCTCACAAAGTTGAGCATGTTTGGCGAAAATTGATCGGAGACATTTCATGCAGCAGCCGCGCGTCGCGCTCTATGCCCGCTATTCCACGGACATGCAAAACCCGAAGTCTGTAGATGATCAGTTTCGGGATTGTAAGCAATACGCGGAGCACCAGGGTTGGACGGTTGTAGAAAAATTCTCGGATCGAGGGATCTCTGGCGCAACGGGGGACCGGCCAGGATATCAAAGACTGCTTGCAGCGGTCCGAGATGGAAGTTTCGATATTGTCTTGATCGAACAGATTGATCGACTGGGACGAGATTTGGAACTGGTCGCAGCCTTTTACAAGGCTGCCACGCATGCCGATACCGAACTCCATCAAATCGGTCGTAAGTTCGGCGTTTTCGATATCGGCGTATTCTCAAGCATTGCCGCTCTGTTTCTTGAGGATCTCGGAAGAAAGACACGCAGGGGGATAGCCGGACGAGTCGCCAGTGGGAGCAGCGGAGGTGGCATATCCTATGGCTACCGAGTACCAAGAAGTTCAACCGGCGAGACCACCACTGGAAAGCTTGAAATCGTGGATGAGCATGCCGCAATCATCCGGCGGATATTCCGCGGATACGCAGATGGAAAATCTCCACAAAAGATTGCAGAAGGGCTCAACCATGATGGTATCCCAGCCCCAAGGGGTCGCGGTGCCGGATCAGGCCACTGGAAGCAGAACACAATCAATGGAAACCGTGCGCGGGCCACCGGAATCCTAAACAACGAATTGTATATTGGGCGCTACCTCTGGGGGCGGCTTCGCTACTCCAAACATCCGGAAACTGGCAAGCGAGTATCTCGGCCCGTACCGCGAGAGGATTGGCTACTCGCAGAAATGCCTGACCTTCGCATCCTGGACCAAAGCCTCTGGCTTGCCGCCAAAGAACGACAGGACGGCCTGGCACGGAAGCGCTCTAAGCGTAACCCTAATGATACCAAAGGGTTGTCTGCGTCACAGGCTTTGCGTCGGCGAAAGTATCTACTGTCCGGCCTGCTGCATTGCGCACAGTGCGGCGGAAAACTGACGGTCGCAGGCTCAGCAAAGACACGGCGCTACTATTGTGCCAATGCGAAAGAGAAAGGATCATCGGTCTGCGAAGGTATGCCAGGCCTGAAAGAAAACCTTGCCGCAGAGACCATCCTAAGTAGCCTGCGGGAACACTTGATGCAGGATGAAGCGTTCCAGGAATTCAAAACGCGTTATCTCCATCACCTACAACATCAGGAGAAGGATAACGGGGAGGCTCTCCGTCTGCATGACCAAAAGACCAGGGAGCTTGAGAAGAAGGTCTCCAATCTGATGGACGCCATTGAGAATGGCCAGCATTCGAGCGTGATTATTGAGCGCCTAAACTCATATGATGAAGAACTCAAAACGCTGCAAGGGACGCGAGCTCGGCTGATTCCCAAACCAATCAAGCTCCCTGATGACATGCCGTCTCTGTATCGAGGATACATCGACAATCTTGTGGCGACCCTGACCGATGAAGGTGTGGCCGGCCGAGCGAGCGATGAGTTGCATGAGCTGTTGGACCGTGTTGTCGTTTCCTATGATCAAGACGCCAAGAACCACGTCCTGGATATGCAGGGCAATCTGATCACCATGCTCAAAAAAGCAAAACCCGCCAATGAGGCGGGTCTTGATTCCGACGACTGTTCTCCAACGCTGGTTGCGGGAGCAGGATTTGAACCTGCGACCTTGAGGTTATAGGCCTGACGAGGTGAGAACGCTAAGCGATTGATCCAG
>NZ_JBQFTE010000016.1:0-74265 GCF_056538485.1 Ruegeria sp. BG3 | reverse complement strand
CCATAATGACAGGGCCTTCATCCGTCAGTCGAATTTCGGCATGCACAGGCGCATTGTCTATCCCGCAGGCCTCTATGGCACCTCGTGTGGTTTCCGCGAGCAAGTCCCGTTTTCGGGCTGGCAGTGCAGCAGGCTGACTATGTGCAACTTCGACAAAATATGGCGCACCCGTTGTCGTCTTCGCCGTAATCGCGGCAATGTGAAGCTCTCCTTTAGCAGCCATGGCTTCGACAGAGTATTCAGTACCTTTCACTAATTTTTCAACGATGACGCGCTTGTTGGCGCTATATATGCTTGCGTTGTGAAACGCCGAAGTTATGTCCGTTATCGAAGCATTTGGCGCAATCCTGCAAATACCGCGCCCGCCTGAGCTGACCCCCGGCTTGAAGATCGTACTGAAATCTCGCGAGCGCACTATGTCGATTGCATGAGCAACCTCTTCAACCTCAACGAAGTCGAGATTGCAGACACCATGTTTCGAGAAGGCTCTCCGCATCTCAGCCTTATCTGTCGATTTTCTGACTGCCTCCATGTTTGGCCCCGCCAGTCCAAGTGCGTCACAAATCTCCGCTAGCATTGGCATAGGAAAGTCAGCAGCCAATGTGACTACTCCGTTGACCCCATGCGCGCGCGCGGCAGCGACCCCCTTTGGAAGGTCTGCCAGATCAAAACAGGCACTTTCCGTAGCGCGCACAAGACCTGGCGCGTTGGAGTTTGGATCAACGGCAAGGACGTCCAAACCGCCACTTAGAGCTTTGTCAATTATTGGAATCTGATTGAGACCAGCGCCCAGAACCATCAGCTTCCGCATTTTGAGGCCTCAATCAGCCAGTCATTATGACTTTGAGCCTGTGTCTCGCTCTTGCCGCAAGGAGAGTGTTTCCTATTGGTCACCGCTGACTCCATCGCCTGAGCCAAAACCCGTTAAATTGAGAATAGTAAAAATAGTCGCTGCACCAAGCACAATGACTATTATCTGAGCCACTTCCGGTCCTATTAGTGGTGCCAGGATTGCCATACCAGCGAGCGATACGATCAGCCCGGCACCATAGGCGGTGCCAAATCGCCACGGATCCCGACCATGCCCTTGGCGCGACGGACTTCTTTTGTCAGCGAAGGTAATCTGGCGGTGTAGGACATAATTCATAACTGTTCCAACAACGTAGACTATTCCTGTGGCGAGAACCGGAATAGTCCCAATACCTAAAAGCAGCAAAAACATCAGATAAAGCGTCACGTTTGAAACAAGGCCAACAACGCTGAACCGGCCAATCCGGGACAAAAACTTGCTCATGTCCGACCTTTGGTCTCGTCGTCGTCGGTCGTGCTCTGGAGCAGAATGCGCGGGCGAGGCTGCACTTCCCGGAATATGCGTCCCACGTAGATGCCATGTATACCAAGGGCCGCAAGGATAACGCCACTCAAAAACCAGGTTGAGAGAATAGAACTGGTCCATCCCGGTACGCCAAAAAGACCCAGCGACCAGCAGATCAGAAGCAAGAGTGAGATAAACGCTGATACCCCCGCAATTCCAAAACCGAGGAGTACGCTAATGGTGAGCGGTCGGGCCGAAAAACGAACTATAATTGCGACAGCCATGCGGAGGAGTTTTAGAAAGCCATACGAGGACTGACCCGCCGCGCGTTCGGATCGATCCACTTGATAGGTACCTCGCGGCAAGCCAGTTGAAGCCACCATAATAGGCAAAAAGACCTCTGCGTCCTCGTACTTTAGCAATATGTCTTTCATCTGCCGCGAATACACACCGAAATTACCGATGTTGCGCAATGAATAACCAGAAAGTAACTCAAATACTCGCCAAAACCCGGCGCTGAGCACACGCCGGATGGTACTGTCCTTCCATGCCCCACGTTCAACAATCAGCGCATCGAGTTCGCGTTCCGTAGCCACATTTATCAGTACAGGAATCATCTTTGGGTCATCCTGAAGATCGCAATCCACCACTGCGACCCAGTCCCCACGCACCTCAGCGAACCCGGCCCAGATTGCTAAGTGCTGCCCATGGTTGCGCATCAGGCGCAAACCACGAATATGCTCGTCCTCCTTTGCAAATTTCTCGATCAGAGGCCAAGCGTCTTCTGGACCACGGTCATCCACGAGTATCAGCTCCCAATCGAAAGCCTCCGTCTCGAAAGCTTCGCGGGTTCTCTGTGCTAGTTTGGCCAGACAATCATTACAACCGTAGACTGGCGAAATCACACTGACTAAGGGGCGCGTACCGGAATGGTTAGACATAGAACCGCCATCGTCACTCATATTGAGACCTCAAGGAAGAACATCACTGAGCAACATCTTAGGCTTTGTTCAAACGCAAGCATACAACTTCGACTACATTTGTGTCACAATAAGGCGTGTAAAGCAAAGCACCATGCCACATGGCCAGTCAGACACCAAGGAGCGCTTGTTAGAAAAAGATATTGCGAGAGGATGTCCTCCAAAAAACTCACAAACCGTGCCGCCTTAACCGTTCACTGCCATTTTGCGGAAGGTTTCGTTTTTGGCTACTAGCTCGTCATATGTGCCGGACGAGACCACTTGCCCTTGTTCGAAAAAATAGATTGTGTCGCAGTTGCGTACGGTGCTCAGTCTGTGGGCAATAATGATGATGGTTTTCTCTGCTCGGATTTTCTGCACCGCTTCCATCACTACACTTTCGGTGATATTATCCAATGCCGAGGTTGCTTCGTCCAGGATCAATAATGCTGGGTCAGCATAGAGTGCGCGAGCGATACCAATGCGCTGACGCTGGCCGCCTGATAGGCGGACGCCATGCTCGCCGACGAATGTGTTGTAGCCATCGGGTAGATCATCGACGATGAAATCATGCAATGCAGCGATACGCGCAGCCCGCTCCACGGCCACCATGTCGATATCTTCTGAGGGTACCCCGAAAGCAATGTTACACGCAATCGTATCATCGGTCAGATATATACTCTGTGGAACATAGCCCAGCGATTGTTGCCAGCGGCGAAGATTGCCCGACGTGATGACTGTTCCATCAGCTACGATCTCGCCGGTTTCAGGCCACAACAAACCCAACACGATATCGACCAACGTAGTCTTGCCTGCGCCTGAACCACCTACAATGCCTATGGTGTTGCGCGCAGGAATAGTCAAATCAACATCACGCAGGGCCGAGCGGTCAGCAGTGGCATAAGAGAAACTGAGACTCCTGACTGCAAGATTGTCGTTCAGCGGCAAACAGCCACCCTTATTGGCAGGCGGTTCGGCCAAATAATTGACCTGCTGCTCTGTAGTCGTGAAGTCGGCATGGATATGTTCCAAGACAGGTGTACCAGCCCGCAACGCCGCTAGGCTCTGATAAATCTGCTGCGCCACAGGCAAGAAGCGCATGACCGAAAAAAAGAAAATGCCAAGCGTCGGAATGATCTCAACTAGATTACCACTGGTACGCAACAATAGGATCAGTACAAAGGCTAGCAGGATTCCAATTGTTATTGCTTCTAGGAAAAAGCGTGGTAGTTCGCGCAAAATATCATTGCGTACGACATAGTGCGCTCGGCGCAAAGCCGGGTCCCGAAACCGTCTTACATAGCTATCCTCCAATCCCATGAGCTTGACTTCCTTGAAGCCGTCTGTGGCCTCTTGCGTTAGGCGGAACCGCTCTTCATTGACCTCTAGTAGCTTTTTTCCCAAAACATGCAGCACATTGCGGATTTTCAAATAAATCCCAATGTAGCTGCAGCTCATCAATAAGATTGCAGCCGACGACAGTACAGGTTCGACATAGACTAGGAAACCGATAATGCAGAGGCCAAGGATCACACTCGCCAGAAGCCGCATGCTTGGAATGATGATGAGCCCCACGAGCATATCTATATCATTCAGGACGCGCTGCCGGATGCTAGCGCTGTTGTGTTCCAGAAACCACGCATAGGGACGGTGCAGATAGCTTTTCAGAAGCTGGTATGAAACACTGTATCCCCGCATCGTCGAAAAGCGGATGATCAGGTAGGCTCCGCCCGCCTTTATCAGAAGGCCAGCAATAACCACAAAAAGCACCGCGACAGACAAATACACCTGAAAGGTATATATGGACGAAAAACCTCCAAGGTCATAGGCCCATGACAAAGCGCGATTTGTCTGAATCTCCGCAGGTGCGGCCAAAACGTTCAGCAGCATAAGCACTGCGGAAATACCCAGCACTTCGGCAAATGCAACCAGAACCATCAGACCCATAATCAGGTAGAAGGCCCGCTTTTCTCTACGATCGAAGAGGTCCAGAATCTTTTTGTAAATTCCAAGCATGATTTCAATACTCAGTCAGTCGTGATCAAATAAACAGTCTCATGTGACTTTAGGAATAAATCCGATGTTTTTATGGCTCTACTGAGTAAGAACTCAAAAAAAGCATCAGAACATTCTGAGGGAAACACAGTGGCAAGGGCTTTGTGACGGCACGGCTTGCGAAACCGAAACAGCTGAACGCGATCTGTTTCAAAATCCCTCGGTCTCCCAAGGCACGTATCGGCCCAGCCGTCCTTCGACCGCCCACAAACTGTCATTTAGACGTTGGTCTGCGGCTATCTCACCACCCCCATCAGGGTCGATTGCAGTGATCAGGCGGACCATCGCACTATCGCTGCGACCATTGATGGCCTTGCCCGCCATTAACAGCAGCTTGGCTCGGAGGCCTGACGCCACTCGCGTACCTTGTTGTTCGTACCAGTAATAGACTAGCCGCCGGTCCAGGCCTTTCTGGATAATCGCACGGTTTACAGGGAAGCTCTGCGCACCATTCGACACGTCGATCTGTTCGAGCCAGGCAATCTCCCACCCGCTGCCAGGCAGGCAAACCTCGGGCGAGTGCACGCCCCCAGTATTCTGATCCTTGTACCATACCATAAACAGGTCGACCGGAACCTCCTCCCCTGCCCGCCCCAATGCGACCGAATGGTAATCAGCCGCACCCAATATGCGTTCGATATCCGGGTCCAAGGCTTTTGGTTTCCCTGCATACCAATCGCCCAACTGAGTCGGGAACAGTGCAAAGGGATCGCGATTGACAGGCGTAGCCTCGCGACTGGGTACGCTCTGCCATAGTACGTTGAGGGTGAGCACCGAAACCGCTCCGACGATAAGCACGACAGACGGCGCGATAAGCCGGATACGCTTGGCCTGTTCCCAAAGCCCGTCAGTCTCGAGGTCCAGTGCTTCGATCAGCGTGATCTTGTCCCCACGCAAGCGCACAAGGACCCAGGCCAGGCCAAAAAGAATCAACACGCAGCTGATAAAAACGACCCACCCCTCGAAGAAGTGTGTGAGCCCTTCGACATACTCCAAACCATAGGTATTCACGATCACGCCAGCCACAGCGATCCGAACCGAGTTCATCACCACGGTGATGGGCACCGCCGAAACCAGCAGGATCGCCTTGTGCCATGTTGGTCCCTGGTACAGAACCGCAAAGATGTAAGAGAAGCTGAGGATCGGGAACAGATACCGAAGGCCAGAGCAAGCTTCAGCCACATGCAAGCGGTAGACCCCCAGATCAATGATATTACCATCCAGAAAAACCGGCACCCGCAGGATATCCAGAAACCAGACGCCGAGTTCCGAAGAGATCAGCTGTAGCCATGTCGAGACGCCATAATACAGTGCCCCGGGCAGTGGCAGCATGTAGACAAGATGTAGAACCGGTGGCCAGAAAGCGCGCCCCTGTTTCCAGCCAAAACTGATCAGCAAAACTGCACCCACCCACAGGATCAGCCCATAGGCGACGATATCGGGAATGCCGATCAACATCCCGAGGCCACCCAGTACCAGCGCAAAAGCCAACAATGCCGCCCCCTGCCAGAAGTCACGTACTGGGGTCGCATCAATTGGAACAGTCTTGAGTTGTCTTAGAAACAACAGTCCGGACAGAACAGGTATCAGCGGGCCATGGCTATATTCGGGAAGCTGCCACACCCGAAACAGCTCGGCGATCCCTTCCTGAAAGAAGGCAACGGCACCAATCACCATAAGCACCAACCAGAACACACCCGCAGCCGAGCGCGTAGCTGTCCCGTGCTTCATTGGTTCAAGAGGTTCGTTTGTGACCGACATACCAAGCCATTACAGCATACTAAAAACACCAAAGGAATATGACTTCATTGGAGGACTATAACAACAAAGCGGCAGCGTTTTGACGCTGCCGCAAAAATTCTTCGTGAAGTTTGCTTCAGGCCAACTGCTGTTGCTTACGGCGGCGCATCACACCGAACCCAGCAAGACCACCGATCAGCAACAGGGCTGATGCGGGCAGCGGAACGGGTGCAACCGTAAAGCTGCTAATGAGGAAGTTATCCGTCGAATAGCAGTGCCAACCATAGCAGCTGTGGCCATCAGCCAGAACGCTAAACGAGTGTGCGATCCGGTCGTCGAAATAGAACGGGTTTGCACTGCTCTCGTTCGCAATACGTGTGTAGTCGACATAGACATCCCAGTCATCATTGCTGTCCACGTGCGAGAACGTGACCGAAATCAGCCTCACTGCAGAATCGAATGCGAAAGACAACCACTCATTCACAAGGCCATCCAACTGCGAGGTGTCATCAAACCGCCCCGAGCGAACACCAATACCATTGGTCCTCTGAGCCACAGATGCATGTGTCCACCAAGAGTTGTGGGCTGTCACCCGACCGGATATTCCATCAACGTCAAAAGTTCCTACCCCACCCGAGACCGAAAGATCTCCACCATAGGTGAGATCAACAGTGACAGGCGCGGCATTCGCCCCGACCGTCATCAGAAAAAGCGCGGAAATAAGTGCGAAAACTCTGTTCACCATTACTCATACCAACCGTTTAAAATTCGCTACAAGTGTTAATCTATCAGAAAGATTCAATTAACGCGAGAGGAAGATGGCAAAACTGAGGCAAAAGTTACCCAGCCCGCAGCAGATCAGCGTCTAAAATGGAAACAATTATGCATTTTTCTCGACGATTGGATCTACATGAGGCTTCCATACTGAAAGTTTCCCTCGAACCATCATGCCTGTATTTGCCTTATACTAGGCGTGGATTCGAACCTTCTGCGTCGCTGCGCATTCAGGCTTTCCCTCTGTGCACGAAGTGCGCCAGCGGAATAGCGGCAAGCATCGCAATCATTGGTATCGCCGGCATATGATAACGGTCTCCGACTACAATAACGGCATGAACACCGGTGAAATAAAGCCATAACCAAACCGGTTGCACCACGATCACGCGCCAGCCATCACCTCTTCTGACCAACGCAACAATCCCGATCACTGCGGCAATCAGCATAAGGTACCAATACCCGGTTGAGATGAGCTTCAAGAATGTCGCCCCGGTGTTTCCAACCAGCGCCTCGATCGCATCCGTGTTCCAGGCCACGCCGATCGTTTCGCGCTCATGTAAAAGCGCGGCTTTCCAGACCGTTCTCCAGACGAAATCAAGCGGTGCAGCGCGCAGATGCTCAACCGAGACCTCCTTCAGGTAGTGAGACCGCTCAACCTCGGACATGCCGTCGACTGCCTCTGGAAGCGGTTCATACCCTCCGGTTGTGTCCGGGTTGTTACCCATCCAGAAATTCGCCCAAAAATTCGTCGAAACAAAAGCCCGCTCACCTATGACACGCTCGTTGCGTGCTGACCAAGGAGCCACAAGCGCAATCACCAGCACTGTGGCGATAACGGCTTTGAGCGCCTCTCGCCATGACAGTCTGAGCGTGCGGATCATGGTGGCCATCGCCAGAGCCGCCGGGATCAACAAGGCGATAGGACGCACATAGGTGGCAGCGGCAAACATCACACCTGCAAGGCACAGGTAAACGAGCCCTCGACGATCCAACCCACTACGCTCCCACGCGGCAATGGCGGCCAAGCTCAATGCTATGAAGTGCAGTTCGCTGGCAAGCACGGTCGTGAACTGGATTGTCAGTGGCCAGATTGCAAACAAAAGCGCAGCCAGCTGCCCTTCACGCTCACCGAACCAACGGCGGCCCAGGTCGTAGATAAACCAGATTGCCACCATCGACGACATCATGTTCAGAACAACGACAGAAAGCGCAGACCCGGTGCCAAAAACCAGATACCCACCCGCATAGATCGCGGCCGGACCGACCGCCCAATAAGCTGAAGGCTGATCCGGTGCCCATCCATAGACCCCATGGTCCGCGATATTCGTGGCGAATGTGAGATAAGCAAATGAATCCGATACAGGGTTCACGGGTATTAACAGTGCCCAAATCAGCCGCAAAGCAAAGCCGAGCAACAGAATGGCGAAGACAGGCCCTAATGTGCTGCTGTGGGATTTCACGGTATTATCTGCAAACATCTTTTTAATCCAATTCCGACACGCCAGAACGAGGAGCATTCGAACGCGCTTCGGCGATCGGGAAAACAACAAGCCCAATCATGATGGCGAACCACACTGTCGCCAGCCTGATAATAACAATAGCAACAACCGCACTCTCAGTGGGAATCGATTGCAGCATCAAAAGTGCTATCCCTGTTGCTTCGGTACCACCAAAACCACCTGGCAAACCGGACAAAGCGCCGGCGAGAACGGCAATAAGAAAGATGCTCGTGGCCGTCGTGAATGGCAGGGGGATGTCCAACCAACCTAGTAGCAGCCAAAACGCAATACCTTCGGCCAACCAGCCGATGGTGCCAATCAGAAGCACTGGCACAAGAACCGACGGATGCATGATTGGTTTCAGATCTCGGACCATACGCCGAAGCCTAACAAACACTCGAGCCTTGCGCCGGCCAACAAGGAGCCAGAACCGAACCAGAAGCATTTCAAGCATGTCAGGCCGACAAGACACAACGACCAGCACAGTCGTCACAGCCAACAGCCCCCAGACCGAGCTGGCCCCGAGATTGCTGAAGGCAATCATGCTGGCAATCAGCAATAAAATTGAGGCCAGTTCTATGGCCCGATCGGCAAAGGCAATAGGCACAAGGTGGGCAAAGCGCTGACCGGACTCGCGCCGCAACCAACGCAGCCGCACAAGTTCACCCAACCGACCCGGGGTCGCGATCATCGCGAAGCCACCAAAGAAATGAAGCATGTTCTGGACAAAACCACTGGCAACACCATGCGCCCGTACCAGCATATGCCAACGCGCGGCCCGCACCACATAGTGCAACGCTGCCAATGCGCAAAGAACCACCAGGTGACCCGCACTGATCTGGCGCATCATGGAAATCGCATCATCCCAGCCCAGCACAAAGAAGGCCAAACCCATCCCTAGGACGAATAACAAGAGCAGCCAGCCGGTATTGTTGAGCCGCGCCGTTTCAGGCGCATGCGCAGCGCGGTTCCCCGTCACAACAAGCTTCCCGCAAGTGCAAAGCATAAAATCAGAGCGCCACAGGCAAGACTGATCCTGTCCCTGACGGCATAGATCACCGGATCGTCATCCAGATAACCGCGATGCGCCAGCATGACCGTACGCGATACCCAATACAACAGGACACAACACGTACCCCACAGAAGCGTCGGCTCGGAATAGAGCTGCTGAACTGACTCTGAGTTTAGATAAAGGGCAAGAACCAGGACTGACATGTATCCTGACGCGATGGACATCATTGAAATGATCATCAGATCGTCGGCATTATATCCGCGGCCAGACACTTTGGAGAGGCCCCGCTGGATATTCATGGTCAACTCGGCCTGTCGCTTCACAGCGGCAAGTGAAAAGAACAGGAAGATGGAGAAGGCCAGTAGCCAGATCGACAATTCGATCCCGGTTGCGGCACCACCAGCTATAACGCGGATCGTGTAAAGGCCGGCCAACACGCATATGTCAATGACAGTGCGGCGCTTGAGATCAAGCGAATAGGCCGTCGTCAGACAAAAATACCCCACAAGGACAAGCAAAAACTGTCCCCCCAGCACCGCCCCTATCAGAAGCCCCAGCAATAGCATTCCGCCAAACATCCAGGGTCCATGTGCAAGTGGAACGTTCCCCGATGCAAAGGGGCGGTTTCGTTTGCGCGGGTGTAGACGATCAGGCTGCAGGTCAAGCAAATCGTTCATCACATAGACGCTGGACGCCACAAGCGAGAACGCGATAAAGGCCAGAAACGACTTGAAAAAGGTCTCTGGCGTAAGCTGATGAGCGGTCAGCATAGGCAGAAAAATCAGGATATTCTTAAGCCACTGATGCGGCCTAAGCGCTTTGATATAAGGTCGTGTTTGGTGCTTTGCCGTGCTCAGATGCTCGGCCGCTGATATTGCCGTATCGACTTCGTGCCGAAGCTTCTCAGACACATTGACGGTCACCGCTTTGTCCGCATCCTTCCAGACGGGCAGATCGGCCGGGGAATCTCCCATATAGGTAAAAGACCCTTTGCCAAAACGATCGCGCAAAAACGCCGCCTTATCTGCACCCTTTAGGTTGTTCTCACCATCCGAGCCGTAAGCTTCATCAAAGATTTGCAGGTGATCCGACACCGCCTCGGCCAACCCCTGATCTGTCGCCGTGACCAGAACCGTATGCCCGCCTTTGGCGCGCCAGTCCCGGACATACTCCACCACCTGTTCATCATAAGGCAGATGGGTGACGTCGATATCGCAGCTTTTGGCAAGCTGCCGCTTCAGTTGTGCCTTCCCCTCCAGCAATGCCCGCCCCGCCCGGAACGGCGTCCGCCAGTCCCCGGCAAAGGCCGACCAAAATGTTTCGAACAGCATGTCACTGCGCAACAAAGTACCATCAAGGTCGACAGCCAATACACGAGCTTGCGTCATATGCTCATTTTCCTCTGCGGCACAATGGGATGCAGCGAATTGCGTTTTCACCAACTAAAAGAATTTAGTCAGATTTGTTTTAAATATTTAACGACGGTGATCGAAACGAGCACACTATTAAATGAATAGTATAAAAGCCCAAGCTCTCTTTGTGTTTTTTGCATTTCTACGCAAGCAATGTACCCAATATAGCAACAATAACGCAGGTCCTTTAAAAACTGGAATAATATCAACCTGGCACCACCCAGTTAGAAGCAATTGCGTTTCTCTAAACCCCACATCTTTCTGATGTTTCGCGCGCGAAACAATTCAAAAGCGGGAGGTCAGCCATTCTCTGAGTTCGGCATGCAGCGCGTCAGTCATCCCCATCAGCGTCACGGTCTTGCCATTGGCCGAGCGGGTCAATGTAAGGGATCCGATAGTCTCCTTGGCGGGGACGAGCGGCTTTTGAGACTTTCCAGCGTCCTGCCCTGCCCTGCTGAAGCGGGTCAGCAACGCCGCTTCAGCCTCGGCCGTATCCGGTTGCGTCCTGTTCAATTCCCGAGCTAAACGACCGCCCAGGGCCGGGTCGTCCCTCAAAGCCTTTGACAAGGCCAGCCCCAGCCGTTCTGGGATCGCGGCGGCAAAGCGCAGGTGGTCGTCGAGCGCTTGGTAGATGGTGATGAACGACCCGATCTTGGACCGTTTCGCCCGGCTGACCGAGGCGAACAATCCACGCAAGGCAGACGCTTCGTCTGGATAGACCCCCTGCTCTGCCGCCCGCGCTGCGATACGGGCACGCTCGTAGTAGCTGAGCCCAACGCGGATTTCGTTTTCCTCGACCATCGCCAGATACGCGTCCGAGGCGCTCTCTGGGCGTCTTAGCAGCGCCTGTACGGTGGCGAAGCGGTCTTCTCCGGTTTCCGCGTACAACGCCTTCAGCGCTGTCAGACGGCGCCAGCCCGAGATCAGGCCGAACCGATCTTCGGCCAGTTGGACCACCTCGATCGGAGTTTGTTGGCCGCGGGCGCGGATGCTTTCGACCAGAGCTGACATCTCTTCCCCATCCACTGCAATCCGGTCACGCACCAGATGGGCCTCCTCGATGGCCATCAGCGGTACCTGCTGCACCAATCTGCCCTCGGCCCGCGCGGTGCGGATCTCAGCGCTCAGATCATCAACAGCAGCCTGCAGCGCCGTATCCCCAGCCACTTGCGCAATAGGCGGCGCAGATTGAACGGGGGGAAACATGGATTTCGTTTCCGGCGCGGCGCCGGGGGTTCCGGCAGACTGGAAATCGGCGCGGGCAGGGGTCAGTCGTTTGCGTTTTGCCATCTCAAATCCTCCTTATCTGCCGGTCATAGACTCTGTTGTATGTCGTCCGACCACCGATCCGTACGTTGCGCGTGGCAGGTGTTTCGCGCGCGAAACATTCATCCGGCAGGGCAGGGGGGTCATACCGCCACCTCAGGCTGCTCTTCAGCGATCCGGGCCAGCTCCTCGCGCCGCCAGATGCCCAGAACCAACCGCTTGAAGGCGGCATAGGTTTCATCGAAGGTCTCGCGGCCCCGCGCATAGGTCTCGCGGTTGAAATCACGGTAGTCCGCCTCGTAAATCCCGTTCACCTGTTCTCCGGCCTGACCGATCAGCGCAGTAAACTCCTGCCGGTGGGGCGACAGCGCGCTGCCCAGATAGGATTGCATCAAGCCGGCCAGCTCCGCCTGCTGGGTTCCGTCATAGCGCGTGATAACGGTGCGCACCGCATCCCATTCAAAGGCCATTTCTTCGCGCCCCAGGGCACGGGCGGCCATGTTTTCGCCCTCCTCGATCGACTGAAAGGTCGAATGGAGCATGTCAAAGAACCGCCCCGTGGAATCGAACTCCAGAAACGAAGCCCCCATCGGGACCAGCAAGATATCGGCAGCCGCCAGCCCGTTGATCGTCAGATAGCCAAGGGCAGGGGGGGTATCGAGGAAGATCAGATCATAGTCATCCAGAACACCATCCGCCTCGAGCGTTTCCGTCAGAGCATCCCACAGCTTCCAGCCGCGGGCCTGCATCCGCCAGACGGGGATCTGGAACTCGGCCCAGTAGAGGTTCAACTGCGCCCCGATCAGATCAATATTGGGCCAATGCGTTTTCTGGATCAGGCCGCTGGCACGCGTATCGAGCGCCTCCATCAACGTGTCATCGATCGGGTGGGGTGTCTCACCCCGGTCCAGACGTCCCTGGTTTTCACGACGCAGATATCCGGCATAGTGACGCGCCAGCAGGGGAAACACGGTCTGCCATTCATCGGTGACCTTGCCACCGAAGATCGAGGTCATGGAACCCTGGCTATCCAGATCAATCACCAGAACCTTGTAGCCATCCAGTGCCGCCGACATTGCCAGATGCGCGCAGGTCGAGGTCTTGCCAACACCGCCTTTGAAATTGGCAACGGAAACAAGCTTGGCAGGTAGCCCCTCGGGTCGATAAGGGCGGTACTCTTTTGCTTTCGATCCTTCTGAAGCAAAATGAGTGCGCAACCGCAGCACCTCATCCAAGGTGAACCATTTGGCGCCGCCTTCGGATTCTGATCGCCCCTGAGGCAGATCCGGGTTGGCCTTCAGGACCCGACGGAAATGGGGCGCAGCAACCGGGATTAGATAACGGGTGATTTCCCAGGTGGAAAACAAACGCAACTGTCGTATTTCTCCATCTTCCAATCCCCGGCTCGCCAGGTCTTCGCGCCCCTGAGAGCATGCCCCGGCAATAGCTGCAAAACTGGCGGTGGTTGAAGGATCCCCCAGCTCGGCAAGGGCGGTGTCGGGATCAATATTGAAATAGGGTGGAAGCCCGTCTTTCGGAGATAACGCCATGTTCTTCTGCTCGATATGCTGTGTTTTTACCATAGTACCACAAAACATGACATATGGAAGAACTAACGGCATCAACCGATATTTTCTAAGTAAATCAAAGGACTGTAGGTGTAGAAACCCGTAGGTTTTGAGGCTTGTAGATTTTTTTTTAGTTAAAATATAGTTATTTATTAGTTACAGCAGGGATGTCGACAACATAAAGCATTGAAAAACAATATATTTTAATGGTTCTTGTGAGGCAGAGTGAATCTGAACCCACGATCAAGTGACTCTGGTCCCACGTTGTCCTGACTCTGAACCCACGATCCGACGCTTTACCCGGTCTGTGGATAACTTTAGGGTAAGCGTCAATAAAACCACGAAAAAAGATTCGGGCAGATCAGGGGCAGAGGTATGGGCTGGAACGTTTCAGTTCTGAGTGATTTTTCATGAGCGCGGATACCCCTGCCGGGGCAGGGGGACTGTTGCCCGAGAGGCATCCGACAGCGGATTTCTTTGTCTGCGACATCTTCGATGCGCTGCCCAAGACTGACATGGGATCGATGGAGCATCCGATGTTCTCGCTGTCCACACGCCCGGATCGGCGCATCCTGAACTATGAGCACAACGGGGTTGAGATCACCGTCACACCCTCGGTCCGGGGACTGGCGACGATCCACGACAAGGACATCCTGATCTTCTGCATCAGTCAGTTGATGGCTGCAATCAACGCAGGCCGCGCCGTCAGCCGGGTGTTACACCTCAAGGCGCATGATTTGCTGGTGGCAACTAACCGGGAAACCTCGGGCGATGGTTACAAGCGGCTGCGCGAAGCCTTTGAACGGCTGGCCGGTACCCGCATCACCACCAACATGGTCACTGGTGGGGTTGAGACGACCTCAGGCTTCGGCTTGATCGAAAGCTGGGAGATCGTGCGCCACACGCGGGCAGGGCGGATGGTCAGCGTTTCGGTCAAATTGTCGGATTGGCTGTTCCGGGCCGTGCTGGCGAAATCCGTGCTGACCCTCAGCCGTGACTACTTCCGCCTGCGCAAACCGCTGGAGCGGCGGATCTATGAACTGGCGCGCAAGCACTGCGGTCGTCAGCCAGACTGGCGGGTGTCGGTCGAGACGCTGCTGAAGAAATCCGGTTCAGCCTCACCGCGCCGGGTGTTTCGCAAGATGCTGCGCGACATGATCGCCGCCGATCATTTGCCCGACTATTATCTGGAAGAGGAACCGGGTGATATCATCCGCGTCAGCCGTCGGGATGTGATTGTGGAGCCCGGGCAGGGCCTGACCCTGAAACCCGAGACGCTGGAGACCGCCCGCACCCAAGCCCCCGGTTGGGACGTCTATGCGCTTGAAGCCGAATGGCAGGCCGTCTGGGTCAGCTCGGGCCGCAAGCCGCTGCGCAGCCCTGACAAGGCATTTCTGGGCTGGATAGCGAAGCGGGTGGTTCTACGTGGCTGAATGACGATTGAATGGGATTGTTACCAATTGGACACGTGGTCTTTTGCCCTATGCACCTGTTCAAAGTTTGACGGCACAGTAATCTTGAACGCGTAAGCGCAGCACACGCTCTCAACGCGTTGGTATTATGGCTGCTGACCTGAGTCCGGTTTTTTCCTCCATTTTGAGTTAGGATTCGTCCTAGCGTGCTCTGAAATACAGTCCTCTGCCACCTAGGCATAGAGCATTCCGCATTTCCTCAACTTGACGGGCTAGTTTCGCATATGAGTTTTCCAGCATTGCCGATGGGATATTCCTGATGGTTCTGTGCGGTCTTTCTTCGCTGTAATATCTACGCCATTCCTTCATCTTTTCGGAAGCATCTGCTAGCTACAGAAGCTGATGTGCGTTCAGGCATTCTGCCCTGAATTTGGAGTTGAACGCTTCGGTGAAGGCATTGCCGGTCGGTTTGTCAGAGAGTGAGAAGTTGAGCGTGACGCGGTTATGGTATGCCTTGTTTCGGCGGCGGATACGTTGCTGTCCGGGCTACGGATACCCTGCGAACTGACTGCAGTAATATCGCGAAGCGGACGACCCAGGGCTATTGTCAGCTACAACGGGACGGACAGGCGGTGGTGATTTCTGTAGAACGAGCCTTTCCCATTTAACTTCGATCTGAAAAACCGAGTATCGGTTTAGTTCTAGAAGACTTGGGCGCTTCGTTTGTTTTAAATATTGTGGCAGGATAAGGTGGTTGTGTTACAAACCGTTTTAGGGTTGGTGTACTGTTTCTCCATCATGTAGATTTTCCGGCGCCTAGCTCTTTGCTTTAACACCCTCAATTACCTGAACTCTTATTCGCTCTTTGCAGACATCATCAGTATTGGTCCGGCAGGTGTCTCCTGTACGCCGTATTGGACTGATACACCATCGACCGTTTCCTCTTTGGTCTTCATCTCCAGAGACGCGTTGTCTGCGGTCTCGCGAAGCCAACCGGCTAGGTTATTGTTCTCGTCATAGCGCATCACATCCCGCCAAGGCGCGGACCAGTGCAGCATTGGGTCATAGGCTGCGTTGCGGGACGGCGCATCATAATCCACTGAACTCAAGCGCATCTGACCTTCCGGACCGGGAGTGTAGACACGCTGGTGATGGGTTGGGAAGCTGACTGACAGAAGGGCGGGGGCGCTGAATTGGGCACCGTTCCAGGCGATGACGCCGATGTCCACGCGGGAGCTCAGGCGCGAAATTTCCCGCGCCGCTGAAGGAATTGGGAAAGGGTCGTGCCAGTTTAGTGTAATCTCGGCGCTCAGCCCGTCTTCGGTCGGGCTGATACTGACCTTGTCGGGATCACCGCGCAGCAGCACCCAGTGAAATTCCAAATCGCGCCCATTGGGATCGCGGGTGTCGGCTACTGATAGCGCTATACTTCGTTCATACTCTGGTCCGCGCCAAATGCGGGCAATTGCAGAGGGTGTATCGAACAGGCGCTCGGACAGGTCGGCCAGACCAACTGTCGCGCGGAAATCTTCGGACACCACGTTCAGGCGCACCATCGGCGGAATGTCTTCAGGGGCGATTGACGCCGCCAGACCAATCATACGCCCGGGCGACAGGTTTTGGGCATCAAACACCGTGGGATGTGCGGTTCCGGTGCGATAGGCTTCGGCGGTGTAGCTGCCTTTCTGGGTACGGCGCAGGATCATTTGCAGGGTGGGCGCGATAAGCCCTTCGTCTTCCAGCCGTGCGCGGGTGTCAGGGCGGAACGCGGCCAAAGTCATCAACAGGGCCCGCAGAAAGGCCTGATCCGAACCGGAAGACCCTTGCGAAATCACGGTATAAGGCCAGTTGGCTGGGAACAGGTCCTCGGCGTCATGGTCACGATGTTCGGGATAGACATACAGATGGTTGCTTGCATAGGCGCGGAAGCTTTGCGCCGGGGACATTGGGATGGTCATTGCCAGTCGGGGCAGGCTGCGCTCTACACCCGGATCGGAAACTGCGGTGGATGAGTTGCCCAGTGTCACGGCAGGGAACAGAAGCTCTCCGGCCAGACCATAGTCCAGACCTGCCTCGCGCAGCGCGGGGGTATATGTCACATGGGTCAGGTCTGGAAACAGCTCAGGGGGTAGGGTGGAATGCCCTCGGTCCCGATTGTCATAAAGTACGCCGCCAAGCCCTGATGCTACGCCCTGATGCGACAACCGACGCAGTAGCAATGCAGCGCTACCGTCAGCATTCTGACCAATCACCTGTGTGCCACGCGATGGAGCGGGCAGCTCAAGTCCTGTAACCAGCCAACCGAATGGGCCTGCCCGCACCAGATCGTCCGGGTTCAACTGGATGGTTTCGGCCTGTGCGGTCACGCTAAAGCTCAATAGAGCGGGCAGGAGGAGGAAATTTCGGAGCATGAAGTCAGATTACAATATTTTGCAGAACATATGGCGTCGAAATCGGATCAATTCTGAAAACGGCCGCGTAGCGCAGCTAAGGTCAGCCCGGGCATGATCAGGATGCAGCGCCCGTAGCGTGCGGCCAACCGGGTCGGGTTGTTCAGCAGCCGCCAGACCCACTCCAGCGCCAGCTTGCGTACCCATCGCGGTGCCCGGGTTTGTGATCCGGCGACAAAGTCTAGCCCTGCCCCGACCGACACAAAGCCGCATTCGGGGGCATGTGTTCGCCCCAATACAGCCAATCTTTCTTGCTTCGGTGCGCCAAGCGCCAAAAAACACAATCTGGCCCCGGAAGCAGCCACTTGTTTCAGGTCGGATACGGCACTAGGCCCGTCCGGGTCGTACCCAAGAGGCGGGGCAATTCGGGCCACAACTTGCAGTCCCGGATGGGCACGTTCTAGTCGCTCGGCTGCCAAATCAAGCGTGTTCTGCGTTGCACCCAGCAAAGCAACGGGCACCGCTTGCTCTGCCGCCAGTGCCGACAGGGGCGCGATCAACTCTGATCCGGGCACCAGATCAACGGGCCGTCCGGCCAATCGGGACAACCAGACAATAGGGTTGCCGTCAGCTACAATGTGGGTCTGATCCTGATAGACCGCCCGAAACGCATCAGATCCACGCATTTTGACGATGTGATCAAGATTGAGCGTCGCCACTGCAAACCCTCGACCGTCGTTCCAGTGACGGTTCAGATCGGTCAGCAAATCCTGTTGTGATGAGAAATTTACAAGATTCAATTCATTCATGCTGCTCGGGACCCGGTCCAGCGGTGTATGGGTTTCTGAGATCAGTTGATGCCCGAGCGCCATTCAGTTGTCTATGACCAGTCAAATCTCCATCTTTCCATCAACCCTCCCTGCTGAACAAATTAATCATTTTCAGCCAACTGTTTCATTTCAAGAAACTAACACTTCTGTAGATCTTTGCCTTTTGCGTGACGCAATTGCGGGGGATACTCTAACAAACGTTATGAACCTTCAGGGAAAATCTGCCCTCGTATCATAGTACCGAAATTTGAAACATTATGTGGGTTTTCACCTCTCTCAAGACGCATCTGTTTCATTGGCATTCTGCGCGGAGCGGCCTAAACTCGACACGGTTTATTAATGGATGGTTTAAAAGTGCATAGTTCTGCTCGGGAAGGCGATATCGCGATTGTTGGTATGGCGGCGCATTTCCCTGGTGCCTCATCGGTTGAGGCATATTGGTCCAACCTGCGTGCAGGATTGGAGTCTATTCGCCGTTTGAGTGATGAGGAAATTTTGGCTGCTGGCGAAGCGATGCATCTGATGCAACGCCCGGATTACGTGCCCTTCGCGGCGCCCCTGGACAAGTTCGAAGAGTTTGACGCCGAGTTCTTTGGCCTGTCTCCCAAAGAAGCCGCCATCATGGACCCGCAGCACCGTCAGTTCCTTGAGGTGGCCTGGGAAGCGCTGGAAAACGCTGGCCATCCGCCTGAAAGCTTTCCCGGCCCAATCGGCGTGTACGCAGGCTGCGGCATGGGCAGCTATTTCTATTTCAACGTTTGCTCAAACCGGGATCTGGTCGACGATGTGGGCATGTTCCTGTTGCGCCATACCGGTAATGACAAGGATTTCCTGTCGACCCGGCTAAGCCATATCCTCGACCTCAAAGGGCCGAGTGTGAATGTGCAGACGGCATGCTCGACCTCGCTGGTCGCAACGCATTATGCAACGCAAGCTTTGTTGACCGGTGAGTGCGATATGGCGATTGCTGGGGGGGTTACGATCGAACTCCCTCATAACAGAGGTTATGTTTACAAAGAGGGTGAGGTTCTCTCACCCGATGGCCATTGCCACGCCTTCGATCACCGCGCGCAAGGCACTGTTTTTGGCTCGGGTGCTGGCGCTGTCATTTTGCGGCGTCTGTCTGATGCGATCGAGGATGGCGACCATATCTGGGGCGTGATCCGCGGCACGGCGATCAACAATGATGGCGCGGCCAAAGCCGGGTACTTGGCGCCATCTGTGGATGGTCAGGCCGCCGCGATTTCCGAGGCCCATGTGATGGCCGATGTTCGGGCCGACACGGTGGACTACATCGAATGCCACGGCACCGGCACCTATCTGGGGGATCCGATCGAAGTGGCCGCGCTGACACAGGCGTTTTCGGAAACCACACAGGAAACGGGCTTCTGCCGGCTGGGCTCGGTCAAAACCAATATCGGCCATCTCGATACCGCCGCCGGGGTGGCCAGCCTGATCAAAACCTCTCTGGCGCTGCATCACAAGCAGATCCCGCCCAGTCTGGGCTATGAGAAACCCAACCCGGCCATCGACTTAGAGAATAGTCCGTTCCGGGTGAATGACACTCTGACCGATTGGGTCTCGCATAAGGGCCCGCGCCGCGCCGGGGTGAATTCTCTGGGTGTCGGCGGCACGAATGCGCATGCCATTCTGGAGGAAGCGCCTGAGCGAGCCGCATCCGAGCCGTCGGATTGGCCGTTTCAAATCCTTACGGTTTCGGCGCGGGGCAAGAAAGCGCTGGATGCCAACAGCGTGGCACTGGCCGAACATCTGCGAGCCAATCCCGATCAGGATTTGGCCGATATCGCCTGGACCCTGAAAAACGGACGGCGCGGATTTGAAAAGCGGCGCGTCATCGTCGCTGAAACCCATGAAGAAGCCGCCGCGATCCTTGAGGAAAACGATCCGCGTCGGGTTTTCACCCATACGGTGATCTCGGACGCGCCGGAGCATGTCTTCATGTTCCCCGGCGGAGGCGCTCAGTACGCCGGGATGGCGCGCGACCTTTATGAGACCGAGCCGGTCTTTGCCGATTGGATGGATCGGGGTCTGGATATCCTGCAGGCCAAGCTTGACTATGATATCCGCGCGATCTGGCTGCCCGAACCGGGCGAGGAAGAGGCTGCGGATGAGCGGTTGAAAACACCCTCGGTGCAGCTGCCGCTGATTATGATCACCGAATATGCGCTGGCGCAGCTTTGGATGGAATGGGGTGTTCAGCCCACCGCTCTGGTCGGCCATTCGATGGGCGAAAATACCGCGGCATGTGTGGCCGGTGTGATGTCGTTTGAGGATTGCATCGGTCTGGTGTATCTGCGCGGGCGGCTGTTTGATACGGTTCCGGCCGGTGGCATGCTGAGCGTCCCCTTGCCCGCCGATGATCTGCGGCCACTTTTGGGCGATGACCTTGATCTGGGTGCCGTGAACGCCCCCAGCCTGAGCGTAGCGACCGGACCACAGGCGGCGCTGGACGATCTGGAGGAACGTCTGCGCAATCAGGGTGTCGACTGCCAACGCATCCCGATCGATATCGCGGCACATTCGCGGATGCTGGAGCCGATCCTAAAGGAATTCGGCGACTACCTGCGCTCGATCGAGTTGAAGGCCCCACAGATCCCGTTCCCCTCGAACCGCAGTGGCAACTGGATCACCGAGGCCGAGGCTACGGACCCCGAATACTGGGTCGGCCATCTGCGCAACACCGTTCATTTTGCTGATTGCATAACCACGCTGTCCGAGAACCCAGAGCGTATCTTCATTGAGGTCGGCCCAGGCAAGGCGCTGGCCTCACTGACCGGACAACATGACAAGGTCGACGCCAATCAGGTGATCAGCAGCCTGCGTCACCCGAACGATGACGTGGCTGACGATGCTTATTTCATGGCCATGCTGGGCCGGATCTGGGCTTTGGGCGGCGCGTTCGACTGGGAGCAGATCTGGGGCGAGGCGAAGCGCAACCGGGTGCCTCTGCCCACCTATGCCTTCCAGCGCTCACCTTACTTCATCGAACCCGGCACGACACAGTTTGAGACAGCCAGCCAATGGCTAATGCGCACCGAAGACCCCGCCGATTGGGGCTATCGCGTGGCCTGGACACCGAAATACGCGGCCTGCGATGTCGATGTCACCGGCGATCTGTCGGAGGCGGCACAGGAAAGCTGGCTGATCTTTGCGGACGAGGCTGGGCTGTGTACCAACCTGGCCGAGCGCCTGAAGCAAGCCGGTCACAAGGTGGTCACGGTCACGCCCGGCGATGCCTTTGCGCGCATCAGCGAGGATCATTACCAACTGGCGCCGGAACGCGGGCGCGAAAGCTATGATGCGCTGATCCGCGATCTGGTTGCACAGGAACGCATCCCAACCCGGATTGTGCATGGCTGGCTGCTGACACAGGCCGAGACCTTCCGCCCCGGCGGCAGCTTCTTCCACCGTAATCTGGAACAGGGCTTTTACAGCCTGTTCTTCCTGGCGCAGGCCATTGGGGACGAAGATCTGCCGATGCCCCTGCACCTTCATGTCCTCAGCTCGGGCGCGCTGCAGGTGAGGGATGAAGCCCTGCCCTATCCCGAGAAAGCCACGGTCACTGGCCCGACCCGCGTGATCCCGCGCGAATTCCCCGGCCTGACCTGTGCGCTGCTGGATATCGACCTGCCGCAGAACGCTGGCAAGCGTCGGACCCCTGCCCTGCCTGACGGCCTGACCGATCAGGTGCTCGAAGACCTGTTGGCCCTGCCTGCCTCGTTCACGGCGGCGATCCGCGCGGGCAAGCGGTTTGAACAGGGCTATCGCCCGCAGGCTCTGGCGGAGCCGTCTCTGGACGATCTGCCCCTACGCGATGGTGGCACCTATCTGATCACCGGCGGTTTTGGCGGCATTGGCCTGACACTGGCCGAAGCGCTGATTGCCAAGGTGAATGCCAATATCGTCCTGCTCGCGCGTGGAGACCTACCGCCGCGGGATCAATGGGAAAACGTGCTGAACAACTCGGCCCCCCAGGACAAGACGGCCCGCCGTATCCGCGCCATCGAAAAGCTGGAAGCGGCTGGGGGCAAAGTGCTTCCGATGTCTGTCGACGTCAGCAATGTTGAAGAGATGCGCCGTTGCGTCGAAAGCGCCACGCAGGAATTCGGTCAGATCAACGGCGTGATCCATGCGGCTGGACTGATCGACGACGCGCCGATCATGACCAAGACCATGATGGAGATCGAGGATGTCTTTACGCCCAAGATCCATGGCACGCAGGTCATCGACCAGATCTTCCCCGACGGATCGCTAGATTGGCTGGTTCTGTTCTCATCCAGTTCGACCGCAACGGCACCTGTAGGTCAGGTCGACTATGTGGCCGCCAATGACTACCTGAACGCCTATGCTCGTGCGCGTTCGGGCGACAAAACGCAGGTTGTGTCGGTCAACTGGGGTATCTGGGCCGATGTGGGCATGGCCGCCGACGCGATGGAGGCTCGGACCGGCACTGCCGAGCCTGCGCCGGTGACATCCGCAGATGTGCCGATGCTGGATCAGGCAAGCTTTGATGACGCAGGCAACCGCCTGCTGAGTGCGACTTACAACGCCCAAGACCGCTGGTTCCTGAACGATCACCGGACCAAGGCCGGGCATGCTCTGATCCCCGGCACCGGCTATCTGGAAATGGCCTCCGAGGCCTTGCGGGTGCAGGGGGAAACCGGCCCGTTTGAAATTCGCGATCTGTATTTCCTGCGCCCTCTTGCAGTCTCGGACAGTGAAGATCAGCAGGTCCGTCTGCGCCTGCCACGCAGCGATGTGGGCTATGACCTAACGGTCGAGAGCGGGTCGGACGATGCGTTCGAACTGAACGCCCAAGCCAGCTTGTCTCTGTTGCCGTTAATCGCGCCCGCACCGCTGGATGTGGAGGCCATCGCCGCCCGTTGCGGCCCGGCCCATCAGGCCGAAGGCGCGGGCCGCCTGCGATCCCCGCAGGAGGCGCATCTGAATTTCGGGCCGCGCTGGCGGGTGCTGACCTCAACTGCACTGGGGCAGGATGAGGGCCTAGCGCATTTGGCACTGCCAGAAGCCCTGCAAACGGATATCGATGCAGGCTACCACCTGCACCCTGCCCTGATGGATCTGGCCACGGGCTGGGCGATGGAGTTGATCGCGGGATATCAGGCCTCGCACCTGTGGGTGCCGGTCTCCTACCGCTCGGTCCGCGTTTATGCACCACTGCCCGCGCAGATCGTCAGTTGGATCCGCAACGCAGGCGACAACCGCGCCGAAGGCGAGACCGCCAGCTTCGACGTCACTATCGCCGCCCCGGACGGCACGATTTGTATTGAGGTCGAGGGGTTCTCGATCCGCCGGATGGAAGATGCGGTGGATTTTGCCTTCACCGAAAGTGCCCCAGCGATCACCTCTGAGGTTGACGCCCCGGCGCCCCTGTCCCCGGCCGAGGAACGGCTGCGTCACAACCTGTCTCAGGGTATTCCAGCGGCAGAAGGGGCGGACCTGTTCTTCAAGGCACTGGCCAGCGGGCAATCGCAGATCATCCTGTCCTCGCTCGATCTCGACGGGCTGATTGCGCAGGCTGCTGATAGTGGCGCATCCACCGAAAGCTCGGATCAGAAATTCCAACGGCCCGAGTTGGACTCGGATTACGTCGCCCCGGAAAATGACATTGAACGCCGCCTCGCCGGGTTCTGGCAGGAACTACTGGGTGTTGATGAGATCGGTGTCGAGGACAGTTTCTTCGATCTGGGTGGGCATTCCCTGATCGCGGTGCGCCTGTTCGCGCAAATCCGCAAGGCCTATAACGTGGACTTCCCGATCTCGGTCCTGTTCGAGGCCCCGACCATCCGCAAATGCGCCGACCTGATCGCCGCCCGTGGCGTGCCGACAGAGGACGGCGAAGGCGATGCGCCAGCAGCATCCCCGGCGACACCGGAGCGTCGCTTTACCCATCTGGTGCCAATGCACTCCGGCGAAGGTGGACCAAAGACTCCGTTCTTCCTGGTGGCAGGCATGTTCGGAAATGTGCTGAACCTGCGCCACCTGGCGCATCTGGTGGGCACCGACCGGCCATTCTACGGCCTGCAGGCGCGCGGACTTTACGGCGATGAGGAACCGCACCGCGATCTGCGCGAGGCCGCCAAGGACTACATCGCAGAGATGCGGCAGGTGCAGCCCTCGGGGCCGTACATGCTGGGCGGTTTCTCGGGTGGCGGTATCACGGCTTATGAGATCGCCCGTCAGCTCACTGAAGCCGGGGAAGAGATCGCGGCGCTGGTCATGTTGGACACACCCTTGCCGGTACGACACCCGCTCAGCAAAGCGGATCGTTTGAAGATTCAGCTGCAGGAGATGCGAAACAAGGGCGCAAGCTACCCCATTCAATGGGCCAAGAACCGGATCGCATGGGAGATTCAAAAACGTCAGCCCAAGGAAGAAACAGCTGAGACCGGCCAGCAATTCCACGACACCGAGATCGAGGCCGCGTTCCTGGAAAGCGTCAACAGCTATCCCTTGCACCCATGGGACGGTCCGCTGACCCTGTTCCGCCCGCCTTTGGTCGGGAAATGGGAGTTGGGGCCGGGCAAACTGGTACATCACGAACGCTATTACCTGACCCATGATAATGACTGGACGCCCTGGGCCCCCAATATCGAAGTGTTCGAGGTTCCGGGTGATCATGACTCGATGGTGCTGGAGCCCAATGTCCGCGTGTTGGCCGCGCAGATGAAGACCTGTCTGGAAAATGCCGAGCGCCAGATCCCGCGTCCAACCCTCCGGCAAGCGGCGGAATGACCATGGCTGAACCCACACTCCTGACGGTTATTCTGAATTACAAGACACCGGACATGACCCTGCGATCCGTCAGCGCCGCGCGACAGGCGATGGAGGGGATCACAGGCGAGATCATCGTGGTGGACAATGATTCACAGGATGGATCGTTTGAGGCCATCGCGGCCCATGTTCAGGATCAGGGTTGGGACAAGGACAATCGCGTTCGGGTCATCCAGTCCGGTCACAATGGTGGCTTTGGCGCGGGCAACAATGTGGGCATTCGGGCGGGCCTGTCCGATGGCACGCGGCCCGACTATGTTTATATCCTGAACTCTGACGCCTTCCCGTCCGAGAACGCCATAGACCTGCTGTTGGAGCATCTGGAAACCACGCCTCAGGCAGGTTTTGCCGGCAGCTACATCCACGGCGAGGACGGGGATCCACATCTGACCAGCTTTCGATTTCCGTCTATTGCCAGCGAGTTTGAAAGCGGCATCCGCTTTGGGCCGATCAGTCGATTGCTCAAAAACCGGATCGTGCCCATTCCCATCCCGTCCGAGACGCGCCCCGTCGACTGGCTGGCCGGGGCAAGCTTGATGATGCGGCAAAGCGTTCTGGATGAGATCGGCTTCTTTGACGAGCAGTTCTTCCTATATTTTGAGGAAACCGACCTGTGCCGCCGAGCCGCGCTGGCGGGCTATCGCACCGACTACGTACGCCCCAGCGAGGTCATGCATATCGGGTCCGCTTCAACCGGTATGAAAAGCTGGAGCCGAGTGCCAAATTATTGGTTCGACTCGCGCCTGCATTATTTCATCAAGAACCACGGCCGATTATATGCGGCCGGTGCCACCTGCGTACATTTGACCGGTGGTTTCCTGCACTGGTTGCGGTGTTTGATCACCCGTAAGGACAGCGGTGTTCCGCCCCATTTTTTGCGTACCCTGGCCTGGCATGACCTGTCCGCCTGCTTTCGCGCACCCACTCGCAAAGCCACGCAGGACAGCACATCCAAGCCAGTTATTGGAGAGTAACGATGCCTTTCAGCACATTTCTTATTGGCCATGAATCCCTTGTCATTCAATGCGGGGAAATGCTGCTGGAGGCGGGGCACAAAATCCAAGGGGTGGCGACCCGCAACCCGGATGTCGAGGCCTGGGCACAGTCGCATTCCCTGCCTCTGCATGCCGCTGGTCAGGATTTGTCAAACCGGATCGAGGGTGTGTCGTTCGACTGGCTGCTCAGCATCGCCAATCTCGATCTGTTGCCGCAGACGCTTTTGGACAAGGCCAGCAAGGGCGCGGTCAATTTTCATGACGGCCCGCTGCCGCGCTATGCTGGTCTGAACGCGCCGGTTTGGGCCATTCTGAACGGTGAGGCACAGCACGGGATCACCTGGCACAAGATTTCGGGCGGTGTCGATGAGGGCGGGATTGTCGCCCAGAATCTGTTCGATATCAGCGACCGTGAGACCGCCCTGACCTTGAATACCAAATGCTATGGCGCCGCCATCGAAAGCTTTGGAGATGTGATCCGCGCGCTTGAGACGGATCAGCCGACAACCCCGCAAGATCTGTCGCAGCGCAGCTATTTTGCAAAGAACGACCGCCCGGCGGCAGCCGCTAGGCTGGATTTCTCCAAGCCTGCCACTGAGCTAGCCGCTTTGACCCGCGCGTTGGATCATGGAGAATACTGGAACCCGCTTTGCTGTCCGAAGATCGAGCGTGATGGCCAGATCTGGCTGGTCGGCTCGGTCGAGGTCAGCGATCAGCAAAGTGACGCGACACCCGGTACCATTCTGGCAAGCACAGCCGACAGCCTGACCGTTGCAACAGGTGACGGAGTGGTTGAGGTCAGCGGATTGCGCAATGGTTTGGGGGCTTCGGTCTCGACCGATGGGCTGTTGAACGGGGGCAGCGCCCTGCCCGTACCTACCCCAGATCAAGTGGTGCAGATCGACCGTTATGTTTCTGCCACTCTGTCCGCTGAACCCGAATGGCGCATCCGCCTTGAGGCGCTGCAACAGATCGAGATCCCCTTGATCAACACAGCGGCCCCGTCCGGTGCGCCTCGGTCGCAAGTGCTGCACCTTCCAACTGGACTTGACAATATCACCGCCCAAACGGCGTTGGCGGCCCTCATGGCGCGGCTCAGCGACACCATACATCTTGATCTGGCGCTGCGGCTATCGGATGCGGCATCACCCTATCTCAACAGCTGGGTTCCGATCCGCTTTGCGGCTGATCAGGCCTCTGCAGAGGCGCAAGAGGGGCTGAGCCAAACCATCGCACAGGCCCGCGAGATGGGTCCGTTTGCCTGCGATTTACCCGCGCGCATGCCGGGATCAACTCCGCTGCAAACGCCTGCGATCGGTTTGTCCGATGACGTCTCGTTTGGTCTGGTTCCGGGCACAAGCCTGACTCTTGCCGCATCCGGGGATCAGGCCGCGCTGTTTGTGGACAGCGGACATATCTCGGACGCCGCTCTGCACCTGTTTGCGGCCCGGCTGGAAAACCTGCTGGTGGCACTCTCCGGTGCGGCACAGCGCAGTCAGACGATTCAGGACCTTCCGATCTTGCCCGAGACCGAGCGTGCTCAGATCCTGCAGGACTGGAACGATACCGACACCGCATACGATCAGACCTCCTGCGTGCATCAGCATTTCGAGGCGCAGGTCGCACGCACGCCAGATGCCCCGGCGCTGGTCTTCGAGAACCTTAGCTTCTCCTACACCGAGTTGAACGCTCTGGCCAACCAGGTTGCGCATATTCTGCGTGAGATGGGTGTAGGCCCCGATACGCTGGTTGGTCTGCATGTCAAACGATCCCCGCTGCTGTTGATCGGAGCGCTGGGGATCCTGAAGGCGGGCGGAGCTTATGTGCCGATGGATCCGGCCTATCCTGCGGACCGGACGGCGCTGTATCTTGAGGATAGCGGCGCGAAGGTGGTGCTGACGGAATCCGCTCTGGCCGCAAGCCTGCCCGATCACGGCGCGCAAGCCTTGCTGCTTGACACGGACCCACGGCTGGGAACAGCTGCGACAGACAATGTCGACAGCGGCGTGCGTTCGGAGAACCTCGCCTACATGATCTACACCTCCGGCTCGACCGGACGCCCCAAGGGGGTCATGGTTGAACATCGCAACGTGTCGAACTTCTTCACCGGCATGGACGATCGCATCAGTCATGATCCGGCCGGGGTCTGGCTAGCGGTGACCAGCCTGTCCTTCGACATCTCGGTGCTCGAGCTGTTCTGGACGCTGGCGCGCGGCTTCAAGATCGTTCTCAGCGATGATGAAAACCGCGCTTTGGTCGCAGGCGATGCGACCGCCGGAAAATCCATCACCGGCAAGGGGATGGAGTTCAGCCTGTTCTACTGGGGCAACGACGATGGTGTCGGGCGCGACAAGTACAAACTGCTGCTCGAGGGTGCGAAGTTCGGAGATCAGAACGGCTTCTGCGCCGTCTGGACGCCCGAGCGTCATTTCCATGCCTTCGGTGGCCCCTACCCGAACCCGTCCGTGACGGGCGCAGCGGTCGCCGCCGTGACCGAGAATATCGGTGTCCGCGCAGGCAGCTGCGTCGCACCTCTGCACCATACCGCGCGCATTGCCGAAGAATGGGCGGTGATCGACAACCTGACCAACGGGCGCGCGGGGCTTGCCATCGCCTCTGGCTGGCAGCCTGATGATTTTGTCCTGCGACCGGAAAACACGCCGCCGGAAAACAAACCGGCGATGTTAGAGGCGATCAGCACTCTGCGTCAGCTCTGGGCTGGCGAGACAGTGGAATTCCCCACCAAGTCCGGGGATATGCACGGCGTGGTTACGCAGCCGCGCCCGGTATCGAAGAAACTGCCCGTTTGGGTCACCACCGCAGGCAACCCGGACACGTGGCGCGAGGCCGGGGCCATTGGTGCCAACGTGCTGACTCACCTTCTGGGCCAGAGCGTCGATGAAGTCGCCGACAAGATCGGTATCTACCACGCTGCGTTGCGCGAAGCGGGGTATGACCCCGATGATCACACAGTCACCCTGATGCTGCACACCTATGTCGGGCGGGACCGTGAAGAAGTGCGCGAGGTCGCGCGCGAGCCGATGAAGGACTACCTGCGCTCGGCGGCCGGTCTGATCAAGCAATATGCCTGGGCCTTCCCGGCCTTCAAGAAACCCAAAGGTGTCTCGAACCCGTTCCAGCTGGATTTGGGTAGCCTGTCTGATGAGGAGCTCGAAGGCATCCTCGATTTCGCCTTCCTGCGCTATTTCGAGGATTCCGGCCTGTTCGGCACCGTCGAGGACTGCCTGACCCGCGTCGAAGAACTGAAACGCATCGGTGTCGATGAGATCGCCTGCCTGATCGACTACGGTATTTCGGTCGATCAGGTGATGGAAGGTCTGAAGCCTCTGGCCGAAGTTCTGCGCCTGTCCAATCAGGATACAGAACTGGCCGAGGATGACTATTCCATCGCCGCTCAGATCATCCGTCACAACGTCAGCCATCTGCAATGCACCCCAAGCATGGCCCAGATGATCCTGATGAGCGACGAGGCGCGGTTCGCCTTGTCCAAGATCAAGCACATGATGATCGGTGGCGAGGCCCTGCCCGGCTCGCTGGTCAAACAGATCAACAAGCTGTCGCCTGCGCATATCGAAAACATGTACGGGCCGACGGAAACAACGATCTGGTCAACGACCGAAACCGCCGCTTCTGCCGAAGGCGTGATCAATGTCGGCACGCCCATCGCCAACACGCAGGTCTACGTGCTGGACGAACACAGAAACCCCGTTCCCATCGGCGTGGCCGGAGAGCTGTATATCGGCGGCGCTGGCGTCACCCGCGGTTACTGGCAACGCGAAGACCTGACTGCCGAGCGGTTCGTGCCTGACCCATTCTCGGATAGGGCGGGTGCACGGCTCTATCGCACCGGAGATCTGGTGCGCTGGCAGACGGATGGCAAGCTCGATTTCCTGGGCCGGGCCGATCACCAGATCAAACTGCGCGGCTATCGCATTGAACTGGGCGAGATCGAAAGCCTGATCGACGCGCAAGCCGGCGTGCGCCAGTCCGTTGTCATCGCCCGCGAGGACACGCCCGGTCTGGTGCAACTTGCCGCTTATATGACGGTCGACCAGCCGGTGGACGATAAAGCGCTGCGGCGGGCGCTGTCCGGACAACTGCCGGACTACATGGTCCCGACACATTTCGTAACGCTGGAGAGCTTCCCGCTGACACCAAACCGCAAAGTTGACCGCAAGGCCCTGCCTGCCCCGTCAGTGCAGAAGCCCCGCGTTGCGCCCCCGGTATCGGAACCCGCCGCGGGCGGCTCGGTCCCGCAGAAGATCGCAGCGATCTGGTCGCAGATTTTGGGGGTCGCCGATATCAGCGGACGAGACAATTTCTTCGATCTCGGCGGGCATTCCCTGTTGGCCGTACAGGCACACCGGGAAATCCGCAAAGAGTTGAACGTGCCGGGCCTCAGCATCACTGATATCTTCCGCTTCCCGACTTTGGCAGGCTTGGTCGAGACCATCGAGAAGAAAACCGGAGTGAAACCGGCGGACGCAGAACCAGCCCAACTAGCGCAGGACAAAGCCAGCAACCGCAGCGATGCAATGGCCCGCCGCCGCGAAATGCGCGCACGCAGACGGTCGGCATGAACAGGTTTGCGACTTCGCTATCGGAAACAGTATTTTCGCATGCGCGCATGTGTCTGAAACGCCCAGTTCACAGGTTCCAAAAATGATCAAACGATATCTTCCGGCCTTTGTTCTGCTCGCCATCGCCACCATTGTCGGAGTGGTCCGCCTCGGAACGGCCAAGCCGATGGAAGCCGAGGCCTTCGACGCACTATATGACGCGCCGGGCCCGGCACCGGCTATGCCGCAGAACGTCTTTCATCTGGGTCACAGTCTTGTCGGCCCTCTTATACCCGTGATGTTGACGGAACTCGCCGGGGACAAACACAATTACAGCAGCCAATTGGGTTGGGGCACGCCCCTGAAAGGCCATTGGGACGCGGGTGAGGATATCGCCGGTTTTGAGCTTCACAACACACCCTCAGAATACAAGAACGCCAAAGATGCGCTTTCGTCCGGGGAATACAACACATTGGTCCTGACCGAGATGGTCGAAATCCGGGACGCCATCAAATACTTCGATAGCGGAAAATATCTGCATGAATGGGTGCAGTTGGCCAGACAAGCAAACCCGGAGATACGTGTTTATCTCTATGAGACATGGCACCCTCTAGATGGTGAGGAAGACTGGCTGGACCGCCTCGACAAGGATCTGGAGCGCTATTGGGAAAAAGAAATCCTGCGCCGCGCCGCGACGTATGAGGATACACCGCAACCTACCTACGTCATCCCCGCCGGTCAGGTCATGGCACAGTTCGTGCGAGAGGTCGAAAGCAGGGGCGGTGTGGGACCTATTTCCAATCGTCGTGATCTATTTTCCGATAATATCCATCTCAGTGCATACGGCGCTTACCTCGTTGCATTGACCCACTATGCGGTGCTGTACCAGAAATCACCAATCGGGTTACCCTACGAATTGGTATGGATTGATGGTTCTCCCATGGACAATCCTGGTCCAGTAGCTGCTCGATTAATGCAAGAAACCGTCTGGGATGTGGTGCAGCGAAACCGGCGCACTGGGCTTCCTTAGAACTGAGAGCCTTGTAGGGGTGTGAGACTCAATACTACTTCGTTTCAGTTTGCTCGAGAAGTCGCTGCGCAATCGACTCCGCATGACTAAACGCAAGATGATTGTTGTCGGTAAAAAGCGGTCTTTCCTCTACTACAGCTCGGCATATACCATCATCACAAAAAGGTTCGATCAAAGATACGCGGCGTACCCCATTATCATCAATGGTTTCAAACGCATCAAAGATTGTTTCGAAGGTCTTCATGTGTTCGGCAAGCGTTTCGTCAACTGGCCAATCGCGCTCGAACGCAATATTGCCCGCCAATGTTTCGGGCACAGAATCCAATGCGGCAAAAAACGGCTCAATGATAGTCACCCGTTTTCCTGATGTGCGTAGTTGAGAAACAGTTTCGATTAGCTGCTTTTCGAATACTTCGGCCACCTCTGCTTCAGGGACCCAACGTCCCTCAAACGGCTTCCCTCCCACTGGCAATCCCTGACGCCAGATTGACACCAGCACTACTTCTTTGACGCCCGGCGCGCGTTTTGCAAATGCCAAAGCTGACTCAAATATCTCCTGGCATCGATCCCCGCCCGCGCCTAGCACGGGCATGCATCCGTGATTAAACCAAAGCGCACCTCCGCGGCCTTCTTTTGTCAGCCACACATCAAGAGCTCCGGAGAGTGCCAGTGCATGGCTGTCTCCAATAACCAATACTTCCCGCTCGGCATTTTCATTCCCAAGGCCGCAAAATTGATCTATTGCGTCCCCTAGGTACTCGCACTTTTGAAATGAAGACGGAGTGTCTTCTCGAAACGCAAGTATCGCCGACACTTCTGGAGCAAAACGCCCCGGAACACCATCACTACGTATAATCAAGCCAGAGATAGATAAAATTGCAACTGACGCCAATGAAACCATGCCGACGTAGAGCCAGCGTCCCGCCAGCACTTGTCCACGTCGCACTGGCGTTTCAATCAAATAGTAAATGTTGGCGGCTACCAGGAAAGAAAACACAAATCCAAGAACGCGCCATTCAAAGGTAAATTCTAGCGTATGTTCTTGTAGAAAAATCCGGATGGGCCAATGTACCAAATACAATGGGTAGGAAATTTTACCTACCCAAACCATTGGCTTACTTGCCATCATTCGTGTTAATGGCGCGTGCGTTGCATAGCCGCCAATAAGCATCGCTGCAGCGCCAAGGGTGGGCAACAATAAGAACCATCCTGGCACTTGGGTGAGTGGACCATGGACAACCACCGCCGAGGCGATCAACGTAAACCCCAAAGGCCCCATAGCGTACAGCCAAAAACCAGTAGGCTGGCGGTTATGTACCATCAGCGCAAGTAAAGAACCCAACAATAACTCCCAAGCGCGTGTTGGTAAAAGGTAGAAAGACAGCTCTGGCTTAATTGGTGCGAATATCAGCCCCAACCCGAAGGAAGTAAGCATTCCCAATATGACTGCCGGCAAGAGCAATCGTGGAAACCAGCGCCAAATTCCCCAACAGACCAGTGGAAAGAAGAAATAAAACTGCTCTTCTATCGCGAGGGACCACATGTGAAGCAGCGGGACCTCACTCGCTTGGAGGCCAAAATAATTTACATTGCGCCAGAAATAAAAATTCACGACATAGAGAAGAGACCAAAGGGTCTCAGTCGCCAGTTCTGCATATCGATAGGGTAGAAACAGAAACCATCCGGCAACAAGCGTCAAAAAAAGTGTTGCAACCAGAGCAGGGTAGAGCCGCCGAATCCGTCTATAAAGAAAGTAACCGAAATGAAAACGCCCGGCTTCTAGGTCACGACAGATAATCCCGGTTATCAAAAATCCGGATATGACAAAGAATATATCAACTCCGACAAAACCAGCCCTACCAATCGCAAAGAGATCAAAGTGAAACACTAAGACCAGCAGTACCGCTACTGTCCGGAGACCATCAATGTCAGCTCTATACTCCATATGGTTCTCAAAATCGCTTTGGGTTGGGTTTGCAAAACTCTAGCAGGTTTTCAGCCCAATAAGTTCTTCAGATAAGCGCCATATGTGGACTTGGCAAATAGCTGAGCCCGCTCTTCAAGTGCCGCATCGTCTACCCAGCCGTTTTGCCAAGCGATCTCATCCAAGCTGCCGGTTTGCATTCCTTGCCGATCTGTCAGTGTCCGCACGAAGTTCCCCGCATCCAGCAGAGACCCGTGCGTACCGGTATCCAGCCAGGCAAAGCCGCGGCCCATGGTCTGAACGTTCAGCAGACCTTCGGTCAGGTACATCTCGAGCAGGGATGTGACCTCCAACTCGCCACGCTCGGACGGCTGGACCTGACGGGCGCGCGCCGGGGCGTCGCCGTCGAGGAAATAGAGGCCGGTCACCGCATAGTTTGAGGGTGGGACTTTCGGCTTCTCGATGATGCCGCGTACTTTCTGCCCTTCGAAATCGACCACGCCGTAGCGTTCGGGATCGGCCACACGATAGGCGAAGACAGTTCCGCCGCTCTCTTGCGCATCTGCAGCACGCAACAGGTCAGGCAAGCCGTGGCCGAAAAAGATATTGTCTCCCAGGATCATCGCGGATGGCGCACCTGCCAGAAAATCCTCGGCCAATGTATAGGCTTGCGCCAGACCATCCGGCGATGGCTGCGTGATCCAGGTCAGCGACAGGCCGTACTGGCTGCCATCGCCCAACAGACGCTGGAACTGCTCCTGATCCTCTGGCGTCGTGATGATCGCGATCTCACGGATATGCGACAGCATGAGCACGCTCAGCGGGTAGAAGATCATCGGCTTGTCATAGATCGGCAGCAGCTGCTTTGAGACCGCCATGGTGATCGGATACAGCCGCGTTCCCGAGCCGCCCGCCAGAATGATACCTTTGCGTTGCATGATCTATCCTTTCAAAGCAGGGCAGTCTGTGACCTTCAACTCGGCCAGCACCTGCATCAGGCCCGCTTTCCAGTCAGGCTGCCCAAGCCCGTAAATGTCATTGAGCCGCGAACACTCCAGCCGCGAATTCAGCGGTCTGGGGGCCGGGGTCGGGTAATCTGTTGTCGGAATATCGGTGATCTGAGTGGCCAGACCCGCCTGCGAGACAATTTCGCGCGCGAAACCGGCCCAGCTGACATCGGGTGCCCCGGAATAGTGAAACACCCCGCCTTCAGCGCGCCCTCTGGCCATGGTCAGCAGCGCCCCGGCGATATCGGCGGCCGGGGTCGGTCCGCCGATCTGGTCGGCCACGATGGTCAGGCTGTCTCGGGCCTCAGCCAGCCTCAGGATGGTTTTGACAAAGTTATGACCGTGGGCTGAGAACACCCAGCTTGTCCGCAGGATCGCATGCCATCCGCCTGCTTGGGCGATCTGGCGCTCTCCCTCCAGCTTAGTTTGGCCATATACACCCAACGGACCGGTCGGGTCTTGGACAGCCCGAGGCAAGGCCCCTGCCCCGTCAAAAACATAGTCGGTCGAGATATGCAGAAAAGGCAAATCACGCTCTGCCGCAGCCCGCGCCATGACACCCGGCGCCTCGCCATTGATCATCCGGGCCAGCGCGGGTTCATCTTCGGCCTTATCGACCGCCGTATAGGCGGCGGCGTTGATGATCACATCGGCATCTGTGTTGCGGATCGCGGCAGCGCAGCTTTGTGGATCAGACAGGTCCGCTTGGGACCGGTCCAGCGCCTCGATCGTGATGTCATGCGCCGACGCATGCCTGCGCAGTTCCGTGGCCACCTGTCCGCTATGCCCGAAGACCAGCGCTTTCATCCGGCCACCCCGAGCCGCTCTCCAACGCCACTGCGGTCCTGAAGGGCGGCCAACCATGCACCATTGTCCAGATACCACTGAACTGTCTGCTCCAGCCCGGTTTCAGGTGTGTAAGAGGGTTGCCAGTTCAGTTCTTCCCGGATACGGGCCGGGTCGATGGCATAGCGACGATCGTGGCCGGGCCGGTCGGTGACAAACGTGATCAGATCGGCATAGGGCGTTTTGCCCGGCTTCAACCGGTCGAGGATCGCACAGAGCATTTTGACCAGATCGAGATTGGTCATCTCGTTCTCGCCGCCAATATTATAGCTGCGGCCCAGCTTGCCTTGCTCCAACACCAAAAGCAGCGCCTCGGCATGATCTTCGACATGCAGCCAGTCCCGGATGTTGTCCCCTGCCCCATAGATCGGAATCGGCTTGCCAGCCAACGCGTTCAGGATCACCACCGGGATCAGCTTTTCGGGAAACTGGTAGGGACCGTAATTGTTCGAACAATTGGTCAGAACCACCGGCAGGCCGTAGGTTTCATGCCAGGCCCGAACCAGATGATCCGACCCCGCTTTTGAGGCCGAATAAGGTGAATTTGGCTGATAAGGACTATCTTCGGTGAAAAAGCCTGTCTCGCCGAGTGACCCAAAGACCTCATCGGTCGAGATGTGATGGAAGCGGAACGTATCAGGTTTGCCTACCCCGGCCCAATAGGCCCGCGCGGCTTCCAGCAGGACGTAGGTGCCAGTGATGTTGGTGTCGATAAACGCTGCGGGTCCGTCAATCGAGCGGTCAACATGGCTTTCGGCGGCGAGATGCGTGATCGTATCGGGCTGGTGTTTATTCAGGATCGCGGCCATCGCGCCTGCATCCCGGATGTCGGCTTGCTCAAAAACATAGCCCGGTGCATCCGCCACAGAGGCGACATTATCCAGACAGGCCGCATAGGTCAGCGCATCAACATTGACGACCGAATGACCATCGGCAATTGCGCGCCGGATCACGGCAGAGCCGATGAAGCCCGCGCCGCCTGTCACCAGAATTTTCATTTGATATCCTCAATTGTGAACGGGCTGTCGATGTCCCGCAAAAAACGGTGCGATTTTATCTTTATCAGACAATTGCGGTTCGGCCAGATCGAGCGGCTATTTGATTTCTATATGGAGATTATCCAACCGCATGGTATCTTCTGTGTCTATAGTATGAAAACCCAACCATCTATAGAATACCTCAGCTTCGGTTACCAACGCCGTGAACCCATGTGTGGAACCTAACCGGAGAGTGCTTATCACATACAGTCGGAAAGATTAAACAACCCGATTTCAGCGACGCCGGCTGTTCCCGTTACTAGACCGGCACTGCAACTACTACAAGAGACCCGCCAAACGGCATTGGCATTCCAAGCCTCCTAAGAATGGCTTCTACTGACATTACAGCGGATAAGACAGCATTCCCAAATCGAGAAATATTGAATTCATCCTCTGGGTTGTAGCAATCCAAGTGTTGTTTGCGTCGACGTGACACAAACATCAGAGGAGAGAGAAGAAATACATAGGACGTCCTGTACTCAACCTTGAGGCCTGCTGTAAGGAGCTTATCCTGCAATTCGGCAAACGAATACCGGCGTTCATGCTTGGCAAAGACATCTGCCTCAGACCAAAGCGACATGTGTTGTGGGACCGTAATGAAAAATCTTGAATGCTCATCTCTTAGCGCACTACGAATGGACTTCATTACCTCCAAATCGGCATCTATATGTTCAAGAACATCAAAGGCGCAAATGATATCATATACAGTGCTTTCATCAAGATCTCGCGCGTCAAGTTGGTGAAATGAAATGCCGGGCAAGCGTTTGCGAGCATTGACTAAACCCGTATTTAGAAATTCCGTCCCAGTTATTTTTGATCCAGGAAATTCTTTACTGATTGCCTCGGTCACAAGGCCATTTCCGCATCCGATTTCTAGAATTTGATTGTGCGATCTTCCAAACTTCTTTAGTAGGTTTACTATTAGCTTGTTGCGGTTCTGAAACCACCAGTGCCAGTCCTCATATTTTTTAAGTAGATCAAATGCTTCTTCATCAAAACCAGTATTTCGTTTCATACGAGGCAACTTACTATAAGGTTGTTTGTGTGACTACCAAAAATGACATTGAGTTCTTTTGTACCTGCGTAGAGCGTTATATTCTTACCGACCGATTCTGAAAGCATATCTCATCCACATTTCTCAAAAACAAAAGGAATATCTATTTCCCACAAATATGGTGCTGCTTTATCTTTACCAGACAACTGCGGATTGGCTATCTTAAGAGGCCAGCTAATTCCGATATCAGGATCATCCCACCGAACAGCACCTTCTGTTTCCGGGGCATAGGTATCAGAACATTTGTAGATGATCTCTGTATTCGGTTCCAATGTCATGAAGCCGTGAGCAAAACCGACGGGCACCAGCATCATCCGGCCATTGTCGAAGCTGAGTTCTTCCCCAACCCATTGACCGAAAGTCGGTGAGCCTTTGCGAATATCCACGGCGACGTCAAAAAGCCGGCCTCGTCCGCAGCGCACCAGCTTGGCCTGTGCTCGTGGGGGGACTTGGAAATGTAAGCCGCGTACGGTGCCGGCGGTGTCGGAAAGTGAGCGGTTATCCTGTACGAACACGGTTCCGATGCCCTTAGCTGCAAAGCTGTCTAGGTTGTAAATTTCCTCGAAAAAACCACGCTGATCGCCAAAGCGTTTGGGTGTGATCAGCTTGACAGCCGAGATAGAAAGAGGAACCATGTCCATAGCTAAAAGTTCTCATGTAATCCACCTGAACTACATTTTCAGGAGTCTTTCTAGACCTGTTCTTACATGACAAAATCTCTTGTCAACTTCTAAAAGTATAAGTTAGTCGCTCATTGTAACAAATGGCAAAGGCTGATAAAGTTAGGGGCGTTTCCCTTGCCTTTTTATACCCGCTATCTACCAAGTTTATGTTTTGATTTTGGAGCCTTTAGCTTGAAAATATCTAATAGAAAAAGAATTCTGGTGATTGGCGGGGCTGGCTTCTTGGGCTCACACCTTTGCGAGCGCTTGCTTCACTGCAAATCCGCCGCATAGTCAAACCAACCAGATGCGCCAGATCCTCTTTTAGCTCAGGCGGCCATCTGTCCCAAAATCCCCGACGACGGACATAAGGCTCTTTCGTTGCTCTGAAACCCGATTTTCCGGCCATTTTTTGATTAGGTTTTTTGTGCCGAATTCCTGATTGGGAGAAGGAACGACAAAGATGAAAGCAGCTAGATTTACGGATGGGCTGATAGTCTTTGCGGCATGGTTGAGTATCTCAAGAAGAGGGAAGCTGGGTGTTCAGCGTTGTTCAGGGTGGAGGGTTGTACGTATCAACTCAAAAGGGAGGACAAATTCACTCACTGCAAAATTCGGCTAGCTCATTTGGCACTGTCACTAAGTTAGAGCACTGTTGGTTTGGCGCAGTACCAAACTCGCCCCGAAGCTGATTACCAGCCCGACGGCGGCCAGTGAAAGGAGCATTGAACCCGCGAAATACGTTTCTCCCGGCATCGTGAGGTTGCTCACATCGGCAACATTGTTGACGCGCCAGATGAGAAAGAGACAGGCTGCCCCAATCGTCAGCAAAACGCGCGGCAAGAGCACCAACAGAGGAACCAATGGCACGAGAATAACAGCGTCATAAGTATGAAGTGGCACCGTGGCTATAACAAGGGCAACCGCGCATCCTGCTGCAATCGCCCGCCTAGGTGCTGCATCTTCGTTGCGGGAAATCCATCCAATCAATGCGCAAAGCACTAAGGCAGCAAGCGTGAGTGGGATGGTCGAAATATCGCAACCCGCGATATGATGGAAAAGATTCCGCAATCCGGTGGTGCTAGGAGGGAAGTTGACTTGGTATTCTCCATATTCTCCAATGCGCTGCACCATCAATGACAGCACATTGCCGGCCCCGTGCAGCAAGAAAGGCTGCAGCGACGACAACAAAACAAAGATGCCGCTGCCGATCAGTGCAGGCCACCAAAACCTCGAGACAATTAACAAGCCTGCCAGAGGCAAACCAACCGTCGGTTTCAAGGCCAGAATGATCAATGCTATCAACATCATCCATCGATTTCGTGACAGCCAAGATATAAGGAAAAGCGTCACACCCAGCATGACTAAGATGCTGGTTTGCCCCAAAGCCAACGTGAACGCAGTGGCAGAGGCCAGTGAGGCAAAGATACCCATCGCGATAAATGCACCCCGCTCCACCCCGGGCAGAAACGTCGATAGCCGTTGCCAGTAAAACAGGCAAGTCCCGACTAAGAGCAATCCGTTTAATGCGCGCCAAGCTTGTCCTGAGAGCGTGTACTCAGCTCTCGCGCTCACAACAGCAAGCGGCCACCAATTCGGGGGATAGAACCAAGCATGCGGCCTGTTCAGACCAACAAACAATACATCTCCAGTCTCGGCATAGACGTCCGAATAAGGATTGGCACCATCGTTCCAAAGATAGCCCGCCAGCCAAATACTTTTGAAGTCTATTGTATCAGACGGGTCTAAAAACGACTTTTGTGCTAGGTACGCGAGACCAAGAAAAAGTATCGCAAGTCCGCAAAGCAGAAGAATTCGTGAAATCAGCCAATTTATTTTTAGTTGCACGTTACCCCTCACTTAAAAACGTAAAACCGACTCATCAGAAAGAACACACCTGTGTATGTTACCATGGCTGGAATCTGTGCGATGCCCGGCGAAAGGCCCATCTCGATTCCTCCATGCAGTACCGCTAGATTTACTGCTAGGCTGACACCGAAGCCGAAAAAAAACTGGATTGCACGCTTGGCGCTTGGCGCATGATTGAATGTAAACTTGGAGTTTAAGAAAAATGAACTGCACACAGCGACGCAATGACCAATTACATTAGAAACTCCCGGCGGGGTGCCTACAATGTATAAAAAACCGTAGAAAACCGTTAAACCGACAAGCGTGTTCACGACGCCGACCAGACCAAAGGCAACGGCTTGCAGCAACAATTCATTCAATCGCGATTGCTTGGATGTATCCGTGGCCAGCTTAGGCACGTTTGAACACCTCCTTGATGTCGTCGATTGAGCCCGGATCTTTGTCGCTAGATTGATCATAGTCAGAACTCACTAGTACATCTTGCACGAAGTACAGCGGGCGCTGCTTGGTTTCGTTGAAGATGCGACCAAGGTATTCGCCAATAACGCCCAGAACCATGAGCTGAACACCCCCGATCAGCGTGACAATGGCGACGAGTGACGGAAACCCATCGACCGGATCGCCAAAGAAAAGCGCTTTTAACACGATGTAGATTCCGTAGACAAAAGCAAGCATTGCGACCAATAGCCCAATGTAAGTCGACAGTTTCAGGGGCAGTATGGTGAACGAGGTGACCGCTTCGAGGGACAAGTTCCAAAGCTTCCAATAGCTCCATTTAGTCTCATCGGCAAAGCGAGGGTCGCGGTCGTATTCAATTGCGATCTGACGAAAGCCCACAACCGCAAACAGGCCCTTCATAAAACGGTGCTGCTCACGTAACTGAAGCAAAGCATCTAGAGATTTCCGGTCCATCAAGCGAAAGTCACCAACATTAGCAGGAAGTTTGACCTTTCCACCAACCCGGCTCATAGTTTTATAGAACAACTGGGCGGTTTTCTTTTTTAGCCATGTTTCACCTGCGCGGCTGCGGCGCTGTGCGTAGACGACGTTGTATCCCTCGTGATGCTTTTTGATCATTGACGGGATCAGCTCAGGTGGGTCCTGCAAGTCGGCGTCAATAGGGACCACCACGTCACCGCGCGCGTGGTCCAAGCCAGCCGATAGGGCGATCTCTTTGCCATAATTGCGACTCAGATCAATTACTATAATCGAAACTTCGGTGTTCATAAGCTCGCGTAAGCGATCCAATGTTTCGTCCGAGCTGCCGTCATTCACATAGATAATTTCGAGTTCGATGCCGTCAATTTTGCACGCCGTCTTTGTGCGCTTATGAAACTCAGCAATACCGTTTTGTTCATTATAACAAGGAACTACAATAGAAAGTAACATAAACCAGATATCCACAAATACACTCAGATAGCACCACTTGAACGAACCGCCCTAGGACACAATCAGTAGCCATAGCCGTAGCTGTCGGCCTTATCTAGAAGTCGGCATTTGTTCAGCACAACACCCAGCAGGTTGCTGCGGGAGCCAATCTCGCGCTCGCATTTTTCTAATTCCTCGGCGGTAGTCGTTTCAGCAGCAGCTAACAAAATCACGCAGTCGATTTGATCGAGAAAGGCAAATGTATCGTCGCATGCCAGCAGTGGCGGCGTATCAAACAGCACTACGTCTGGTTGATATAGCTCTTCCAGCTGATCAATCACATGCGCAGCGCCTTGGCTTTGCAAAAGTTCTGCCGAATTAGGGGTTGGTTTGTGATTGGTCCCAAAAGCGAGCTTTTCTTGATGGCAAACCAACTGTTTTTCCGGACTGCCACGGCCTTCCAAAACGCTAGAAAAAGCTTGTTCTTGGGAGATTTGTAATAGTTTAGCCATCGAAGGACGCCGCATGTCCAAATCAATTACAAGGGTGCGGCTTTCGCGCTGACGGGCAAGGCTGAAGGCCAAATTGAGACACAGCGTTGTCTTTCCACAAGCGCTGCCTGGTGACGTGATGGCGAGCCGCCGCCAGTTATTTTTCTGCATCTCATACAGGATGCGTGTGCGCAGCACATCAAACGGGGTTGTTAGATCTGCGGCCCGATCGATAAAGACGCGGCCTTTTTTCAAAGCGGCGATGTTGAACTCCGCGACAGGCAATTCGGCCCATAAAGAAACCGAAGCGGGCGCTTCAACGGCTTCAACAAATGATGCCGGTTTAGCGATATACCCGGTAGGGGGCAATGCGTGTCCTTCGTCATGGGTCACGTCCTGCGCGCGGGCGGCGCGGGCTTTTTGGATAGCGGATTGGATACGTTCCATGCACCTATTCCTATCAGCCAATACCGAAACGGCTGAGCAAAGCGTCAATTCCGAGCTTGTCGCCAACCTCTTCGACAAACAGGTCGAGCGGCATATAGTGGGAATGGATCAGATAAAGTGACACACAAACCCCAAAGACCGGCGCTAGAATAGCGCAGAAGACAAATACGCGCCGGAGTGCGATCTGTCCCGAGGTCTGGACGTAGGGTACGACGCCAAAAGCCGGGACACCAAGCCGGCTGACCAAATCAGCGGGTCGGCGTATAGTGTTGTTCAACAATTCTAACAGCACAAAAACGCCCAAAGCCAACCCTATCCCACCCGCAAACCCGGCTGCGGCAATAAGCTTGCGGTTGGGATCGGTTGGATTGGCCGGAGCGATAGCCTGCTGGGTCACGGTTATGCGCCGACCACGAGATTGCGCCTCAATCTGATCACCGGTGCGTGCCTCGGCCAAGCTGGCGGTCGCTTGTTCATATTGTATGCGTAGAGTGTCGTAGTCACGCTCCAATGTGCCTAGCGTGATGGCATTAGTTGGTGTCTGTTCAATCGCCGCAGCTAAATCATTCAACTCTGTTTGGATGATTGTTTTCTGTTCACTGATAAAGTCAATCTGCCCGTCGATATCCGACAGTTGAAGTTCATACGCAGAGATGTTCGGGGCGTTTTCTGTTCCCAACCCCAACGCGATATTGGCCGCCTCAAGCGCAGCAATCTGCGCATCCAGTGATTTCACCCTTGGGTGGTCCGGGGAATAAATCACCACTGCAGCAGATCGCTGATCTTTCAACTGACGCAATTGACGCTGCTCAGGGGTTAAGCTTTCTCCTGTAAAATCTGGGCGCCCTGTGCGTTCATAAATTTCAACCAGCCGGGTCCGGCGGTCGCGTAACCCTGACAACTCCCGATCGAGTTGCAGATTGCGCTCCTGTAGCGAGGACTGTCGGGTACGGCGGTAATCCAACCCTTCAGGCAGAGCGTCTTTGTGATTTTCTTTGAAAGCCAGAATGCGGGCACCCTGTGCGGCCAACTCTTCATCTAGCCTGGCCACTTCCTGCACAAAGAACTCCAGAGTCAGGCTGGTTGCTCCGGTGCGTAAAGCCACATTTTCTTGTAGAATTTGGGTGACCAGCTCATTGGTGACTGCGGCCGACACCTGACCCGAAAAAGATTGAAAAGACACCGATACGAACGGGCTGGCATAGGGCAGAGAAATGCTAATACGAGACCGCATATCCGCAACGATAGCATCCGGCCCCATATCGGCTTCACCAGCGTAAACATCAAATTTCTGTGCCAAATCCAGAAGGTTGGCACGGTTCATCAAGCGTTGCTCGATCACCTGCAGGATTTCAACCTCACTGGCCTGAACAGTGGTGGCCGCCAGATCGTCGGGAATCTGCGGCGATTCCACCACTAGTCGGGCGGTGGCGCGATAAACCGGAGGCAGTGTCACAGCCAACACAAGGCCGGCTGCGGTGCAGATCGCCACAATTACAAGCAGATATGGCAACCTGCGCAGCAGCAACGACCAATAAAAACGAACTTCACCCATCATGACAAAGATCTGCTTTCTTCTACGGGCATGCCCGAGGCAAAAAAGGCACCGTCATCTAGAACCTGCTGCACCAGATTCCATGAAACCCTTTTTCGATCACGCGTGAAGGCATAAACCATGGCAAGGTCGCAAAGCTGATTGACCAGCCTCGGCACCCCACCGGTGGCCTCATAGACCTTGTCCGTTGCAGCTGGGCCGAAAAGATTGCGCTCTGCCCCGGCAACCTCTAGGCGGTGACCGACATATTTCCGTACCGTAAGTCTGTCCATCGCCGTCAAATGGAAACTGGAGGAGACTCGCTGCGCAAACTGGCGCATATCCGGGCGCCGTATAATTTCCCGCAGTTCCGGTTGGCCCACCAAAACCAGTTGCAGCAACTCATCTTTGTTTGAGTTGATATTGGTGAACATCCTGAGTTCTTCCAGAGACTCGGCGCTCAGGTTTTGCGCTTCGTCGAAGATCAGGATGACCCGGTGGCCGCTAGCATATTCATCGATGAGAAAGGTCTGGAACGCCGCAAAAAGGTCAACATAGGTGGCCTCGGCTGGTGCAGGCTGATCCAGCGACATCAACACCCAGCGCAGTAACTCACCCCGATCACCATGCGCGTTCGAGATCATGCCGATCCGGACCTTGTCATCCACTGACTTCAACAGGTGATGCAACAATGTGGTTTTACCAGTTCCAACCTCACCGGTGATCAGGGTAATCGGTGCTCGGGTTAGGATACCGTATTCCAGCATCGTATAAGCCCGACTGTGAGCATCAGACCAGAACAGGAAGTCCGGATCCGGCAGCAATGTGAACGGGCGCTCGGTCAGGCCGAAATGCTCGGTATATATATCCAGGCTGCTGCTCGAACGGCTCTCCTGCGTGGTATGACCGGGATTGATATTCACCGTACTCTGCTCTTTCACTAAAGAAGATGGCGAAACAAAAGCCTGCGCCGTTTTCATCTTATCATCTGACAAGAGTGGTTTCGAGGCGTCAGCGTTTCCTGCCTTCCAATTGGTCCGGTTTCCGGCAAACCTCCAGCGACGGCGCAGCACAAGCGGGTTTAGCACCGCCTTGCTGGGTATGGAAAGCCGATAGGGCATTTCCTTCATCTTCCGTTCAGGACGGGCTTCAGCCCGCACCCATCATAACAGATTTGATACTCACTACTCATAACACTGCACTTTTATCAAACACTTAGTATAGGGCCTCAACTGCCATCAGCGAAGTCTGCGTCGGGCCAGTATGATCAAAACAAGGTTACACCTTCGTTCTCAACTGACCACTGCATAGTTCCTGTCGGCGGAATCGCCCCTGCATAAGAATCGCGCGCTACAGCCGAAAACCATATTTCTTCCGTCGCTCTTTTTACCTTTCCAAACAGGACTATACGTACATCATCCCCGGCGATCGCGCTGTGTCCTTGATCACAGAGATATCTTTCCAATCATGCTTTATTCAGGTTGCCCAAAGGCCCAATCTGTCCACTAAAGGAACATAATGTGTTACCTGCATATTTTTTAGACATATCATTGGAAACAATGCGGGTTATGTGGCGCGCAATAGAGCGAATTTTTGTCGATTTTGCGGCAAATTTGCTTTTATGTGCAACTGTCCGTTTGTGGAGGCGGCAGAAATGGTGTAAAACTTTCCACAGTGTTAAAAGGTGCTGCTGTAATTTCGATGTAATTTTCTTGTTACGTTTCCATCGAGTCGCCCTTGTGTTTCGGGTGTAAGGCACATCTCAGTTTGTTGGTGTTGGTGAGTGTTCCGGTTAGTAGGTGTTAGCGAGTGTTTGAGAGTAAAATGATTGTTCAGTACACGAATGTCCCAGACAAGGCACAGCCCGTTTCCTCTGCGCTGCCTTCTCAAAACGTAGCGTCCCGACCCACAAACACCTATCGCAACATTGGCAAGCGCGTGCTGGACACTGCGTTTGTGCTGATGGCTTTGCCGATCGCCCTGCCAATCATGCTGATTATGGCTCTTCTGGTCGCCAAGGATGGGCACAACCCATTCTATGGTCAGACCCGCGTCGGGCGTGGCGGTCGTAAGTTCACCATGTGGAAGTTGCGCACCATGGTACCCAACGCCCAAGCCCGCCTTGAAGGATATCTGGCCAGCAACAAGCTGGCACGGCTGGAATGGGATGAACACCAGAAGCTCAAGAACGACCCGCGCATTACGCCGGTCGGTCATATTCTGCGCAAAACCTCGCTGGATGAGCTGCCGCAGCTTTTCAACGTTCTGACCGGAGACATGAGCCTGGTTGGCCCGCGTCCGATGATGCCCGATCAGCAAAAGCTGTACCCCGGTCGCGCATATTACGACCTGCGCCCCGGTATTACCGGCAGCTGGCAGGTTTCTGAACGCAACGGCTGCAGCTTTGCTGGCCGCGCCGATTTCGATACGTCTTATTCTCGGAACGTATCGCTGAAAACCGATATGGGCATTCTTTGCGCCACGGTTGGCGTCGTACTTGGCGGGACCGGATACTGATCCGGTTCTGACCGCTTTCTGATTTTCATCTTACCTCTGACTGGTATTCCCGTGCCGTCCCGGTCAAACTGACCGGGATAAACTACGAGCAGGAAGGCCCCAATGCTGCGTCCGCGCCGTTTCATACATATTCCGCTTCTGTTCTGTGCAGTACTGGCACTGGCCGGATGCGAAAGCTCCGAAGAACGTGCCGAACGGCATTTTCAGGCTGCGCTGGCCCTGCTTGAAACCGGTGACACGGATCGGGCGCTGGTCGAATTGCGCAACGTGATCAAGTTTGACAATGATCACGGCGAAGGCCGGTTGGTCTTTGCCCGGGTCCTCGCCGAACAAGGTGATATGGAGCAGGCCATCAGCCAGTATCTGCGCGTCGCCGAACAGCAGCCCGATTTGCTGGAAGCCCGGGTTGCCGTCACCCGCATGGCGCTACAACAGAATGCCTGGGAGCAGGCCGAACGACATGGCCGCGCGGCAAAAGATCTTGATCCGGAAGATGCAGAGGTCATCTTCCTGAACGCTTTGCTGGACTATCGCGCAGCGCTTTTGGCCGGTGATGAAGCGCAGATGCAGGACGCCGTGACCGTTGTGCAGCAAAAGCTGGTCAACGATCCTGATAACCGTCTGGCGTGGCGGCTGACAGTTGATCACGCACTCACGCGAGGCGATCTGAATCACGCGCTGCGTGAAATTGACAACGCTTTGGTTCATCTGCCTGACGATTTTGAGCTGAACCTGGCCCGACTGCAGTTGCAGATGGAACAGCAGGACATGCCGGCAATCGGCGCCACCCTGCAGGATATGGTTGTACGGTTTCCCGATGATCAGCAGGCCCGCAACATGCTGCTGGCCTGGTATCAGGAACAAGGGGAAACACAAAAGGCCGAGGCTTTCCTAAGGCAATTGGCCGATACCCCCGGTGCCGGGGTGGACCCGAATCTTCAGGTCGTCAACTTCCTGCGCAGCACGCAAGGTAACTCGGCCGCCAGATCCGAGTTGCAGCGTCTGATCAGTGCAAACCCGGACGAAAAGACCTATAAAGCCACGCTAGCCGCCTTGGATTTCGAGGAAGGAAATACCGAAACCGCCATCGCCGACATGCGGGAATTGCTGACCGATCCGGATACAAGCGAAGAAACCGCAAATCTACAGGTCATCCTGGCGCGGATGTTGTTGAAGACCGACGAGATTGATGGCGCAAAAGCCCGGATCAACACAGTGTTGGAACAAACACCGGGTCATGTCGAAGCCCTCAAGATGCGGGCCGCCTGGCAGATCGAGGATGACCAGCCCGAAGACGCCATCCTAACTTTGCGCACCGCTCAGGCCGAAGCGCCACGTGATCCCGTTATCATGACGCTGATGGGACAGGCTCATGAGCGGGCCGGCGCGCGCGAACTGGCGGGCGAGCGCTATGCCTTAGCGGTTGAAGCCTCAAACCGAGCTGCCGGAGAAAGCCTGACCTATGCCGCCTTCCTGATGCAAGACGACCGCCTGGACGTGGCCGAAGAGGTGCTGAGTGACGCGTTGCGGCGGTCGCCCTCAGACATCCGGCTGCTATCGGCGATGGCCAACCTACAGATGCGCATGCAGAACTGGACACGGGTCACCCGGATCATCTGGCAGTTGCGCGGGCTGGATACCCCGTCTGCCACCGCTGTCGCTGACCAGATCGAGGTGGCTTATCTGACACTGCAAAGCCGGAGCGACGATGTTGTTGACCTTCTTGGGTCGCTCACTGAAGCCGATGATCGGGATCGTGCCGCTCTGGCTGAACTGATCCGGGTTTTGGTACAGCAAGACAGAACTGACGAAGCGCAGGCCCTGCTTTCAGAACGCCTAACCAATGAACCTCAAGATCCTGTGCTGCGCTATCTGCAAGCCGGTTTACATCTGGTGAAGGACGAACCTGATCAGGCCGAAGCTATATACCGAACTTTGATCGAAGAGTTTCCCGAAGGGACTCAGCCTCTGCGCCAACTGGTTGGATTATTGCGATCCCAGAACCGGGGCAGCGAAGCAGATGCCTTGATCGACACGGTTATTTCACGGCAACCTCAATCCATACTCCCCCGGCAGCTTAAAGCAGAGCAACTTGAACAGGCCGGAGATTTCGAGGGCGCCATTGCGCTCTATGAGGCGCTTTATGTGGATGACAGCAGCAATCTGGCGATTGCAAACAATCTGGCAAGCCTCATATCGACCCATCGCCAGGATGAAGACAGCTTGTCCCGTGCCTATACGATCGCCCGCCGCCTGCGTAACGCGGATATACCGGCCTTTCAGGACACATACGGCTGGATCGCGTTCCGCCGCGGCAATCATTTCGAGGCCCTGACTCATCTTGAGCCTGCCGCGCGCGGGCTACCCGATGATCCATTGGTGCAATATCACTTGGGTGAAACGTATATGGCCCTAGGCCGGGTAGAGGATGCGAGAAACACGCTCGAATTGGCCTTGGATCTGGCCGGGGACAGCGACCTGCCCCAGTTTGAACGTGCAAGAGAGCTGTTAAACAGCACTGCGGCCTCAGACTGAATGCGATATCAGGCGTCTGTCACGACCTGTGTTGGCAGTTTTTTAGGCAGCAGCAGAGATACGGCGATCCAAATACTGATAGTCAGGCTCCCAGCCCCAGCGTAGATCAACAGCGCCGTCCAGACAGACAGGCCAAAGATCAGAGCGGCAGCACCAGCGCCCGCTCCGACAAGCATGCTCAGCAAAATGGCCCCAACACTCATGATGTCTCGCTATGCCTCTATCCCGGGCAGTATACCTCAGGTTGAATTTGTGCGCCAATTCTTTCGCTTATCTAGTGTAGCACTGGCAAAACCCGGCCACTCATCTTCCAATTGTTGCCTTTACGACAGTCTGTGTTCAAAAAACCCGTCTAAAGCGCCTTGGTTTTCGGAAAGAATGGCGCTTTGGCCAAAACCCTCGCAATATGGATTTGATCGGTCGCGCATCGGCAAAAGTAAGGTGGCTGCCAACACGCGCTCCGTTTGGGGTTGAGAAGGAAGAGTTTGGAAATGAAAGCTGTTTTAGCGTTATGTGGCGCAACAATCGTTAGCCTTCTGATGGCCCTGCCCGCACTGGCACAGGGATATCGGGTCCAACCCGGGGACAGGTTGCAGATCGAAGTATTGGAAGACGAAAGCCTCAACCGCGATGTGCTTGTGCGCCCGGACGGGCGCATCACCATGCCACTTGCTGGCACCTTGGCGGCCGGGAACCGAACCACAGAGCAGATCGAAGGTGACCTTTCTCGTATGCTGTCGCCGAACTTTGCTTCCGCGCCAACTGTTTTTGTATCGCTAAGTGCGATCGCAGAAGAAGACGATGTCGAACCGATCGACGTGTATGTTGTAGGTGAAGCAGAAGCCCCCGGCAGATATGAGGTCGAACCAGGTACAACATTGCTGCAACTGTTCGCAGAAATGGGTGGTTTCTCCAGATTTGCAGCGACAAAACGAGTAATGCTCCGTCGTACGGATCGGGCCGGTAACGAAACCGTCTATAGGTTCAACTACGATGCAATCCTTGAGGGCACAGGAAATGGGGCCGCGACCAGGCTGGCGGATGGTGACGTGGTCATCATCCCGCAACGGCGCCTGTTCGAATAACATCGAAGAGGGGAAACAGTGAAACGGAACCTGTTGATGCATTCAGCACCTTATCGTGCTGCATGTTTCGGTGTGATTTTTGCGACAGCCTCACATGCGCAGGAAATTCCGGTCGAGCCCGGCGGACCAGTGATGCGGTTCGGCATCTATGAGCGGCTGGAAACCGGGCGCAATCTGGGCCTCGATGTCCCGGAAGAGGGGCACGGCACCATCGCCTCGACGATTTTCTCCTTTGGGCTCAACAGCGAAACCCGTACTCAGACCTTCGATTTCGACGCCACAACGGCCCTGCGTTTCAGCAACTTGGACGACGAGGGCAGCGAAGTTGATTTCGGCGATACCCGCTTGATTCTGGGTTATACCCGCGACGCAGCGAACGCAGGCATGCAGTTACAGGCCAATTATCTGGGTTATGATATCGGGTTTCTGCGGTCACTTTCCGACTTTGTCGACGATGAAGGCGTGATCGACCTGCCCCCTGATTTCGCAGACCTGACAGGCGATGGAACGCGCCGCGAATATAACCTGCGCGCAGAGTTCGACTTCGGCCGGCAAAACGTGATTGGGTATAATTTCTTCCTGGAGTTCAATGAGCTTAGTTACTCAGACACGACGGATGCGTCATTGTTCGACGAGGATACAATCGGAGCAGGTGTCGGGGTGACCTTTGCGCTCTCGCCGCGCACTGAAGCCAGACTGGACTACAGCTTCGAACGCAATGAACGTGACGATCCGGGGCAAACGACTGAGGACCGGGATGACCTGATCTTTGGTCTCACCAACGAACTGTCTTCGCGCACGATTTTGGATGTCTCATTCGGCTATAGTAAGATCGACGAACAAAGCCTGTCCGGAGACGACTTAACCGAAGGGTATGTCGGAGGCTTAGGCGTCATCTATGACATGCCAAATGGCGACCTGACCGCTGATCTCGACTCGTCTCTGGAAACGGAAGGTCGGCTGGACACATTGACTGTCGGGCGCAGCTTGGAAATCCCCGGCGGCACCTTTTCGGCCAGTTTGGGCGGCGCGCGGGTACCTGGTGGTGACAAAGGGTGGATCGGATCCCTGAGCTACGCACAGGAACGCGGCCCTAATGAAATCTTTGCCGAGTTGCGTCGTGATGTATCCACCAATGCCTTCCGAGAGCTTCGCTTCGAGACCGTCGCCGATATTGGCTACGTGCGACTTCTCACGCCAAACTCACGCATCGGCCTGGGCGCGATCTACGCGTTAACCGAAGAAACGTCGGCCGATCCCCGGACCGAGTATACCGAACTCAGCGCTGTCTACAGCCATAGGTTGACCGAATACTGGAATCTCAACACAGGCGTAAATTACCGCATGCGCGATGAGGAGGGGTTGGGCGAGGCGACCAGCCCGCTGGTCTTCTTTCAGATCGGCCGCGACTTTGTCTGGCGCCCATAAGTTAAGTAGATAATACCTCAAGCAGCCTATTTATCCGGAACTATCACTAGCACACACCCAATCCGATGATCGCGACTTCGGTTTATTTGGCTATAAGCCCCGAAATTCCATCTTGGGCTTGACCAAACCTTCCGTTTCATTTGAGGGGCAATGCTTCGCCGAACAACCCAAAACGTCCACTCTGAAGCACCAGAGGGCTATCAATTGTGCTTAGAATTTTCCGAAAACTCCTTGGTAGACGGAGAGGATAAAAGCGTTGAGTTTCCCCGAAGTTAAAAGTCGGGCCGGTTTTACAGATTCAGGGGTAAAGCCCTGGAGAAACAGGCATGAACATAGACCTATACTGCAAAAAAAACTGAACCTATTGTAGCCTGAGCATAGCCATGTGTCAGAATAAATAATTGCTTTAAGAGTATCATTCGAAAAGGGGCAGCTTCATTTATGGACATTGATGTAGCGATGTGCGGTGACCGCAATGTGATTTTGGGGATGGCAGTCTCAGGTCGATCCGCTCTGGAACACGCGAGCTCAAACGTGAACTTCTGGGTGATATGTCAAGATTTCACGGACGATGACAAAGACAAGCTAAGCCAATCATGGTCACATGAGCGCCTAGGTAAAATCTCGTTTGTCGACATTTCACGCGACAGACTAGTCAATTTCAGATCAACGAGTTACCTAAAAAGCAAGGTGGCCTATGCGCGTTACTACGTCGCTGATTTCTTTCCTCATCTGATGCGCTGTGTCTATCTGGATACAGATCTACTGGTAATGCGTGACTTAGCGGAGGTCATGACGCTGAATCTGGGTGGTAAGGCGATGGCCGCAGTTCTTGATGTTGGAGTTCGTGTCAACCAAGATGAGGGAAAGATGCAACAGGCGCGCTTGGGATTGAGTTCAGCCGAAACGTATTTCAACTCAGGGTTCCTAGTTCTCGATTTGGACTATTGGCGCGAGAACAATGTGACATCCAAAATCATAGATATTAGCATCGAAAAAAAGGATATCCTTGATTCACAAGATCAGGATGCATTGAATATCATTTTTGACGGAAATGTCCTTTTTCTGGATTCTAGCTGGAATGTATCCCAGTACGAAAAGCCATCACCGCTTCAAGGAAAGGTTGTTCATCTGATAGGAACGATCAAACCGTGGCACGCAAGATACGCCCAGAAGTTTGCAGAACCCTACTATCGCGACACAATCCACGCGGCCTTTTTCGATGTGCTGGAACGGACGGCCTATCGTGGCCAGTTGCCACGTTATCTTTTTGGCTTGGGGGCTGTGATTGAAAGTATCGGGGCCAAGATTCCAACAAAAGATATGATGGCACGTAAACTAAGCCAGTTCATAAACAATGGGGGTTGATTGTGAATTGCGGGTTCGGTTCGCAATCTCATTCTGCTGGCAGGCGATACAAGCATCAAAGCGGACACCTTTTCAGCGACTTGCCACTAGATCCCGAGATTTCCCTTTCATCCAAGCCAGTAACGGGCGCTCTACGAATAAATAAAGTGGCATGGTAGTCACCAAAGCCAGTACGCAGAGCAACGCAACTGCACCCCAGAATCCCACATGACCCATTACAAATAGTCCGGGCGCTCCCACTGAAAGAATGATCATCGGCAGTTGATGTATTAGGTATAGCGAATAGGAATATTCCCCAAGCCAAGCGACATTGGCAAACCAGCGTCGCTCGGAGATTGCGAAGACGGCCACAAGAAGTGCGCTGCCCGGCCCCATGGACACGATGTCGGGTATTCCGCGCACGGTCAGTAGAGGACTGGCTATTAAAGGCAGACATGCGATCAGACATCCCATCGGGAAAACCCAGCGTGCTGTTGTCCATTGTGGTATTTTGCTAGCCCGCAGCGCCCAGCCGAGCCAAACCCCGATCAGAAACTCAATTAGCAATGGGCTGGTCAAGTGTTCTGCGGTCGCGCCCCAGGTCTCAGCCCCCACGAGCCGCCCCAGCACAATCATTGTGGGAAAGGCAATGGTGATCAACGTAAGCGCAAGCGATCGCGGGAAAACCAATAATCCAGCGAAAATCAGATAGAAGATCATCTCATAGGCGAGCGTCCAGCCCGGTACGATAATTGACGATGCCATTCCCGGAAGGAGCAGCAATGCTCCGAGGGTCTCGCCCGCGCCTAGCCAAAATTGCCCCAGTGCAACCTTCGCGACCAGATATGCCACGGCTGCGATCCAATAGATCGGATAGATACGAATAATGCGCCGCCAGAGGAAAGACCGCATAGCATTGGGGGTGCCGAAGGCATCGTAAGCGGTATACGCCATAACGAGGCCACTAATGACAAAGAAGATGTGAACCCCGGCCGCACCGATATTAGACCAGACGGCGATGTTTTCGGCGTGTTGGATTTGTTCAAATGGGGCTACGTAAAGAATAGCATTATGTACCAATACCAAGGCCGCTGCGACAAAGCGAAGAACTTGGATTGAGGCCAGTTTTTGATTTTTTTCAACCAATCCCTTTCCTCCAGCACAACCTAAGCTTATCCCAAGAAAGGCGCGTAAGTCTTCCCAACCCGCTTTTTGAATTGCGCGTCGGGCAATTGGCTATTCTAAAGCCTGGTCAAGCGTTTGAGCTATCTCTTCCCAGTCGGCGGTAAAGTTCTCGACCGATCCGCTGGCGATCACGAATGCATAGCCCATGCCGTGCCGGTCGGTGAAGAACTTGAGAACCGATGTAACCCGATCAGGTGGTTGAATTGTAAAAAGCACTGCATCATTGGCCATGACGGCCATGCCATGCGCGAGTTGGCTGCCTTCCACGCCCGCAATGACTTTGGCCCCGGCGCAGGCAGTGATAAGATCTTGGGTTGAGGTTTGCTCAGGAGCCAAAACCTGGAAGCCGCGCTCGGTGGCGAAGCGCTCTGCAATTTCGGCCTCATTGACGAGAAGGCGGGCATCGCCGGTTGCGCCGCGCAGCAGGAAAACACCGGGATGCGAGTCGTATGTTTCGCCCTCAATCAGTTTTTCACGCACTGCTTCGACGCGGGCGCGACGCTCAGTATTATTGGTGAAATCCTCAAACATGATGAGTTCACGAAACCGCGCACGATCAAGCCTTCGGGGTTGCATGCCCAAGCGCTGCTCATAATCTGGCACGTGACCGGACGGGGCCACTCTTGTTGTAAACGGTGCCCCATAGGTCTGGGCCAAAAGGTAGCGCGGACAATCGTCGCTCAACCAGTTTGCGAACCAACGGTTGCCCCACCAGCTTTCGTACAAGACGCCACTCTCCACGTCACTTGGCACAACATACGCTGGCAAGCGCCGGGTTCTTTGGCGCAGATGCCGGATGCCTCGAGCTGTGTAGAGTACACCATCGATAAGATCGACATCTTTCAGCCGATAGCCATAAGTCGGGGCTTGTGGTTTATCGAAGTTGCCGTTAAAGGCCTGCACGACTTCTTCATGGCTCAAGAATTCGGTTGCCTTGATCCGATCCAGCTGTCCCGGCAGAAATGTGGCTGGCCGGATATAGCTGCTTTCCTTTGGGTGAATCTGCCAACGCTCCTCGGCGACGTCAATGAGATCGTCAGCTGAAATCCCTGCGGCACGTAAGGCGGGTCTGAAAGATATCATCGGGGCCTTTCCGGGTCTGGACCCTGTCTGACTATCGGCAAATATCGCCTAGCGGTCGTGTCACATCCTGCAGCTGACCGCCTTCGACTAAAATCTCACATGGCAGGTCGTGGCTGATGAAATATACCGGGCTGGCCGTCAGCCCGTAAGCGCCGCTTGAATGGACTGCAATCAAGTCTCCTGCTTCGACCGGAGGCAGTTCAACACCGACCCCAATCTTGTCGAGTGGCGTGCAAAGCGGGCCGGCAAGGTTCACCTTGCCGGCCGGTGTTCCGCCACCGACCTTGTGCATGCGGTAGTTGCGATGAATAACCATGCCGAAATTGCCAGAAGCCGGCAAATGGTTGTTCATGCCGCCATCGCAAATCCCGATACGGGTTCCACGCGACTCTTTCACCCGGGTGACGCGGGTCAGGAAATACCCGGCCTCTCCAACCAGATACCGACCCAGCTCCAACACCAATTCGGTGTCGCTGAACCGGGGGGCTGCCCGCAATTCATCAAGCTCGTCCACGATCCCGGCTGCAGTCGCGGGAAGATCAAGCGCCGTGTCTTTCTCGAAATAAGGGATGCCAAGCCCCGAGCCGAACACAAGCTTTTCGGGCTTCAGATCATAGCGGTCCGAAATTTCAGTAAAGATCCGCATAAATGTCCGGTAGTTCTCGCAGATCGCTTCCGAGACCAGGCACTGCGTTCCGGAATATACATGCAATCCCATGAGGCGCAGATGTTTAAGTGCCAAAATCTGCGGGATCTCATCATGCATTGTTTCATAGTCAATGCCGAACGCGCTGGGGCGACCGGCCATCTGGTCGCCAAAGCCTTTGGGCACCTGGTCCGGAGCGATACGGATCATAATGTCCTGCACGCGACCGGCCTCAGCAGCAATACGATTTGCTCGGATTGCCTCGTCAACAGATTCAACGATCAACTCGCCAAGCCCGGCTTCGATCGCTTCGACAAGCTCTAGATCGCGTTTGCCGGGTCCGGTAAAGCTCATTCTTTCCGGCTTCCAGCCTGACCGAACACCAAGACGCATCTCGCCGATGGCAGAAATATCCAGGTTAGCGATACGTGTCTCAAGCCAGCTTAAGAGGCCCGGATTGGGGTTGCTTTTAACAGCGTAGCTAAGGGTGAAACGCGATCCGAACGCAGCGTCAATCTGGGCAATACGCTCTTCAATATAGTCTGCAAAATAGACATAAGCAGGCGTACCGAAATCCTCGGCAGCCTGTGCCAGAATGGCATCAGCCCTTTCGATGTCATGCATTCTAAGATGCGCCTTCAGTGTATTGGATAATCCGAGCCGGTGTGTCAAAATTCTCCAGCGTTACGTCTTCAGGTCTGACCTGAATACCGTTCTGCTCCTCAAGGAACATGATGAGATTCATCATCAGGACTGAATCGAGCAGACCGGAAGAAAAAAGCTCCGTCTCTGGTTCGATCGCGTCTTCGGGTTCGATTGAATTGGTCAGATACGAGATCAAGGCATCTTGAGTAAGTGTCATATGGAATACCGGTATACTTGGAGTAACAGAACAGGCGAAGTGTCTAATGCAAAGAAGCTATTGTCTAGTCGGATTGTTGGCCAAAACATGGCGGCAGCCCGATGAAGAAATTACACCGGTTCATGCAGTGCTTTGCGCCAGATAAAGGCTACAACTCTGCAACTTTGGCGCGATAGAGGTCCATTTTTTCTGGCCAGAATCCGGCGCTCAACGACTTTCGACCGTTGGGTGTCTGCAGTTCTTCCTTTATCGATTCTATAAAGTCTGGCCATTCTTCGGCATTCTTACAATGCTTCGAAAATATCCCTACCTCCGGCCAGTATATTGGCATGACCATGGAGTTGGATAGGATGGAGTCGTTCCGTTTCACGACAAACTTTACTATGATAGCGTGCTTTGGAGCCGTCGTGTTTGTCCTATGAAATTTTTTCGGGTTCAGGATGAGTAAATCCCCGCACTTCACATTCGGGGCATCGACCGTGTTCTTCTCGATATGTGTGGTGTCTTTTTCGGTATTCGCCTTTGTGGTGATGTTTGAGAATTTGAAACCACCTTCGCTCTCTTCCATGATGTGATAGTAGTTATCTTCCGCATCATTCACTGTGGGCAACATTGCAACCGGGCTGGAGATTTCGTCTGGGTCCAGAAGTATCCATGCATTGAGGCATTCCTCGAATGTGAACAGTTCGGTGTCCATGTGCCATTGGGCGCCGAAGGCATTGTCTGAATAGATATAAAAATCGTTTAGGTAGAGCGCTTCGCCTTTAACCTGCTCAGCAACTTCTGATGTAATTTTTCTAAATAAGCCTGACTCAAGTTTGTCCAACAAAACATAACTTGGGATGGCGCCATCCTTAAGTATGTATTCCTTGCAGGCCTGTTTGAGATACGAAATATCTTCTTCAGTGAAGAAATTTTCAATTAAGCGAAATGTCTCTATTGCTTCGTTGGTGGTACTTTCGGACATAACTTCAGCCCCTAACTCTTAACGATTCTAAATATTCACAACTCTATCATAACTCAAAGATTCAAGGCACAGATAGAGCAGAGAAACCCGGCAAGATTTGGGCGGAGAGGGAAGAACCGCCCGTTTGTTTACATCAACGCTAGGTTCCTTCGGACATGCTTCTATGCACGATTTCAGGGCGCGCCAGTTTGCCGCTTGAAGTGCGCGGCATCGGCTCCGTCCAGACCCGGATGATCCGGGGAACCATGTAGCTTGGCATTGCTTGTCGACAGTGTGTCATTAACTGGTCGGTATCGAATCCATCGAGCGGGGTGACCGCTACATGCACGACCTGCCCGAGATCTACGTCATCGACGCCATAGGCGACCGCCTCCGCAACAAAGCCACTTTTGTAGACATGATCCTCGACCTCATCAGGGCTGAGGCGGATGCCGCTGGTTTTGATCATCGCATCGTTACGCCCAACGAACCATAGATCGCCATCTGCATCGACCTCGACGATATCCCCGCTATAAACGACCTTTTCATCACCAATCAGTGCGCTCAGTTCAGGGCAAGGGCGGATTTTTTCCGCTGTCAGGTCCGGCTTTCCCCAATAGCCCAAACTGACGAGAGGCCCGCGGTGCACAAGCTCGCCCTTCTCACCTGGTCCGGCGATCCCCTCGCCCTCTTTGATGACATAAACCTCGGATCCTGGAATAGCTTGTCCCATCGAACCCATTTTCTTATGAAACCTGTCCGGTTCGAGATAGGTTGACCGGAACGCTTCGGTCAGCCCGTACATCAGATAAATGTCAGCGTTAGGGAAAACATCAGGCATCATTTCAAGGATATCCGGAGGGATTTTTCCCCCGGTATTAGTAACACGCCGCAGCGCGGGCAACGGTGTGGGATGTGCCGCAAGAAGGCGGATGATCTGGTTTAAAAGCGGAGGTACACCGGCGAGTCCGGTAATCTTTTGTTCAACCATAGTGCGGACGATCTCGGCAGGCATGACCACCGGCTGATGTACGATGGTGCCGCCCATCAGCAGCATGGTAGTGAGCTGATTCAGGCCTGCGTCGAAATTATAGGCCAGGACGCTGATCAGGCGTTCGTCAGAGCCAAGTTTCAGATAACGCGCAACTGCCCGAGCGCCAGCAACGATGTTGCGGTGGCTTAACATCACCCCCTTTGGCTGACCGGTAGAGCCGGAAGTGTAGATGATCATTGCCAATTCTGTGTCGAGCACTCGGGCCATCGGGGCGCCGGTTTCCGACAATGTTCGCCAACTGTCGAACGTATCAGCATCCGGCGCCTTGCCATGCACGAGAACTCGCTGGACTCGGCCCGGAAGCCCGTTATCTGCCAGCGCTCGTGCAGTACGACTATCTGCTATGATAGCGGTTGCGCCGCAGTCCTCAGCAACGTAGGCAAGCTGCTCAAGGGTCCATTGGGTGTTTACATTGACAACCACCCCGCCAATCCGCGCCACCGCGAGCATCGCGACCACTTCTTCGATGCTCTTGCGCAAATTCACAATGACACGTTCGCCGCGCCCGATCCCCTGATGTGCTAAATAATGCGCCACGACATCAATCTCTGTGGACAGAGCGGCATAGTCGACCGAACGCCCAACATCCACCAATGCGATCTTGTCGGGATTGCTGTTCAAGCTATCAGAAAATAGTTCATAAAAAGTTGTAGCCAAGGCACTCAAGACGTTTCTCCATCGGCTTCTTTTTCTGTTGAATCGTCCCTGCCCTTTTTAAGCAAAGCACTTACATTGGGAAAAATTTTTGGTGCCGGAGCCTGAACGATGGAATCCGCGGGAACATCAGTCACTACAAGTGCGTTGGCACCAATTCTCACACGGTCTCCGATCACGATCGGCCCAAGTATAGTAGCATTTACTCCTATAAAGACATCATCACCAATGCGTGGTACTCCGTCAGTCATATTCATGCCGATGGTAACGTTATGCATCACACCACACCGGTCTCCAATTACAACATCCGGATGAATGGCAAGAAAACCAGACGCGTGTATGATGTGAAAATCATCACCAATCCGTGTTTCCGGCTCCAACCAAATCTTAGTAAAATTAGAAACAATAATCCTGATAATCTGATACAGTTTCCAAGGAACCCATCTCAAAAATGGGTTTTTTATCCTAAGTATCCAACTCCCTAACCGATAGGTAATCAGGGCAACAAACGCTGCGCCATGCCCCCTGTGGCGTCTGTATTCCTTGCGTATAGTGTCAAACAACTGCGTGTACTCTATATGATAGTTTAAGGGTCAAAACTAAAAATAAGCTATCCTATTTCAAGTGTACGTTTTTCTGAGTGCAAATCTAATCGTACAACACTTTTCCACAACAAGGCCAAACCTCAAAAACTATGTACGCCAAATGCTGTGTTGTGCAAACTACGCGCTATGGCTTCCATCATCCACGAACCATATGAGGGCTTTCCAAAGATGACAGGTTCAAGAACGTCACATCATCTACCAACACGCCCTTTTGTTTTCTAAATCAGACTCAAAAACCGGTTCGTAGCCTCCTTTTGGAATGGCCTTTAGCAGCCAAGAGAATAAGAGGCGGCTACTGCGTGAGCCGGTAGCCGTTCCCCTTATGGATCAGAGGTTCAATCGCACACGAACAATCAAACTGGTCCAGTTCAATTCAATTGCTCTAGACAATCAACTTACCGTATTGTGCAAAACCGAAGGCCAAACCAAGGGATTTTAGTATAAATGATTGTTTGCATTCATGAGAATAGGCGCTCGGAAGAGCCCGGGCTACGTTTGCTCATCTGTAGCCTGGCCCAAAATTCTCCGGACGTTCGCGTTGCGCTTTTTGTATCCAATATGAGCGATGAATTTCTCGAATGGGCGTCTGACAAGGTCAATATCGTTCACCAAAGTGAAGCCTTGGCACATGAGCTTTATTGGAACGTGAAGCCCACAATTCTGAAATTCTGTCTATGCGAGCTCGGGTTCTCTGAAGTAGTCTGGTTGGACGCTGATCTATTTGTGACTGGCAATCTGACAGATTTTTTTTCGCGTCACGCGCCGGGCGGGATCTCGGCGACCCAGGAGACACGGTGGTCGCCGACGCCTCATGACGATAACGCTTTAAGATGCCGCCTTTGGGGGCTTGTTCCGGGGCGGTTTCACCCTTTTGCTTTGAACTCGTGCGTGGTCAGAGTGGGACAACAGCATGTTGAGCTGTTAACGGAATGGGAAGCGCTTCTTGCAAGCGAGGAATATCAAAACGCTCGGAATATCCCGGTAGAAGAACTAGGCCCCCACCTCTTTACTGATCAGGACATATTAACCGCATTGTTGGCAAGCAACCGATTCTCGAAAATACCTGTTGATTACATATATTTGGGTGATGACATCGTACACTGCTTCGGTTTGAAGGCCTTTACACTGGCTGATAGGTTCAAATGGATCTTGAACGGCGCGCCGACCTTCATACACGCACAGCGCAACAAACCGTGGAGCAGAGAGGACGCCGGGAAACCCGCCATTCAAAGTTTCTATGATGACTTGCTACCCAATGTTGTTTGGGCACCGAAGATCCTGGCGAAATGCGGTATATCGGAAAATTGGACCAAGCCCCAAACTAAATACAGCGCCGCATCTCGGTTTTTATGTATGAATTACCCGCCATTGATCGGTATTTTCTTTGCTACGTTCTTTGATGCAAAATATTGGGCTGCAAAACAGGTCAAGGCTCTCTATCGTCGTTAGCTGTCTTCGTTAGACCATCCTTAAGTTGGGGGGCTCTACAAAAAACCGGGTGAGTTTCAGAGCAGCCGATCACAAGCCTTCGCGCATCGAGCCATTTCTGGAAAACCGAAGCGACTTACACTATCATACAAACATACAGTTCAGACGAGTAGGGAGCAAAAAGCGCAGACTCCCGAATGTTTCTGCGGAGAACGCAAAGTGCGAGTGATAAATTATGTAGCGGTGTGCTTGGCCTTGCAGTTCACCACAGGCCATCCAACCTATGGTAGCCCGGATGGGCACAATCACAGCCATGGCGGCATTGGTCACGGTGATCACAGTGCGGGCTATATTCCTCCCCCGACGGATGCATCTGAGGTTGCGGCTTATGTTGCTGCGGTGAAGGCTTTGCCGGATGCGCATGCGCATGGGGACGACCCCAGCAAGGCGGGCGAACATATGCGGCTGTTGGAACTGGTGGAGCGCGCCGAAGCGACCCATGTGGCGATCGGCGATGGCGACTGGTTTGATGCCTCCAACTGGTACGAGGGCCGCATCCCCGATGCCGGCGCCAAGGTGCTGATCCCCGAGGGCATCAGCCTGCGCTACGAAGGTGAGAGCGATGCATCGCTGTTCACTGTGCGTGTCGATGGTGAACTCAGCTTTGCCACCGACGCGGATTCCAAGATGCTGTTGGACACGATGGTGGTGTCGCCGACGGGCCGTCTTGAGATCGGCACCGAAGAGAACCCGATCCAGGCCAATGTCGATGTGCAGATCGTGATTGCCAACAATGGCGATATCGACACCGGCTGGGACCCGATGCTGCTGTCGCGCGGGGTCATCTCGCATGGTGCAGTTGAGATCCATGGCGCCGAGAAGGAGAGCTTCCTGAAGGTAGATGATGCGCCGATGGCGGGCGATACGCAGATCCAGCTGGCAGAGGTGCCCGAAGGCTGGCAGGTTGGCGACACGATCGTACTGAGCGGCACCCACAAGCAGGGCGACGCGTGGCTGGGTTATCACGGGTATTTGGAGAGCCAGGACGAAGAGGTGACAATCACCGGCATCAACGGCTCGACCATTACCATCGACCGGGCACTGCAATATGACCATGACACACCGCGGGCTGACCTGAAGGCTTATGTAGCCAACATGACGCGCAATGTGACCATCTCCAGCGAAGATGGTGAAGACTCGGCGGTGCACCACCGCGGCCACACGATGTTCATGCACAGCGATGATGTGGATGTTCGTTACGCGGCCTTTGATGACTTGGGGCGTACCGATAAATCAGAGCCTGCAGGCGATGTGGGGACCTTTGCCAGCATTGCCTCCGACACCAATGTCAAAGGCCGCTATTCGTTCCATTTCCACAAAACCGGCACCGAAGATCAGGAGAACCCGGCCATCGCGATTGGCAATACGGTCAGCGGCTCGCCGGGCTGGGGCTTCGTACACCATTCCAGCCACGCCAATTTTACTGAAAACGTGGCATTCGATGTCTTCGGCGCCGCCTTTGCCGCAGAAGACGGCGACGAGACTGGCATCTGGCTGCGCAATATGGCGATCCGGTCCGAAGGTGTGAACGAATCGCCGAAAGACTTTAACAATCTGGATCGCCATGACAATGGCCGTACCGGTGATGGTTTCTTCTTTGCCGGACGACTGGTCGAAGCAGCCGAAAATGTAGCTATCAACACCTCCAACGGCTTCGTGTGGATGCACCGCAGCGCACCATCTGCCCCATTGGCGGAAACCCTGCATCAATCAGAACTGGGCTATGGCAACGAAACAGTTCGAGTTGATGGCGTCCCGATTCAAGGTTTTCGTGACAATGAAGCGTTTGGTACAGAAGTCGGTTTGATCGTGATCAAGCATACCCCGGCCCAGAACTCAGACGTTCGTTCGGTGTTGGATGGTTTCCTAAACTGGGAGACGTCGCACGGTGTACTCATAGAATACACAGCCCACTACACGTTGAAGGATTTCGACCTGATCGCGACAAAAAGACCTCCCGGGGGGCTGGGTGGGGCCGGAACGGGCTTTGATCTCAGTGGAAGCAATGCGGTTGATATCGTTGTGAATGGCCTGACCGTAGAGGGTTTTAGTGTCGGCGCTGATCTAAGCGGTGGGTTCATTACAGGTGCAGCATGGGATGATGCCGACTTCGGCAACATCCTCATCGATGTAACAATGCTTGACAATGCTACGGATTACGTCGGTTACAATCCAGCGCGCCATTCTATCTTGAGCTCAGACAATCTGTCTCCCGGACGTCTGGAGTTCGAGCTGCAGGGTGACACCACGCTTTCCCCGAATGAGACGTTCTACTTCAACGGGATCAAGACCGATTCAATTGGATCGTTTGATCGCCAGTTTGCCTTGGACGAACACTACTTGAGCGGCTACAACATTCGAACCTTGCTGGAAGCGGAAGGTTACTATGAAACTGCAGATGGTACCAAGGTGATGCTGATCGAGGATTTCGTCGCGGATCGCGCTACCGGTGAGTTGAAGAAATTCGCCCATGTGGTCACGCTGGACTTTCCTGACTGGGAACTCGCCAACGCTCCGTTCCGGGGACCGATTGATCTGAACAGCGCAGCGCCTGACGTCCGTGATGATGCGTTCGGCGCAACTCAGAACCAGGATACCCTGCTGAATGTTTTGGCCAATGATTCCGATCCCGAGGGTGATGCGCTGCGGATTGACGGGCTGACCAACCCGGAACACGGGGATCTCTACCTGCAGGACAATGGGCAACTGCTCTACCGCCCGGATATCGACTTCGTCGGTCAGGACAGCTTCACCTATTGGGCAACCGATGAAAACGGAAACTACGAAAGCGCAACTGTGACAGTGGATGTATGGGATCTGTAAATCATTGTAGAATGTAAATCTCTGCCAGCCCGACCACATTACCAATGGTGAAGCATTGCCCCTCTGATTAGACAAGGGCGCAATCTTCGTCAGCTCGTCCGAGGTTTCCGCGCCATCACTGCATTGGCTTTGGAATCTTGCGTTGAATCATCCGGTGGCCCGCCTCGGCGTGTTCGCACTGCCAGGGTCACCGGATGTGCTGGTTGTGCATCAAGCGCTTGACTGGTGTTTTCGGGTTTCTTTTGCTCCTGATACGCGTAGCGCCCTGCCAGTGCTCCGCTGATCATCCATGTCAATGGAACAAGTGTTGCATTCGGGAGCAAGTCCACAAGGTTGGCCGCCAACAGTAGTGCCAGCCCTGAGGTTTCATATCCGAAGCCGCGCCGTTTACATTGCATCGCCAAAAAAATGATTGGCAAAGTCAGCAAACCAAAACTTGCTATGTATCCTAGCCAGCCTGATGTTCCGATATAGATAATCCAAGCTCCATCAGTTGTACTGATATCAACACCGGTCGTTGAATCGAATACCTTGCTGCGCCCCCAACCTCCCCAACCCGTCACCGGTTTCAGGTTGGCGCGTTCCAGCAAAATTTCTTCGTTGTGCAGCCGAAATTCCAGCGAGGCCGCCCGTTCTTCGCTGAATTGTAGAGCGATATTGTGAATCCGTTCCGTCGGTACCCACCCAGCACCGCGCATCATGGGGTACAACAAAACGATCCCAGCCAAGATAGCAGCCAGTAGAAACTGCCCACGTATCTTCATAAGACAGGCGGCTGGCAGCAATATTAGCGTGATGACAAAAGCTCCGACGCTCTTGCACAAGAAAAGCACCAGCAACAAGTAAAAGGACGCAATCCGCCACAGGTTGGGTTGAGAGACACGCTCTTTGCATCGGGACAGTACCGCCGCCGCCAAAATCGCCATTGCAAAAAAAACACCCAGCCAAAGCCCATGAGACAGGAAGACAATCGGCCGAAACCCCCCAGCCCGTATGTGCTGAAGAAAGGAATGCGGAAAGAAACCATAGATATTGATGTTGAGCTGCGGGCTCATCCGCACCTCGTAAAGTGCAGGTATCGTGTATATGAGCCCAGCGACACAGAGAAGCCTCAGTAAAATGACATGGCTTTCCGGGCTGGAAAGGAAACGTCGCGCCAGTAAAAAGGGAAGGATCACGAAGACCTGTCCCCCCATCAATGACAAGCCATCATAGAGCGTCAGCCCATTGATAACCGTCGGACCAGCAAAAACTGGTTCGCTATTGTTCTGCACAGTTAGCAAGGGTGAAACAAACGTCAGAACCAATAGCGTATTGAGGACTGCAACGCCCCGAGGTTTGCGAGGCGGCGGACTATTGGGTGCCACCGGAGACATCTGCCTATGCAGTGCCTGGCGCGTCTGTGTTTGCATTGCCACAAAACACATAATGGCTGCCATGATGCTCGGCAGTGAATATTTGTCGATTGTTGGAACCATTGGCAGGTCAATCCCAACCCGCTCTGGCAGCAGCAAATAGCCGGCGATGATCGAATAGATTAGAGCATGGGTGACTGGCAATCGCCGAAACAAAAAGAAGACGACGACCGGCCAGAGGTAGAACACTAACAGTGCAGTGGCGTTGGGCATTTCGATATCCAGCTATCGCCCGGAAAATCGAGCCGGGTCTGGGGGGTATGATATGTCATGGCTTCTGCCTCCGCCAAGACCACCTTCTTCATCTACTGCGGCTCACTTTCCGAAACCTGACGCACCCGGGTCAGCCATTTCCCGACCCATTAGGCAAAACGGGAAGCGGATTGTATAGCTTCGAAGTGGCTAATTCGAAAGAACTATGCCACAAGATGAAAAGTGGTTGCCGAGCCTTAGGATTTTTTAGGGGCGATATTGGCAGTCGCTTATGTCGTATTGGTACAGGCCTCCACTTGGGGCGGCAGGATTGTGAAAGCCGGGTATGAAACCAAGTTTACTTTTCGGTATTAGCCCTTTGCAAACAGGTAGTACGCGCAGGAAATCACCGCCAGATGATCATCCTGGAATTGGTTCCACTATTTCAAAAAGACGGATAACGTTAGCGGCTATTCGACCGCAGCCCAAGCATGAGTACTTATTTTTGGCTCTTCAAAGACTGACCTTTTTTGAAAACAATACTACCGAATTATCTAAATTATCTCCTATTTCGAATGTAGAGGCTTGGGAGAAGGGCCGCTCTTTACCTTGTCATGATCTAAGGCAGATGCCTGTGGTTCAGGTTGCATAGGTAAGCCCTCATTATGACTACCGCACACACAGGTCACAACGGCCCAACGCCTACCTTCCCCGAACTGACTGTTGTTATCCCAGCCAACAACGAAGAGCAGTTTATCACCCGATGCCTCAAGGCGTTGCTTGAACAAGACGGTTCAGCAGGGATGATTGAGGTGATCGTCGCCGCCAACGGCTGCTCAGACCAGACGGTTCCGTTAGCTCAGAAATACATTGACGCATTCAAAGCGCGGGGCTGGGAACTGGTAGTGTTGGACATAAAAGACGGCGGCAAACTGATGGCGTTGAACACGGCTGACGAGATGGCAAAGGGTGCGGCCCGTGCCTATCTGGATGCCGATGTGATCTGCTCGCCATCGCTGATCGAGCAATTGCAGGATGTACTCGCAACTGAAACTGCTGTCTATGCCACTGGCCGGCTGCAGGTGGCCAGTGGCCAAAGCGCTGTTACCCGCGCTTATGCGCGGTTGTGGTCACGGTTACCCTTCATGAAAAGCGGCAACGCGGCAGGGGCGGGGCTGTTTGCTGTCAACGCCGCGGGCCGCGCCCGCTGGGATAAATTCCCGAAGATCATCTCAGACGACACTTATGTACGGCTGCACTTCGCCCCCGACGAACGGATTGAGGTCTCTGCTCCATTCACCTGGCCCATGGTCGAAGGTTTTACCAATCTTGTCCGGGTCCGCCGCCGTCAGGATGCGGGCGTGGCTGAGGTCTATCGACACTACCCGGAACTACGTCGCAATGCCGACAAAACCTCGATGAGCCTGCGGGATGCCATATTGCTATTTTTCTCCGCACCCTTCGGGTTTCTGGTCTATGCCTTTGTTCACCTCATTGTGCGGCTCAGCCCCGGTGGGCCGGACTGGACCCGGGGTCGATAATGTCTCTCAACCCTTCCAAACCAGACAGGTCTGATATGCTCCAGGACACCCCAGCGCCGCAGCTGCAGACCGAGCCGATCGCCTATCTGACTGGCGAATATCCCAAAGTGTCCCACACTTTCATCCAGCGCGAGATTGCGGCACTGCGCGCCTTGGGGACTGAGATTGAAACCTGTACCGTGCGCCGCGCCAATCCAAAAGATGTGGTCGGCGAGGATCAGAAAACGGAAGAGGCCAACACGTTCTGCATCTTGGAGACGGCCCGGGCACCGCATCGCCTGATCGGGGCACATCTGAAAGCGTTGCGTACAGCGCCGGGGCGCTGGTTTTCGGCGCTACGCCTGGCCTGGCGCACACGCTCACCCGGGGCTAAGGCACTGCTTTATCAGCTTTTCTATTTTTCTGAAGCCGGTGTTCTCGCTATGCACCTGAAGGCAAAAGGCGTGGTCCATCTGCACAATCACTTCGGCAATTCCAGCTGCACGGTGGCGATGCTGACCAGCGAGATTTCGGGCATTCCTTACAGCTTTACCGAACACGGACCTGCGCTCTTTTTCGAACCGATGCGTTGGAGGATTGACGAAAAGGTCGCCCGTGCACAATCCATTGTGGCCATCAGCCATTTCTGCCGCTCGCAGCTGATGCTGTTTTCCGACCAGCAACACTGGCCGCGCATGTCGATCGTGCATTGTGGCGTCGACCCTGACCGATATGGACGCAAACCTCGCGAAAGCTTTGGCAAGCGCGTACTGTTCGTCGGGCGGCTGGATGCGGTCAAGGGTGCGCCGCTGCTGCTGCAGGCCTTCGCAGCGCTGCGTACAAATCACCCCGACGCCACGCTGACCTTGATTGGGGATGGCGCAGACCGCCCAACGCTCGAGACACAGGCACAAGCGCTTGATCTAGGCGATGCCGTCATTTTCGCAGGGTATCAGCCACAAGAGGCCGTTGCCGATTTCCTGGAAGAGGCCGATTTCCTCGTTCTGCCAAGCTTTGCCGAGGGTGTGCCGGTGGTGTTGATGGAAGCCATGGCCAGCCGCATCCCCGTTGTCGCGACACAAGTCGCTGGTGTCTCGGAGTTGGTCGCCAATGGTGAGACCGGGTTTGTCATACCACCGGGCGACGTCCCCACATTGATCCAGAAAATGCACACTCTGCTGAGCGACCCCGATCTCTGCCGCCGCATGGGTGCTGCCGGGCGGCAGAAGGTACGGACCGATTTCAACACCATGAACGAGGCGGCCTGGCTGCGCACTCTGCTGTGCGACAACCCCGATCCCGAGCACCCGCCCGACCGGCCTCAGATGCAGCCTGCGGGCGCTGAATAGGTGGCTGGGATGGGCGCTCTTTCTCCAAGGGTTGGTGTCGTCTTGATCGGCCGGAACGAGGGCGCGCGCCTGATCAACTGCTTGAACAGCATTCCAACGACGGTCGAACATGTGGTCTATGTCGATTCCGGATCGACCGATGGCAGTATTGCGGCGGCGCAGGAAGCGGGGGCACAGGTGATCGAGTTGGATCTCAACCAGCCTTTTACCGCCGCTCGTGCCCGGAACGCCGGCTTTGCTGCTCTGCATACGCAGGGTGGGATCGACTACGTGCAATTCGTTGATGGGGACTGCACCCTGCACCCCGACTGGATCGAGGCAGCCACCGCTTTTATGGCCGATCACCCGAAAGCTGTGGTGGTCTGCGGTCGGCGGCGTGAGATGTTCCCCGAAGCCTCGGTCTACAACCGGCTCTGCGACTGGGAATGGGATACCCCTGTGGGTCAGGCTAAAAGCTGCGGCGGCGATGCGCTGATGCGGGTGGATGCCCTTGCCGCTGTGGAGGGGTTCAACCCGACGCTCATTGCCGGGGAAGAGCCTGAGCTCTGCGTGCGTCTGCGCCGTCAGGGTGGTGAGATCTGGCGCATAGACCACGAGATGACTGGCCACGATGCCGCCATGACGCGGTTTGAGCAATGGTGGAAGCGCATGCGCCGCGGCGGCCATGCCGCAGCTGAAGGCGCGGCGATGCACGGGGCAGCGCCCGAGTTGCACGGCATAGCGGCCTGTCGCCGGGCGCTTTTATGGGGAGTCTTATTGCCTTTGCTGATCCTGCTGGCGGCACTGTTGATCACACCCTGGGCGTTGTGGCTGCTACTGATCTACCCTGCGCAGGTGCTGCGGCTGGCGCTGCGAGTAAGCGTAACCAATTGCGCTTCTTGGGAGCGGGCGTTTTTTCTGACCTTGGGAAAATTCCCCGAGGCCTTGGGCGTACTTGAGTACCAAATGCGCCGCTTCACAGATCGCCCTGCCAGGTTGATTGAGTACAAGTAACATCATTGCTATTCCGCAGCCTTTTTCAAAGGGAATTGGGCGCGATGGCACCTTTGTTTTTTCGAAAACGACCCGTGTCGTATTTAAACCATCAACACAGCTCAGAGGCCTGAACAGCGACGCCGGAGATATATCTCGAATGGCATCCACGGCTTTGGGAATCTCGAATATTCTGCTGGGATAAAGTTGTTGTCGTCGCCCATCACCTACTGCAATTGACCATCTAAAACGAGAAGTGAATTGAACCGGCTCAGTATGGTCGGTTGACGTATCAGAGAAAACTTGCTGCATATCCGCAATTTGTTATCTTGATTGCTAGAATATATTGGCCAACTTTCCGTTCTGTGTATTGTTAGGATATTGTAATTAGTGTTGCCTCAAAATTCACAGCAAAGTACCAGTCGCAGATTCAGAGATGGTGCCATAGGTTTGTGGCCCCTCTTCTTTTTTTTCGTAGTAATTCTTTATGTAGTCACGCTGATCTTTATGCCGATTGTCTACGACACTCTGCATCTTCCTGATACGTTGTTCATTCTCAACAGTGGTTGGAGGGTCTCGCTGGGGCTTAAGCCAGGAATAGACTACAACACATTTTATTCTGGGTTGACCTCCCGCTATCTGGCCTTGACCTACTGGATATTTGGCCCTGATGCGCGCGCTCTGGATTTGGCGGTGCTATTGCAATTCGTCACATTGTTGCCGATGGTCTTTCTGGCAGTGGTTGGACGAGTGGGATGGCTATCTCTTTCCATTATTGTCGCCGTGTTGGCCACTACAATACTGACACGGGCTCCTATGGAAGAGTTTGTCACGGTCAATCAAATACTGTCGGCACACTCCTTTTCCTACAATCGACTTGGTCTGGCGCTGTGCCTTATCCCCTTTCTGACAGTCCTGCTGCCCATTGGAACCCGACGGTCAGAAGCCCTAGCGGGAGTGGCAGCTGGCATTGCCATGGCCATGGCTCTGATGACGAAATGGTCATTCGTCATTGTATTACCACCGACCATACTTGCCTTACTATTGCAACGTCGCTGGCCGATGCTTTTGACATTTCTGGCCGGGTTTATCTCTGCGGCCATACTTCTGGATCCGACCGGTCAGAAATTCCTTGGGACATTCTCATATGTCATGGCCGCCGCGGGTGCAGAAGAGGGCATGGGTGGCATCAGCGGTATTCTGTTCAAAACGCAACGGGTTCTTCTCAGCCACATCTTCGTAGTTATCTCGGTGGTAGCGGGCTTGGCTTGGACCCTGCATGCATTGCCATCACATCGTTGGGGGTGGTGCTTAAGTGCCTTGATCATGTTGGCCGGTATCGGGATCACGTGCCTCTCAATGGGGCCATTTGGGCTGGTCGGTCATCAAATTCTACCAGCTGCAGTTATCGTCTTGGTCGTTTTTACCGAGCATATAAAACGTTACGACCCATCCAGTGACAGGACTAGCTGCGCGTTAGCAGTGATTGTAGCACTCGGATTAGTCTTACCACATGTTGGCAATGCAATACTTGTAACCGCGGCGGCCTTCGGAAATCGCCATGAGGGACTGATCGCTCAAGGATCTATGGTGGGCTACATTCAACGTTATTCAGATGCGGCACCGGGCCAGACTATCGACGAGATCAACGCTGATATTGCCGCAAGGATATCCCGCGAAGGTACGATTGCACGAGACTTAGAATATCCTGTTTTTGCAGACGGTTTGGCAGCGCTGCAATTATTGTCTCCTCAGGGGAAACACGGCATCATCGCTGATGGCAACTTTAACTTCGAATTTGCTGCATCGGCACCACCTGTGACAGACTTTCCACTGTGGCAGCGCCCGACATCGCCGGAATTTTTAGGATACACCCAGATTCCCCAAGAGGCCGATATCGTGATGTTGCTGCGTCACGGAGGTACCTCTGTTGGAGCCATGCTACAAGGTTGGATGGGGGAGGATTTCAAGTTCTGTCTGCAAACACCCATTTGGGAAGTTCACACACGCATTGGTTCAGAAGTGAGTGGCTGTTTCAACGAATAAGTAGCGTTAGACCCAGCGTCGAGGCACATATGAGTAACATACCTTTCAACAGGCCGACCCTGATCGGCAAAGAAATATCTTTTCTACGTGAGGCCATTCAACGCGGTCAGTTGTCAGGCGATGGACACTTTACCGATCTCTGCAACCAACGCATTGTGCAATTGACCGGAGCCCGCAAGGCATTGCTGACCCACTCTTGTACGGCTGCGTTGGAAATGGCTGCAATCCTGTGTGATCTCAGCCCTGGTGACGAGGTAATCATGCCTTCGTTCACCTTTGTTTCGACTGCGAATGCTGTGGTTCTGAGAGGCGCAACTCCAGTTTTTGTCGACATCGATCCTGTGACCCTGAACATTGATCCAGCACGTGTCGCCGAGGCCCTAACACCAAAAACGCGGGGCATATTCGCCGTGCATTACGCTGGATTTTCCGCAGACATGGATGCGCTGGCTGAGATAGCACAGGCGCAGGGTTGCCCTTTAGTGGAAGATGCTGCGCAGGCTATCGGCTCAACCTACAAAGGACGTCCATGTGGTAGCCTTGGAGACCTCGCCGCTTTCAGCTTTCACGAAACCAAGAACATTATCAGCGGAGAAGGTGGAGCGCTGACAATTAACCGTGAGAGCTTCTGCGAACGAGCGGAAATCATCCGGGAAAAGGGTACCAACCGATCACAGTTCTTTCGCGGTCAGGTCGATAAATATACCTGGGTGGATATAGGGTCGTCGTTTCTGCCCGGTGAGTTGATCGCATCATATCTCTATGCGCAACTTGAAATGGCCGAGATGATCAATGCCCGCCGCCTAGCCAATTTTGATCGCTATATGGAAGCGTTTCTACCACTGGCCGAGGCTGGGCGCCTTCAAGTGCCGCGTTGGTCAAGCGACTGCATAGGAAATGGACATATGTTTTATCTTCTGATGCGCGACCTTGAGGATCGCAGCGACTTTATCGCACACCTCAGGGAACGGGACATAGTGGCTCCTTTTCACTACGTGCCGTTGCACAACGCACCGATTGGGCAAAAAATAGCCCGTACAGTAGGGCCGATGGATGATACTGATCGCATTTCGAAGACGCTTGTCAGGTTGCCCATGTATTTCGATCTTTCTGCCGATATCGAGCGAGTAATTGATGTTGCGTTAGATTTTCTGAGCAAAAAATAAAGCAGCGCAACGTGACAGAGACGACAATTAAAATCCAGTCTACGGAGCTAAGACTGCCTGGGCAGAGGCCCCCGAAACTAGGCAGTTAGCTAGAGTGGATACCTCTGTATAAGGTTCTCGTGGGGCCGGAGGCAAAATCGTTTACTTCTTTTTATTTCACTTAGGTTCTATTCGAACCTTCTCAGACTAGCCTATAGAGAATAACGCCGCGAGATTATTGTAGCGGATGCGTTCGAGTTTGTGCTCCGGTATTCCATGCGTCAGCATTTCAAAGCGGGCGATGGCTGATTTAGGAGAATATTCAGGAAAATCAGACCCGAAAGTGACCCTTTGATCCAGGTTTTCGCATATGAACCGCATGTCCTGATCAAGCGAGCTACCCGCGTAGCGAAGAATCGTGAACGAAAGATCCAGTATCAGGTTGGAGTGCATGCGGACCAACTCAAACACTTCCAGCATAGCAGACGCGCCACCGTGCAATAAAACAATCTTGGTCTCCGGGCAGTGCAGAGCAATATGGTCGATGATGTCCGCTGCTGGTCGGGTCACAATCTTTTTCTGCCGGAACAAGGTATCCATAAACACAACCATGCCTGAGCGGCCCGCAGCTTGAATTGCTGTAATACAACGCACATCCAAAGGATTGTATTCATTCAGTCTTGAATGCAATTTCAATCCCCGAAAGCCTTCGCCCGCCAATTGCTCGACCGCCCTTTCAACAGCTTTCTCGTCGCCGAATTTTCCCACATTTATGGACCCCACAGGAACGAACCTATCGGGATGCATTTTACTGAACCGAGCAACGTCCTCATTGTGAGCAAAGTCGGCAATCGCCACTAAACAGGCACGCGCAACATGTGCCTCGTCCATTTGTGCCAGCAAACGGTCAAGGCTGGCATCATAACGGTCATGTCCCAGCCAGCCTCCGTCATGTGTTGCGTGCACCAAAGAGTCGAAATACTTCACCCAGATAACCTCTTGGTTTTATGTCGTTTCTATTTTTATCAAGCCGGCAAAATATTCCGCAGCAGTTCTCGCCAGCTCTGCTGTGTCGCCCCTTGTAATCACGTGTCCTGCGCGGTCTGTTGCATTTCTCAAACGCCCAACTTCTTCACCAACCTGAACATAGACCTGCGCGTCAATACAATTCGGGTCAGACCTGACCGCCTCCAGTCCACTCACAGACACAACCCGGCCCGGCACAGAAACCAAAAATTCTATTGCTGATCCTGCTGGATTATGGGCTGTAAGAATTGGTTTCTCCCCAAGAGCAACATCTATTGCGGCCTGGATCAGATCAATACCAGTGGCGAGGGGCGTTAGGTGGGACGAGATAAACCCCCCACCCAATCGGGCAGCGATCTCCATAATGACAGGGCCTTCATCCGTCAGTCGAATTTCGGCATGCACAGGCGCATTGTCTATCCCGCAGGCCTCTATGGCACCTCGTGTGGT
>NZ_JBQFTE010000015.1:0-74844 GCF_056538485.1 Ruegeria sp. BG3 | reverse complement strand
TGACAAACACGCCGAGGCACCACAGGCCGCAGAATAAACGCACCAAAACACAAACAACCCAAGCGCCGCCCAAAACAAGGGCGGCGCTTTTGCGTGTCGCATTCTGCAAGCACATATCGCTATCAGAGAGGTCAGCGCGCCGCGAATCCGTCATTGTGGTTTCAAGATGGAGGATTGCCCTTTGAATATTCGAACCCAATCACGTTCCGGAGGCCGCGCGGCGCGGCGCGCGCAACGCACAGCTCCGAATTTTGAAATGCTGCCCGGCCTGACCCGCGCCATCCCCGAATGCGAGGTGATGGACGGCAGCCAGGTCGAGATGATCGACAATGCCGCCATGGACATTCTGGAAAATGTCGGCGTTCAGTTCCGCGACCCGATCGCGTTGGAAGACTGGAAGAAGGCCGGTGCCAAGGTAGACGGAGAGCTGGTCTATCTGGACCGCAACATGGTGCGTGCGCTGATCTCGACCATTCCGGCAAAGTTCACCTATCACGCGCGCAACCCGGCAAACAACGTCAAGCTGGGCGGCAAGCATTCGGTCTTTGTGCCGATGACCGGCGCGCCTTTCCTGCGCGATCTGGACGATGTGCGCCGCAACCCGCTGCTGGAAGATCTGGCGATGTTCCACAAGCTCAGCCATATGATGCCCGCGCTGCACAGTTCGGCCCACCATATCGTCGAGCCTTACGATCACCCGATCAGCCAGCGCCACCTACGCATCACCTACTCGTCGATGAAATACTCGGACAAGATGTTCATGGGCATGACCACCTCGCCCAAGAATGCCGAGGACGTGATGGATATGTGCGCGATCCTGTTTGGGGATGAGTTCATCGATAGCCACCCCGTGACCACCGGCAACTGCAACGGCAACAGCCCTCTGGTCTGGGATGAGACCATGCTGGGCGCGATGCGTGCCTTCTGCCGCCGCAATCAGCCTGTCCTCTGCTCGCCCTTCGTTCTTGGGGGCGCAAACACGCCTGCCTCTGTGCCTGCCACTGTAGCACAATTGACGGCCGAGGCACTTTCTGCGCTGGCCTATACGCAGGTGGTCCGCAAAGGGGCGCCCGCGATCTGGGGTCACTACCTGTCGACCGTGTCGATGAAATCCGGCGCGCCGATGGCGGGTACGCCCGAGATCAGCTTGATGAACTTCATGATCGGTCAGATGGCGCGGTTCTATGATGTTCCCTGGCGCACCTCAAACACGTTGGGCGGCGCCAAGACGTTTGACGCACAGGCTGGCTACGAATCTGCCACGACGCTCAGCGCGGTTCTGCATGCCGGGGCGAACTACATCTGGCACTCGGCGGGCTGGAACGAGGCCGGTATGCATTGCTCAGTCGCCAAGTTCATCGTGGATTCGGAACAATGCGCGATGGCCTATCGCATGGCGGAAGGTCCCAAATGGGGCGACTTCGATCAGGCACTGGCCGCCGTTCCGGATGTCGGCCCGGGTGGCCACTATCTGGGCCATCCGCATACGCAGGACAACTTCCAGACGGCGTTCTTTATGCCCGAGCTGTTCGACAACAACTCGATCGAACAATGGCAGGCGGAAGGCAGCGTTGAAATCACGGAACGCGCCCTCAAACACGCTAAGAAACTGCTGGCCGAGTATCAGGAACCAAAGCTGGACGAGGCCAAGAACGAAGAGCTTCTGGACTATATCGCGCGCCGGGAAAGGGAAATTCCGGCAGCGGATGAGTTGAACCAGACCTACTGATACCAACTCCCCTACTGGCCCGCCCACCATTCAGGGCGGGCCTTTTTTTGCAAAACCGCTAAAGCCGCAACAGGCGAGAGAACTTGCGTGTCTTGGGCCGCTCAATGTCGGCAGGCTCGGTTGAGCCCGCCATACTCATTCATCCCGCGCGCGCCATTCTTTCCAACGCAACACGGCATTCGCCCCGATTTCCCGGAATGGCTGGGGCGGCAGGCGTTTGGGGGTGTCTTCGGCTTCGAAAAAACTTGTGATGTCGGAACTGTGGCCACAGGCCCTCTCCGCCGCTGCGATCCCGGTCAGGGTCCCGCGCGCAGTGCCCAGCCCGTTCTGAACGCAACCGGAATAAACACCCGGCTCGATCTCTCGGGCGACAGAGACACCATTGAGGCTGAGGCATAGGTGACCAGCCCATTGATGCTTCATCCTCAGTCCCGCCAGTTGAGGGAACCGCTGATCGAATTTACGCTGCATCACTTTGGCGGCGCGCGCCAGATCGCTCGAGGTTGCTGCCATGCCTGGCCGTAACGCCGCACAGGTCCGGGTGACAATGCGATTGCCGCCCTGGCCGGTGTCGATCCTGCGCATGGTCGTTCCCATGGGGTCCGAGGGCGTCACGCCCCAGCGCGGCTGCCCTCCCAAAAGGGCCAGCGCATGAGCGTCCAACTCGGGCGTCATGGCGGCAAAGAGGAACAGCTGCATCAACCGGTCACGTTCGATCCCGAAGCTTTCCAGATGACCATTGACCGTCAGGATGACGTTGCCTGTGCTGACGGTGCCTTTCCCAGTCCGCACCACCCAATCGCTACCGCTTTTTTCAAATCCCAGTACGGGCGAGTTTTCGAAAATGGCAACGCCATCCCCGGCCAGCCCAGCAGCCAAACCACGAACATAGCCCGCCGGTTGCAGCATGACCGTTCCGGGCGTGAAAAGGCCCGATTGATAGTGCCGTGATCCGGTGAGCTCGTGCATCTGCGAGGGGTCCAGCATCTCGCTGGTTTCGCCCAAGGTTTCCAAATGCCGCGCGTAGCTGACATTGTGGGCATGGCCCGTATCGCCTGCCGCTCCGTTGACCTTGCCCACTTCGTCGAAAAAGTTGCGGTCGATCTGGTATTGCTCAACGGCAGACCGCGCGAATGCGATGGCCTGCCGGTTGAGGGCGATCATGGTCTTGTCATCACCCGCTCCGGCATAGTCATCCGATGCCAGGTCGTGCGGCAGATCGATCATGAAGCCCGAGTTTCGCCCTGCGGCCCCTTCGGCCACGCGACCTGCTTCAAGCACGATCACACGAGCCTTAGGGTCCAATTGGGTCAGACGCCGCGACGCCGACAAACCGGCAAAGCCGGCGCCGACGACCACGACATCAGCGGTCAGATCCTTATCCAACTCCACCGCGGGCGGCTGGGCGCCGAGGATGGCGCTCCAGGCCGCTGGGCCGCGATGGGTTGGCAGTTTGCGTGCTGAGTATGCGCTCAATCGACGGCCTCATCCGCATCATCGGCCAGATCAATCCAGATGGTTTTCAACTGGGTGTACTGATCATGCGCATGGACCGAGTTGTCGCGCCCGCCAAAGCCGGACTGCTTGTAGCCGCCGAAGGGCGTGGTGATATCCCCTTCGCCAAAGCTGTTCACCGTGACGGTGCCAGCCCGGATCGCCCGAGCACCCCGGATCGCGCGTTTCGCGTTGGCCGTGAAGATCGAGGCGCAGAGGCCATACTCGGTATCGTTGGCGATTTTGATCGCCTCATCGAAGCCCGAGACCTCAATCACCGACAGGACGGGGCCAAAGATCTCCTCGCGCGCCAGAGTGGCGTCATTGCCCGAGACTTCGACGACGGTGGCTTCGACAAACCCTTTTTCGGCCTTGCCTCCGATCACCACGTTCTCGGCCTGATCCAGATAGCCACATACCTTGTTATAGTGCCCTTCGTTGACCAGCGCGCCCATGCGGGTTTCTGGGTCCAGCGGGTCGCCAATGTTCCACTGTTTGGCGTGATGGGCGATGCGCTCCAGCAACTCGGCCTTTACATCCTTGTGCACGATCAGCCGCGACGAGGCCGAGCAGTTTTCGCCCATGTTCCAGAAAGCCCCATTCACGATATGCGCGGCCACGCGATCCAGGTTTTCGGCATCATCCATAACGATGGCAGGGTTTTTGCCGCCCATCTCAAGCACGACCTCTTTGGCGTTGCTTTCCGCCGAGTAGGTCAGGAACCGCTTGCCGGTCACGGTCGAGCCGGTGAACGAGACCATGTCGATATCCATATGCCGCCCAATCGGCTCACCCACAGCGGCGCCGCCACCGGGGACTATGTTCAGAACGCCCCGCGGCAGGCCCGCTTCCATTGCCAGTTCGGCCAGACGCAGCGCGGTCAATGTGGTCTCGGCTGCGGGCTTCACAACGACCGAGCAACCTGCCGCCAGAGCCGGTCCGATTTTCCAGGCCAGCATGAGCAGCGGGAAGTTCCACGGCAGCACCAGACCCACCACGCCAATCGGCTCACGCACAACCATGGCGATATGGTCATCGCTGGCGGGTGAGACCTGATCGTAGATCTTGTCGATTGCTTCCGCGTGCCATTTCAGACAGTGAATCGTTTCGGGCACGTCCACGGTTTCGCAGTCATAGATGGTCTTGCCGCTGTCGATGCTCTCCATCACCGCAAGTTCACGGGCGTTGCGGGTCATCAGTTTGCAGAGCCGGATCAACACGTCCTTGCGGTCCGAGGGATGCAGTTTCGACCACCGCCCATCTTCAAAGGCTTCGCGCGCTTTCTCGACCGCGAAATCAACATCCGCAGCACCACAAGCGGCGATGTCGGCCAGCTTCTCTCCGGTCGCGGGGTTCACCGTTTCGAACGTCTCGCCCGAGATCGCCGGGCGGTACGCGCCGTCAATGAATGCTCCGGTCGGCAGAGTCAGGTCTGCGGCAATGGATTTGTATTCGTCCTGTGTCAGCAATTCCATGCCTTAGCCCCCAATCTTCTTTTCAGCTACGATATCAGCGATTGTTTTCTTCAACACGCGCGTCACCTGTTCCAGCGCACGCTTGTCATCCTTGTTCAGCCCCTTCAGCGGAGCCCGCATCGCGCCCGCCTCAATGCCGTTCATGGTGACGCCATGTTTAATGGTCTGGATGAACTTGCCGCCCTGCTCCAGCACCCGCATCAGCGGCATCATCGCGCTCATGATCCGGCGGCCTTTGGCGAAATCACCTTCGATCACGCAGGCGTTGTACAGCGCCACATGCTCTTCCGGCAGGAAGTTCGACCCGCCGCACACCCAGAACGGCGCGCCCCAGGCAAAGAACTCAAGCGCCTGATCGTCCATGCCACATCCCAGTTGGATATGTGGATAGTCCCGCGCCAGCAGATGCACCCGGTTGATATCGCCCGAGCTTTCCTTGATGCCGCAGAAATTCCGGCTCCGGCCCACACGGTCGAGGAACTCCTCGCCCATCATCGTCCCGGTGCGGTGCGGGTAATTGTACAGCATCACCGGCAGATCAGCGGCCTTGTCGATGGCCAGCGCGTTCAGCGCGTTTTCCCGGTCCGTGGGCACCGAATAGGGCGGGCTTGCCAGCAGGATCGAATCTGCTCCGATCTCACGCGCACCCGAGGCCAGCGCAATCGAGTCCGGTGTCAGCATCGCTCCGGTCCCAACGACCAGAGGCAGACGACCTTTCAACTGCGCATGCGTGAACTTGGCCAGTTCCAGCCGCTCTTCCACGGTCTGGGCATAGTTTTCGCCGGTCGAGCCGCCCGAGATCAGCCCGTGAACGCCACTGGCGATCAGGAATTCAATCACGTCGGACAAAGCGTCCCAATTCACGCTGCCATCCTCGTGATAGGGCGTGACCACAGGGGTGTAGATCCCCTCAAACTTGAAAATCGGGTTCATTCCGTCCTCATGCAGGTTTCGAAAGAGGCGGGATGCCCATCGGGACATCCAGCGCATCAGGCATCACGAACAGCTCAATCTGATCGCGAGACAGGTTCCAGTGATCCTCGGCCAGCTGCGCAGCAGCCGCCTCATCGCCCGCCTCGATGGCGGCGATAATGGCGTCGTGCTGACGGCTGGCTTCAGTCAGGTTTTCGGTCAGACCCGTGTTGCGCGGTCTGTAAAAGGTCATGCCGATCCGCGCATGGTCGATCAATAGGCGATTGAACGACGGCAACAGATATACATTGCCGGACATCTGCCCCGTGACATCGTGAAACCGGTTGTTGGCCAGCGCGCGATCCTCGGCCGAGCCCGACTGCAGAGCCGAACAAAAAGACCGTTGTGCATCCTTCAAGGCGTCAAGCTGATCCGGCAGAGCGTTGCGCGCGGCCAGCCTCAGGATGGCGCCATACACCATCGGAGCCGCCAGAAAGAAATCCCTCAGCGTGGTATGCGACATCTCGGATACGCGCGTGCTGCGGTTGGCGCGCTGGTCCAAATATCCCTCACCGGCCAATTGCCGAAACACTTCGCGCAGCGGGGTTCGCGACAGGCCGAATGCTTCGGACAGATGCGCCTCATCCAGATCGGCGCCAGGCTGTAGCCGCAAGGTCAGAATCGAAACCTTGAGGTGTTCTGCAAGCTCAGATTTGCGCGAACGCGCTTCGTCCTTCATCCGCCTATCCCATTGTTGCAGCCGCTTGGCGAATCGAGATCGCCAAGCCAAGGGTGTTGTATGCGATTAAAATACAACTTGTATACAATTAATTTTCGTGCAGCATAGGCGACCTGCGAATAATGTCGAAACCAACCAGCAGCCCGGAAGCGCAAAGACCGCCATGCCCGATCCCAGCCACATCACCTTCATTCTGATCGAGGAGTTTTCGCACCTCGCGTTTTCCTGCGCGGTCGAGCCTTTACGGATTGCCAACCTCGTCAGCGGGCAGGATCTCTACAGCTGGTCTTTTGTGTCTGAGCATGGCGAACACGCTGTCTGCTCCAACGGCTCGGTTACTCTGGTCCATGGGGGATTCGATAGCCTGCCCAAATCTGATCAGATTTTCGTGCTGTCTGGTATCCACATGCGGAACCACGCCTCCAAACCTCTGCTGGCTTTGCTGCGGCGTGAACGAGCACGAGGAACTGCGATCGGCGCGCTATGTTCGGGCGCTTGGCTTTTGGCTGAGGCCGGTTTTCTGAACGAAATGCAGGCCGCCATTCACTGGGAATACCATGACGCCTTCACCGAAGCGTTTCCCGATGTGAACTTGGTACGCAGCGTATTTGTAGCCGACGAAAAGCACATCACCGCCTCGGGCGGTACAGCGACCGCCGACCTGATGCTGCACTTGATCGAACGAGATCACGGGGTCGAGCTGGCCATGGATGTGGCCGATCAGATGGTCTACAACGCCGTGCGCAACGCAACGGCCAAACAACGCGTTTCCCTGCAATCGCGAAACGGAATGCGCAACATCCATCTGGCCAAAGCGATTGAGGTCATGCGCAACAACATCGAAACGCCGGTCTCACCCTCTGCGATTGCAGATAAACTTGGCATTTCGACACGGCAGCTCGAACGGCTATTCGGCAAATACCTGAATACCTCGCCCAAAAAGTACTTTATGGAGATGCGGCTGGAGCGCGCGCAAAAACTGCTGTTGCAAACCGAGGCTTCTGTGACCGAGGTCGCTATGGCATGTGGGTTTGAGAATCCAGGCCATTTCTCACGCGTGTTTCGCCTGAGTTTTGGCGTCACGCCTCACGCACAGCGCAACAAGATTGACTGACGTAAAACGATCCCACAGCTGGGGGAGAGCGCCCTGATCTGCCCGAAACTGGGCACATCCTCGCTCATCCCCCGATCCCTTCGAGAACCCCCTCATTAAAATCGGACTAGTCAACACCTCGGTAGGATAGTGTGGTGGTATTCCCGAATGTTGGCACAAGTATTGCTAGATCATGTCAGATTGAGGTTTCTTTCTGCCATAAACATTAATTTTGCGGAATTTGATCAGATTCCAGATCAGAATTGAATTTTGTGTTCACGCATAAGCACCCACTCGCCCGCTCAGGCCATAGGTGATTCCTATCCAACACTCGAGCTTGTCCACATTGCTGGGTCGACCCATCCTGCCGAAACCAATTTTGCAAAGCATGGAAACGATATCAGTCCGCGCCTTGCAAGGCCGAGACATCAAGAACCGGCAATTGCGAGGTCACATGGACGCGCCGCGTAGCACCCTGCGACGATGCGGTGATATCGAGCTTCGAAACTTGATCAAAACGCTCGAAATACGCGAACTCAATCGTGTCCAGAGCGGCCATGTCCGAACACTGAATCACATACTCGGCCAGAAACTCGGGCGCGCCCACCGCGTCTGCATCCGACCCAAGCCCTTCGCCCGTCAAAGACACATTAGCCGACGCCGTGGCGCAGCCAGCCTGTTCAGGGACAACAAAAAGGGTTAACGGCTTTGACAAGGACGAAATAGCATCCGCGACCGCGGACCGATCCGCGTCATCTGCTGCGCGATGGTCGAACCCCAAAATATCCTCGCTCGGAACCGCTAACGACACGCTGAACTGAGTTTCCTCAAAGGAAATATCCAATGACCCCGCAACAGCACTCTGCGCGGGAACCTGATCCCCTGCCCATGCCTGGACGGTTGCTGCACACAAACCGATCGAAGCACTCAACCACTTCATGAACTCACACCACTCGCAATAGAATCACACCGTTTATTCTAACTTTAAAAGAATGCGGCGCAATCGCGACGGCGTGGGTTTGACCCGCCAGATATGGGGATGTCGCGCCGCTGCAGTAAATCTGACAATAAAACTCAGATTGACATTGTCGACTATTTCACTCAGTTATGCGCATGCAAGTGCGCCCCCTTTTGGGCGCACCTGAACGAGACTTCTGACACGAAAGACCTGGACCCAATGACGAAATTCTTTGCTGCCGCCAGCACTCTGACCCTATGCGCAGCCACCACCGCATCGGCCGGCGACGCCCCTGCAAAAGCGGACGTGCTGGACACTTATGCCAATATTGCAGAAGCCAAATATGATGACAGCCTGATCGCCGCCAAAGCGCTGCAAAACGCCGTCAACGCACTGATCGCCGACCCGTCGGACGCCACCCTGAACGCCGCCCGCGCGGCCTGGATTGCCGCCCGCGTCCCCTATCAACAGACCGAGGTTTACCGCTTTGGCAACGCCATCGTCGATGATTGGGAAGGCAAAGTGAACGCATGGCCGCTGGACGAAGGCCTGATCGACTATGTCGACGCCTCCTACGGCGGCGCCACTGACGAGAACGAATTCGCCGTTCTCAACGTCATCGCAAACCCAAACTTCGAGCTTTCGGGAACAGCGATTGACGCGACCGAGATCACCCCTGAATTGCTGGCAGACACCCTGCACGAAGCTGACGGGATCGAGGCCAACGTCGCCACCGGCTACCACGCCATCGAATTCCTGCTGTGGGGGCAGGACCTGAACGGTCACGGCGCAGGCGCGGGCAACCGTCCGGCAACCGACTATGCCAAAGGCGATGACTGCACCAACGGCAACTGCGACCGACGTGCACAATACCTGAGCGCCGCAACCGACCTTCTGGTCAGCGATCTGGAATGGATGACAGCACAATGGGCAGAAGGTGGTGATGCACGCGCCGCCCTGAACGAGAACGAATCCGCCGGCATCAGCGCCATTCTGACCGGCATGGGCTCACTGTCCTATGGTGAACAGGCTGGTGAGCGTATGCGCCTGGGTCTGATGCTGAACGACCCTGAGGAAGAGCATGATTGCTTTGCCGACAACACGCACAACAGCCACTACTACGATGGCCTTGGCATCCAGAACGTCTATCTGGGCAGCTACACCCGCATCGACGGCACCCCCATCTCGGGCGCGTCGCTTTCGGATCTGGTGATCGCCGCTGACCCGGCTCTGGACACTGAGATGAAAGCAAAGCTTTCGACCACGATGCAAGCTCTGGGCCGGATCAAATCGACCGCCGAGGCCGGTTTCGCCTATGACCAGATGCTGGAACGCGGCAATGCCGGTGGCGAAGCGCTCATCATGGGTGGTGTCAACGGTCTGGTCGACCAGACCAAGACCATCGAGCGTATCGTATCTACCCTCGACCTCGACGGCATCGAGTTCGAAGGTTCGGACAGTCTGGACAACCCTGACGCGGTTTTCCAGTAAAACCATGACACTGTCGGGGGCGTCGGCGATACGGCGCCTCCTACATCTCGGTCACACCACAGCGTGACTGGACCAAACGGCAATAACTTACTAAATAAGTAAGAAACCTAACGAGCCTCGATTCGCCATGATCGTCTGCCACTGCACAAACATCTCCGACCACGACATCCGGGCCGCTATCGACTGGATGCGAACCGCTGACGCGCAAGCGATCATTACCCCCGGAAAAGTCTACCACGCCCTTGGAAAATCTGCCGACTGTGGTGGATGCATGCCGCTTTTCCTAGACACGATGCGAACCGACGATAATCTGGAAGTCCCCATGCAGCTGCGTGCGTTACGCACCGGCCTATCACAGGAGAAGTCAGATGAAGGGCGATCCCAAGGTCATAGAGTATCTCAACAAATCCCTGCGGCATGAGCTGACAGCCGTCAGCCAGTATTGGCTGCACTACCGGCTTCAGGAAGACTGGGGCCTTGCCCATATGGCCAAGAAAAGCCGCGAAGAAAGCATCGAAGAGATGGGCCATGCGGACAAGCTGATCGAACGGATCATCTTTCTCGAAGGCCACCCGAACCTGCAAAAGCTCGACCCTCTGCGGATTGGGCAGAACCCCAAGGAAACGCTGGAATGCGATCTGGCCGCCGAACACGACGCCCGCACATTGTATGTCGAAGCGCGGGAATATTGCCGCGAGGCGGGCGACTACGTCTCTATGTCGCTGTTTGAGGAACTGATCAGCGATGAAGAAGGTCATATCGACTTCCTCGAAACGCAACTCGATTTGTATGAAAGGATTGGCGACGCCAATTATGCGCAACTCAACGCCGCGAAAATGGACGCCGAGGAATAGTATTCTCGCCCTCTCGGTGGTCGCTACCGCGGCCACCCCTTCCCTGTCAGCCGAGCTGCTGGACCTTCACCTCAACATCACCCCACGTACCGAAGACGAACGCGCCCGCATTGCCGGTGTCACTGCACCGCCGCAGGATTTCAGCGCGCCGCAAAGGTTCGAAGAGTTGCCTGCCGGGGCCGCAACCGTGCGTGTGCGCAACAACGCGGATGCGTTCTCGCAACCGTCCAAGAACCTGAGCTTTGAACAAGAGCTGGACTTCAAGGTCGGCAATGGATTGTTCAAGAAAATTTGGGTTTCTTCGCCGTCCTCAACCCTCGCGTCTGATGGTCTTGGGCCGCTTTATAACGCGCGCTCGTGCCAGCGCTGTCACATCAAGGATGGGCGCGGCCATACGCCGAACGGGCCGGATGACAACGCCATCTCGATGTTCCTGCGCGTGTCTATCCCCGGAGGTCCAGAGAACGCGCCGGAGGGGATCGAAGACTATCTCGCTACCCTGCCCGAGCCCAACTACGGCGGCCAGATGCAGGACTTCGCCCTGGCCGGACATCCGGCGGAATACCGGTTGGAGATCACCTACGAAGAAATCCCCGTTGCACTATCCGAGGGCGAGAGCGTTTCGCTCCGCCGTCCCACCTACACCGCCACCGATCTGGGATACGGCGCGCTACACCCCGACGCCATGCTCAGCCCCCGCGTTGCCCCTCAGATGATCGGCCTCGGGCTGCTTGAGGCGATCCCGGTCGAGGACCTGCTGGCCAAAGCCGACCCAGACGATACGGATGGCGATGGCATCTCGGGCCGAGCGAACATTGTCTGGTCGACCGAGTTTGACGCCCCGATGATGGGCCGTTTTGGCCACAAGGCCGGCATGCCCACGGTCATGGAGCAATCGGCTGCGGCTTTTGCAGGTGATATCGGCATCTCGACCCCGCTGTTTCCGGCCCCTCACGGTGATTGCACCGATGCGCAGGTCAATTGCATGAAGGCCCCCCATGGCGACGGCGATGTGCGCGAGTTTGAGGTTGATCAGGTCGGAATGGACCTCGTGGCCTTCTACAGCCGCAATCTGGGCGTCCCGGGTCGCCGGGATGTGGATGACCCGCAAGTCCTGCGCGGGAAAGAGGTGTTCCACACCACAGGCTGCGCCGCCTGCCATACCCCGACCCATGTCACTCATCGCATGGAAGACCGGCCCGAGCATAGCTTTCAGCTGATCTGGCCCTATACCGACCTGCTGCTGCACGACATGGGTGAAGGTCTGGCTGACAACCGCCCTGAGGCACGCGCCACAGGCCGCGAATGGCGCACGCCACCCCTTTGGGGGATTGGCCTGACCCAGCGTGTGTCCGGCCATACCGAATTCCTACATGACGGGCGTGCCCGCAACCTGCTCGAGGCTGTGCTTTGGCACGGGGGCGAAGCGCAATCCGCCCGTGACACTGTCGTGACTATGCCCAAAGCCGACCGCGACGCCCTTATCCGTTTTCTCGAAAGTCTTTGACCATGCGAATATTTGCTTTTGCCATTGCCCTAGTCGCCCCTCTGGCGGCGTCAGCCCAAGACCGTGCAGCGATCCTGACGGATGTGTCCGCCGCGCATATATTGCCGCGCTTTGCTGAATTGGCCGATGCGACCGAGGCTCTGTCCGTCGCATCCCAATCCGATTGCGCGCCGCAGTCAGAGGCTCTGCGCACGGCCTATGGCTCTGCCTTCGACGCGTGGATATCGGCCAGTCACCTACGCTTTGGCCCCACCGAGGCCGACGACCGCGCCTTTGCCATGGCCTTTTGGCCTGACACGAAAGGGTTCACTCCCAAGGCCCTATCGCAGCATATCGCAGCCGAAGACCCTGCGGTGAATGACACGGCCGCCTATGCCGAAACCTCGGTCGCGGGGCGCGGGTTCTTTGCGCTTGAGCAAATGCTGTACGATCCCAAATTTGCCGATCAGGGCAGTGCCGAATACCGATGTGCGCTGATCCGGGCCATCACGGCCGATATCGACGCCAATGCCGATGCGATGGCTGAAGAGTGGCAAAGCCATGCGGTGAAGCTGGAACAGCCGGGGGGCGACAGCCCGTACCGCACGCAGGATGAGGCGATGCAGGAGTTGTTCAAAGCGCTCTCAACCGGGTTGCAATTCACTGCCGAAACCCGATTGGGCCGACCCCTTGGCACTTTCGACCGCCCCCGCCCTAACAGGGCCGAAGCCCGCCGCTCGAAACGCGCCTTACGTCATGTCGAGCTGTCTCTGATTGCGCTTCAAGACCTTGCGGCGCGGCTGTCCGCCGACCATCCCGAGATCGCGCAGGATCTGGACCTGGCCTTCACCCGCGCAATCAAAAGCGCCCGGTCCATCGACGACCCCGCCTTTGCTGGCGTGGCCGATCCCGCAGGCCGGTTCCGGGTCGAAGCGCTGCAACAGGCGGTGAATGACATCCGCACCATCGCCACGACCGAGCTTGGCCCGACCCTCGGTATCAGTGCCGGGTTCAACTCTCTCGACGGGGATTGAGCCATGACCAACCGCCGCCATTTCCTGGCCGGTCTTGCGGCTGCAAGCCTTGCGCCCGCAACGGGGTGGGCGTCGGTCGGGGCGCCCGCTTTTCTGGCCGCCGGGCTGTTTCCGGATGGCTCGTTCCGTCTGGCCGGTTTGGATGAGGGAGGAGACATCCTGTTCTCGCTGCCCCTGCCCGCAAGGGGTCACGCTGCCGCCGCACACCCGCGCAAAGCGCAGGCCGTGGCCTTTGCCCGCCGCCCCGGCACGTTTGCGCTGATTATAGACTGCGCAACCGGACAAGAGCTTGCACGGCTACAGGCCCCCAAGGGGCGGCATTTCTACGGTCACGGCACGTTCACGGCAGACGGCACCCGGTTCTTTGCTACCGAAAACGACTATGAGGCCGGCGTAGGCCGTATCAGCCTTTGGGACGCCACCAGCTTTGAACGACTAGGAGAGTTTTCGTCGGGCGGTGTTGGTCCCCATGACATGCGCCTGATGCCTGACGGCCAAAGCCTTTTGATCGCCAATGGCGGGATCGAGACCCGCCCCGAGACCGGACGGACCAAGCTGAACCTGCCGGTCATGCAGCCAAACCTGATCTATCTAGACCTGTCCGGGAACCTGCTTGAACGGGTCGAGCTGCCGGGCGACTTGCACAAGAACTCCATCCGCCATCTCAGCGTGCGCAACGACGGGCTAGTCGGGTTCGCGATGCAGTGGCAGGGAAGCCAGACCAAGCACCCGCCCCTGTTGGGCCTGCACCGTCGGGGCGCGCCTCCGCAACTTCTGTCCGCACCAGAAGACCTCCAAATCACCTTGCAGGGCTATGCTGGCAGCATCGCCTTCTCGGCCAGCGGGACCGAGGTCGCCATAACCTGCCCTCGCGGAAACGCGCTGCATCTGTTCGATGTAGCAGGTCGCAGCTTCAAGAGAGCTTTCGAACTGGAGGATGTCTGCGGTCTGGGCGCCGGCCCGGACGGGCTGATCTTTACCACCGGTACAGGCACGTTTGGCGCTGTAAGCGGGCAGCAGGCACGGGTTCTGGCCCGCCCCGATTGCCAATGGGACAACCACCTGATCCCGATCCGCGCGTACGCCTAGCGTTCGGAAATCCCTGTCACATAGTTTACACTTGGACGAATCAAAATGCTGCCGTATTGGCGGGCGCGAAACCGGCACCTCTGAGTTAAGGACTGACTTGATTGAAACACACGCCCGACGCACCGCATACCATCTACGGGGTTGAGAAATGGGGCAAAGGCCTCATCGAGGTGACGGAGCAGGGCGAGATCGGTCTGCGCAATCCGATGTCTCCGGATACAGTGGCGATCAGCCTGCCCGGTATCCTCAGCGATCTGGATGACCGTGGAATCAAGGCCCCAATGCTGCTGCGCGTCAGTTCGTATCTGGAACATGAGATCGCGCATCTGAACGCGAGCTTTGCCGACGCCATCGCGCGGGTGGGCTACAAAGGCCCCTATCGCGGCGTGTTTCCGATCAAGGTGAACCAGCAGGCGCAGGTGGTCGACCGCATCGTCGAGTTCGGCAAGAAATACAACTATGGCCTCGAGGCCGGATCAAAGCCCGAACTGGTCGTGGCTCTTGCGCATCGTCTGGCCCCTGAGGCGCTGATCGTCTGCAATGGCGTCAAGGATGCCGAGTTCATCCAACTGGCGATCCTGTCCCGCAAGATCGGGTTCAATACTGTCATCGTGCTGGAAAGCCCAAAAGAGGCGGATACGGTGATCGAGGTCTACAAGGAGCTCGGCATCGAACCTCTGATCGGAGTGCGAGTGAAACTGACCAACCAGATCAGCGGCAAGTGGGAAGAAAGCTCGGGCGACCGCTCAGCCTTTGGTATGAACACCGATCAGCTTGTCGCCACTGTGGACAAGCTGCGCGAGGCGGGTCTGTTGCATTGCCTCAAGCTGCAGCACTCGCATCTGGGCAGCCAGGTGCAGGACGTGAACGACGTCCGCCGCGCCGTGGGTGAGGCCTGTCGCTACTACACCGAACTCACGCGCGAAGGCGTTCCGCTGACCCACCTGGACCTCGGCGGCGGCATGGGTGTGGACTATACGGGCGAGAAGAAGGCCGCTGAGAACTCGATCAACTACACAGTCGAGGAATACTGCGCCAACGTGGTCGAAACCGTCGCCTATGCAATGGATGAAGCCGAAATTGCGCACCCGACATTGGTCACCGAAAGTGGCCGCGCCGTGGTGGCGACCTCATCTATGCTGGTCTTCAACGTGCTGGAAACTACGCTTTACGATGCGCCCACCGCGCCGGATGTGGAACCTGACGACAACCATCTGGTCTCGGACCTTGCTGCGGTACACGGGTACCTCAGCAAAAACCGTCTGCAGGAATGCTGGAACGATGCCACCTTCTACCGCAACGAGCTGCGCGCCCTGTTCCGCCGTGGCTACGTAGACCTGCGCCAGATGGCCCGGGCCGAACGTATTTATCTGTCGCTGATGGCCCGCCTCAAGGCGCTGGCCGCCAGTGATGATCTGGAAACGGATGTGGACGACCAGCTTGAGAAAGTAGCCGATATCTATCACTGCAACTTCTCGCTGTTCCAATCCCTGCCCGATGTCTGGGCCATCGACCAACTGCACCCAATCGTCCCGCTGCAAGGTTTGAACACAACGCCTGACCGGCGGGCCGTGCTGTCCGACATCACATGCGACAGCGACGGCAAGATCGACCAGTTCATTCTGGCCGACGGTGTCTCACCCAGCCTGCCGGTGCATTCGCTCCCGGAGGAGGGCGAATACTTCATGGGCGTTTTCTTTGTCGGCGCCTATCAGGAAACACTCGGCGATTTGCACAACCTGTTCGGCGATACCAATGTCGTCACAATCGACCTGCGTGCCGATGGCGGGTTCGACCTGCTGCATGAACAAGAGGGCGACACGATCAGTCAGGTGCTGTCCTACGTGGAATTCGATCCACAGGATTGCGTCGCCGCCTTCCGCAAAATGGTGGACGAGGCGATCTCGACCGGTACCCTGCAAGCCAAGGACCGCAAAACCCTGATGAGCGCCTATCGCGACTCAATCAACGGCTACACCTATTACGAATAAAAGGAGACAGACCATGGGCAAAACACTGGTTGTCGGCGCGGGCGGCGTATCCCACGCAGCCGTGCATAAGATGGCGATGAACTCGGATATCTTCACCGAGATCACTTTGGCCAGCCGCACGAAATCGAAATGCGATGCCATCGCAGCAGCCGTTAAAGACCGCGTAGGTGTGGACATCAAGACCGCCGAACTGGACGCCTATAAGGTTGAAAACACGGTTAACCTGATCAAGGAAACCGGCGCCAAGATTCTGGTCAACCTCGCCCTACCCTATCAGGATCTGGTGTTGATGGACGCATGCCTTGAGGCCGGTATCCACTACCTCGACACCGCGAACTATGAACCCGAAGACGAGGCAAAGTTCGAATACCATTGGCAATGGGCCTACCAAGAGCGCTTCAAAGAGGCCGGCCTGACCGCCATCCTCGGTTCAGGCTTCGATCCGGGCGTAACCAGCGTGTTTGCCAAATGGCTGAAGAAGCACAAGCTGGACACCATCCGTCAGATCGACGTTCTGGACGCAAATGGCGGTTCGAACGATCAGGAGTTCGCCACCAACTTCAACCCGGAAATCAACCTGCGCGAAGTGCTGGCCGAGGTCCGCCACTGGGAAAGCGGCGAGTGGAAACACTCCCCCGCCATGACCCACAAGGTCGAGTTCGACTTCCCCGCCATCGGCCCCAAAAACATGTACCTGATGTATCATGAGGAACTGGAGAGCCTCAGCACCCACTTCCCCGAGATCGAGCGCGCCCGTTTCTGGATGACCTTCGGCGACGCCTACATCACCCACGCCAAGGTGCTGGAAAATGTCGGCATGACCCGCATCGACCCGGTGATGCATGACGGCAAGGAGATCATCCCGATCCAGTTCCTGAAAACCCTGCTGCCCGACCCCGGCGATCTGGGTGCGGAAACCAAGGGCAAAGCCTGCATCGGCGACATCGCCACAGGTCAGGCCAAGGATGGCTCGGGCGAGAAGACCTACTACATCTACAACATCTGCGACCACGAAGAATGCTATGCCGAGGTCGGCTCTCAGGCCGTCAGCTACACCACCGGGGTCCCCGCCATGATCGGAGCCGCACAGGTCCTGAAAGGCAACTGGCGCGAGCCGGGCGTGTGGAACATGGAACAGCTGGACCCGGACGATTTCATGGACATGCTGAACACCCATGGCCTCCCATGGCAGGTCCACGAACTCGACGGCCCGGTAGAGTTCTAGATCCTGAACTTCATCTGGCCAAAAATATCCCGGGGGGTCCGGGGGGCTGGCCCCCCGGCCTCTCCACAATCGGAGACGCCCGACATGTCCGACATGATGACCACCCAAGCCGGAGACGCCGGCGCCTTCCGCAGTTTCGACCTTGCCCGCGTCCCCTCACCCTGCTTTGTGGTCGATGAAAAAGCCGTCGAACGAAACCTGACCATCCTTTCAGAGATTGGCACCCGCTCCGGCGCGCATGTCCTCAGCGCGCTCAAGGCGTTTTCCATGTTCTCACTGGCCCCACTGGTGCGCCAACACCTCGGCGGAACCTGTGCCTCTGGCATCTATGAGGCACGTCTGGGCCGCGAAGAATATGGCGGCGAGGTCGCAACCTTCTGCGCCGGGTACAAGGATGCGGATATCGACGAGATCCTGTCGCTGTCCGACCACATCATCTTCAACTCGCCTGCGCAAAAAGACCGGTTCCTCGCCAAAGCCCAAGCCGCCAATGTGCAGGTGGGCCTGCGCGTCAACCCCGAACATTCCGAAGGCGAGATTCCCAAATACGATCCCTGCGCACCCTGTTCACGCCTCGGGACACCCGTCAGCCAACTGTCCGAAGACACTCTGATCGGCGTAAACGGCCTGCACATGCACACGCTCTGCGAACAGGGCTTCGATCCCCTTCAACGCACATGGGCTGCCGTTGAGCCCAGACTCAAACCCTTCCTTGGCCAACTCAAATGGCTAAACTTCGGCGGCGGGCACCATATCACCCGCGACGATTACGACCGCGACGGGCTGGTCGAATTCATCAAATCCATCCGCGCGAAATACGATGTCGACATCTACCTCGAACCCGGCGAAGCCGTCGCACTGGACGCGGGCATTCTAGTCGGAGAAGTCCTCGACCTGCCCACCAATGGCATGACCCTTGCGATCACCGATATCTCGGCCACCTGCCACATGCCCGACGTGATCGAGGCCCCCTATCGCCCCGCCCTGATGGACGAGGCCGAGGCAGGCCACACCTACCGTCTGGGCGGGCCATCGTGCCTCGCGGGCGATGTGATCGGCGACTACACATGGGATCAGCCGCTGGAGATCGGGCAACGCTTTGCCTTCCTCGATCAAGCGCATTACTCGATGGTAAAAACCAACTCGTTCAACGGTGTTCCCCTGCCGACCATCGCCCTGTGGAACAGCGAAACGGACGAGCTGAAGATCATCAAGCAGTTCGGCTATGACGACTTTAAGGACCGCCTCTCATGAGCATTTTCCTCGACAGTGAACTGACCGCCGCTGAGCGCTCGGAAGACGCGCGCTTTCGCGTGATCCCGGTGCCGTTGGAACGCACGGTTTCTTATGGGTCCGGAACCGCCAAAGGCCCCGAGGCGATCATCGAGGCCAGCAATGAACTCGAACGCAACACCGGCCATGCGGAACCCTGCGTCGAGGGCATCTTTACCGAAACGCCGCTGGAGTGTGACGGCCCCTTGCCCGACATCATGGAACGCCTCGCCCAACGGACAGAGGCTGCCATTCGCGCGGGCAAGGTGCCCGTGACCCTGGGCGGAGAGCATTCCCTCAGCTTCGGCGCGGTGATGGGAGTGGCGCGGGCGCTGAACCAGCCCGTTGGGATCGTGCAGATCGACGCCCATGCCGATTTGCGCAACGCCTATCAGGGCGAGAAACACTCCCACGCCTCGGTCATGCACCTGCTGGCCGAAGAAGGCGTCCGACTGGCCCAGTTCGGTGTCCGCGCGTTTTCAACCGAAGAGGCCAAAAGCCGGTTGAAAAACCACGTCTTCCACGTCGACGCCGAGGAGCTGGTCACAGGCAATATCCACGCCGTTGACCTACCCGAGGACTTCCCCGAGCTGGTCTATGTCAGCTTTGACGTGGACGGTCTGGACCCCTCGCTGATGCCCGCCACCGGCACCCCGGTTCCGGGCGGGCTTGGTTATTACCAAGCCCTACGACTGGTCGAACACGCCCTCAAAGGCCGCAAATGCGTAGGCTTCGACGTGGTCGAGCTGGCCCCGGACGGCAATGCCGCCTGGGACTTTACCGCCGCGCAGATCGTCTATCGCCTGATGGCGGCCTGTTAACCCTCGGACGTTTCATTCAACTCCATGTGCCCCTCGCCCTTGTTCAGGACACGGCGCAGCATGGGCTCGAAAAACTCCAGCGGTTTGGTCGGGTAATCCGGGTCAAACGCTTTTTGATCGTATTCATGGCAGAAATAGCGGCAGTCCTCCCAATAGGGGCTGTCGCGATACTTGTCGCGCGCGTTGCGATCTCCGCCAAGGTGATGATTGTAGTAATAGCCCTGAAACACGCAGTGATGCTTGAGAATCCAATGGGTTTTCTCGCTGACATAGGGCTTCATCATCGCCGCTGACAGCTCACCATGGTTGTAGGGCGACAGGATATCGCCTGTGTCATGGATCAGCGCGGCGACCACAAGTTCCTCATCCGCGCCATCCTCATAGGCCCGCGTCGCGGCCTGCAGAGAGTGTTGGTAGCGGTTCACTGGATACGGCGTCCATTCCTCATCCAACGAACGAATCGCGTCCAGAATCCGGTCTGGCAAGGCAGCATTGTAGGCCTCTTCATAGTCCATAACGGCGTCCCAGTCGGCTTTTGTGGCCTCTTCAAAACTGGTCCAGGTCGGCTTGTGGCTTTTGTCCAGCATGGCATGTCCTTTGTCCTGATCGGGAACAGGATACCTCGACTTGCGTGCTGAAAAAAATGAATTGATTTTATCATGACGATCAAAAAATATTGGCACTATGCAGATCAAAGCTTTTGAAACTTTTCTATGCGTTGCTGAGACCGGAGGGTTTCACGCAGCAGCGCGCAAGCTGAATGTGACCCAAACGGCTGTCAGTGCGCGCATAAGGCAGATCGAAGACGCCACAGGAAAGCCCCTTTTCACCCGCGGGGCCGGAGGCACGGCACTAACAGATTTCGGTCGCCAATTTCGCCCTTACGCGGAGCAGATGCTCTCACTCTGGTCCTATGCGTCGACTGATTTACCCACGCAAAACCAGAATCGCCCGGCACTGAGGCTGGGGGCGCAGCTCAGCGTTTGGGACCCCTTGCTGGTCGATCTCGCCATACGTTTCGAACAGCATCTTGGCCAATTGCTGCTGACGCTGAACTACGATCATGACCTGGATATGGTGGACGCGGTCGCAACACATGTACTGGACGCTGCGCTGACACACGAAAAGCCCTCAGACAGGCGGGTGATGTTTGAAACCCTGCCACCAGAGCGATTGGTTCTGGTCGAAACCGCTGAGGCAATGGTCGACAACTCGGTATTCGTCAATCTCGAACTTGGGACCGCCTACCAGGACCATGTGCGGACCACGGCCCGCCAGGCAGAGGGGCAGACGGTCTTTCTAGGCAATTGCATGATGGCCCTGCGCTATGTCCTCAAACGAGGGGGGCGTGGTTTTTTTCCCGCCTATTTGGCCGCAGAGCATATTCGCTCTGGCGCGCTGGTGCGGGTTGAGCCGAGTCCGGACCTGATGTTGCCGCTCTATCTCGTAACCCGCCCCGACAGCGCTGCGTTCGAGGATATTCTAGACTGCCTGCATGGTCTGCGAGACCCTGCCTAGACAGCGACCTCGGCCCTGGAACGGCGCCAGATTGGACGTCCCGCAACCGCCAAGAACAGGCACGAGATCAGGATACCTATGACCGCCGGTGCGTAGAGAACGATCCAAAGACCCGGATCACCTATCACGACCGGAGAGACAAACCCCCGGACACCTTCAAGTAAAACCAGAATGGTAAACGCCCCCAGAATCTGCGGCCACAACCCGAAACGCGAGAAACTGCCCAGCAACAGGGTGGCATAGCCGACCAGCCCAACTGCCACGCAAATCGCGATCCACGAGAATCGCTGGTGCAACTCATCCGTCAGTTCACCTGGGCTGAACCCTTCTGCGCTGGTGATCGCTTCGCGGTCCCGGATCAATTCCATCGTGGGGATCGCTTCAAGGCTGCGGGTATTCATACCGCCGGTACTGGTCAGCGCCGAGATATCGTAAGAGGCGTCCTGAAACAGGGTCGATGACAGGGTGCGCCCGTCCTTGTCCAGACGCAGCGCGACCCCATCCAGCATGACGAGGTTGATGCCCGCCGCATTGTTCACCAGATACGCTGTTGAGCTTGAATAGCTTACCGAATTCGCCGGGTCCCGCCGGTCTGAGACAAAGACCTCGTGCAAAGTCCCGTCCAGATCAATCCGACCGATATAGACCGTGACACCGTCGGCGGGGTGCAGAAACTCACCTTCGTTCAGCAATTGGGCGGTCACGTCACCTGCAACTTCGGCCTGCCGGATCTCGAGCTGCTCGACCGAGGCAGGACGCAGGAAAACGCTGATCGCCGCCATCATCACCCCTGTGACAAGACCGAACAGCACCACGGCCCGCGCGAGGCGCCACGGGCTGGAGCCAGTCGCCAGCATGACCGTCATCTCACTTTCCCGGCTGAGGCGGTTCGTGGCGTAAACGGCAGCAGCAAACACAGCCATCGGCATCACCGTCCGGATCAGGGTCGGCAGCGTCAGAGCGGTGAATTCGAGGAAAACAACCGCCGACTGGCCGCCGCTGATCACCCGGTCAAACAGGCTGACAGACCGCGTGATCCAGAAAACACCGACCAGGACCAGAGTGAAAAAGCCGAACAGCACCAGCAACTGCCGCAGGAAATATCCATCGAAACGCGACATGTACCCTCATTCCCGGTGTCTGCGATTTGTGGGGACTTTAGGCGATCCCGCAAGCAGAGGAAAGACGGTCGCCGCCGTGCTTTGAGAACGGGTGGGGCCTTACATGACCAGAAGATCGACCTGATGATCAATCTGCGCAAACTCGCCCCGCGACACGTGATGAAAGCCCCCAGCATGACGATAAACGCCCTGATAGTTGTCAAATAGCAGGTCACAAAGCTCTTGCTGGGTGCTGTGCTGTCCGTCCGGCGTGTATTCCAGAAATATTGGGGGCCTGTGGGCTCCAATCAACTGCTTCATCCCTTTGAGGGCAGATAGCTCATGGCCCTCGACATCCATCCAGACCAACCCAATTTGATCAGCCTGAAGGGTGCCCGACTGCACCAGATCATCGATCCGAACGATCTCGACTGAGAAACTCTCTCGGGTTTTACCGCTTGTGCGTTTAGCCCCCAGACGTGAGCCGCCGCGGTTGAACAGATCTCGGGTAAACTCCGCCGTTCCACTCGTGTCCGAAGCCGCGACACCCAAAATCTTCACGTTGTCTGTCAGCCCATTCAACGCAAGATTGTGACGCAGCAGGTTTATGTTGTCCGGGTCCGGCTCGATCGCCACGACGTCGTCACACTGAAGATCGAGGAAGAAATAGACGGTTTGAGTGCCGATATTAGCCCCAACCTCCAGAACGGACATTCCGAGCTTAAAGGCATTGTTCTGTTCAAGAAACGCCCGCAGATCCGTGACTGAGCCGCGGGCGAATTCACCGTTCTGGAAAAGTGAACGTCCGATTGCATCCGTTGGAAAGAAGGCAAAGGCATGATCGCCCAAGTCCCGAAACAACAGAGTATCCTGATCAAGCAGCTCATTCATGACGGCGCGCCGGGTTTTACCGTTGCCAAGAACACGCAAGGCAATCTTTTCGGCAATCAGGCTTCGCAATCCCATTCAACACCTTCGAATACAAACCAAATATAGTCTTCAGTGCATATCTCCACGTTCACCGGTCAGCAACATCGGGATCGAATTGATACGAAACATGGTGCATTTGCGCCCTATCGGGCTAGGCAGGTTTTCGGCAGGCTTAAATTCGCCAAGTGTCAGAGCCCTCATCGCCTGCTTGCGGCTGTTCCATTTCCAGCAATGTCGTTTGAAACAGGCTCCGGAACTCGGCCTCTTTCACCGTGGATTCGCTTGTTTCTTCATCTGCAGCACAGGTCTCTTCGGACCGAGGCTGCGTCAGTTGTGCCGCTGGCCAGCGGGAGTCACGAAAGATCGACCAAAAACTCTGTATCAAATTCCTTTCCTCCCAATGAACTGCGCAAACCTTGTCACTGCGGGGCCGATCCGAACCTCAGTGGTTGGCCAAAGCTCAAGGATCACAGTCCGTGAGTGGCACCCCGCAGCGACGAGGTGCATTTAGGGATTTCATTTTGAGACGTAAGGGGGAAGAAAGCCCCGGTTTTCGTCACTTTTGTGCATGCAAAGTAAAAAATTGAGCCGCATCTTACGTTTGCGTCAACTACGCCGAAGCGGAAGAAATTTCGGGACGCTACGTCAAATCTCTACCCACTGCGCAATATGGCCGCCGCTCAAACTGCCCCTGAGGAACCTCGAAGGGAAATTCGCACGGCGAAAATAGGATTCGACGCACCCGCAAAAGCGAATATTCAAGTTTTGGGAAGTTTTGAATGGCAGGGGCAGCAGGGTTCGAACCCGCGACCTACGGTTTTGGAGACCGTCGCTCTACCAACTGAGCTATACCCCTAGGCTAAGCCTCAGATATGCCAGCCGCGCGGCGGACTCAAGAGGCTTTTTCAGTTTCTCGACCACTTCTCGACAAGACAAACAAGTTGCACGCGGCGTTGAGTTCTATAAGACACATTTTGGCCAATATGAGGGACCCATCCGTGAGTATCCGCAAAAAGATCGCCGACAGCGAAGCCGTGTTAAATTGGGCGGCGCGCCGTATTGCGAGCTATATTCGGATGGTCAACCGTAACACCAAATGGCAGCGCATCGGCTATGAGGAACTAGACCAGCTGGCCGAACAGGGCGAACCGGTCATCGTTGTTCTGTGGCATCAGCGGCTGGCGCAGTCACCCTATTTCTTCCCGCTGGACAAGGCGCAGATCTGCTCGATCACGTCCTCGGCGCGGGCGGGCAGCATGGTGGGCCGCGTGCAAAAGCTTTTCGGTATGGACACGATCGCCATGGCCAGCAAACACAAAAGCAACGTCGCCGTGTCGCGTGAAGTACTGGGCAAGATGAAGCAGGGGATTTCTATTGGCATTGCCGCCGACGGGCCCCGCGGGCCGGAACGGGTGCTGTCGACCGTGCCTTTGGTCTGGGCGCGCACATCGGGCAAACGGGTGTTCGGAATCACCTTTTCGGCCCGTCATGGCAGAGAGGCCGGTACATGGGACCGCTTGTTGATGCCCCGCCCCTGGCGCAACGAAGGCGTGTTTCTATGCCGCGAATGGACCGAGACTGTGCCTCGCAAAGCCAGTGAAGAGCAGATCGAAACCCTGCGCCAAAACCTTGAGCAGCACATGAACGACATCACGGCCGAGGCCGACCGGATGGTCGGGCGCGAACCGTGGTCGCCTAAACCCTAGCCGCCGCGCAGCCTCTGCATCAGATAGACTTCGCTGCCTTCCGGGATTGGTTCCGTCAGGCCCGTTGCAATCACGCGCCCGTCGATCGCGATAGAGACGCCCGCATCAATAGGGGCCTGCAATTGTGGATGCGCGCGCACCAGGGCACGCAGCAACTCTCCTGTCGTTTTGGCCTCGACCTCGACAACGGCCAAGCCCCCGGTCAGAGACCGGAGGCCGGACCAGAGGTGAACCTCAACCATTGCCTTTGAGCGCGGCCAGAACACGCGGAGGTGACATCGGCAGTTGCTTCATCCGCACACCCGCCGCGTTGGAAACCGCGTTGGCGATGGCGGCAAGCGGCGGCACGATGCCGGTCTCGCCCACACCGCGTACCCCAAACGGGTGGCCGGGGTTGGGCACTTCGACAATCACCGTGTCGATCATCGGCAGGTCACTGGCGACGGGAATCCGGTAGTCGAGGAAGATTGAGTTCTGCAACCGCCCGTCCTCGCCGTAGATATATTCCTCGTTCAGCGCCCAGCCGATGCCTTGCGCGGCACCGCCCTGGAACTGGCCTTCTACGTAGGTCGGGTGGATCGCCTTGCCGGCGTCCTGAATGACCGTGTAGCGAGTCACGCTGGTCTTGCCGGTTTCCGGGTCGACCTCGGCATCGACAATATGAGTGCCAAAGGACACACCCGCACCTTCCGGAGTTGCCTCGAAATGGCCCGAGATCGGACCACCGGTGCGACCCATATCCGCTGTGATGTCGGACAGGGCCAGCGGGTCGAAGTCGCCTGCGTTGGGGCCTGAGGGCACAGCACAGCCGTCTTCCCATTTCACGGCCTCGACCGGGATACCCCACTTGGCCGCCGCGCGTTCACACAGTTTCTCAACCGCGTGTTTGGCCGCTTTGATGGTCGCCAGACCCGACGCGTAGGTCACGCGCGAGCCGTGTGAGACGTCGTTATAACCCAGCGTCGCCGTATCCGCGATGGTCACGCGGATGTTCTCGTATGGGATGCCCAGAACCTCGGCCGCCATCAGCGCCATCGACGCGCGAGAACCGCCGATATCCGGCGTTCCCACCATCAGCTGGGCCGAGCCGTCCTCGGACAGGGCCAGCGAAACCGAGGTCTCACCGCCGTGGTTGAACCAGAAACCACAGGAAATCCCGCGCCCCTGCCCCGGCTTCAACGGGGCCGAATAGTGCGGGTGCGCCTTGGCAGCCTCCAGCGTTTCGACCAGACCAATGCGTTCGTAGGTCGGGCCATAGCTGGCCTTGGAGCCTTCATGAGCGGCGTTTTTCAAGCGCACATCAACGGGGTCGAGGCCCAGCTTGTTGCACAGCTCATCAATCACCGACTCGACCGCGAAAGCACCCATGGGTGCGCCCGGCGCGCGGTAAGCGGCCTGTTTCGGACGGTTCGACATCACGTCATAGCCGATCTGCTTGACGTTGGTCAGGTTGTACGGCGCGAAGGCGCACATGGCGGTCATGTCACCCGGCGCACCGGGGAACGCCCCACCCTGCAAACGGAATACCCCTTGAGCGGCCGAGATCGTACCGTCTTTTTTAATGCCGATCTTGACGTCCATCGACGCTGACGCGGTCGGCCCCGTCGCCCTGAACACCTCGGACCGGGTCATAACGATCTTGACCGGACGGTTGGCCTTGCGGCTCAGCGCCAGCGCAACGGGTTCGATGAAAACAGTGGTTTTGCCGCCGAAGCCGCCGCCAATCTCGGACGCGGTGACGCGCAGTTGCGAGGTCTCAATCCCCAGCAGCGCGGCGCAGGTCTTTTGCGCGATCCAGTGGCCTTGCGTGGTGCACCACAGCTCACCCTTGCCGTCATTGCCCAGCATGCCCAGACAGGCGTGCGGTTCGATATAGCCCTGATGGGTCGCCTCAGTAACAAAGCTGTCTTCGATGACCAGATCCGCTTCGGCAAACCCGGCCTCAACATCTCCGTGGCCGCTTTCGTGGTAACGTACGACGTTCGGGTGCAAACCTTCGGGTACCGAATAGTCCGCCGCGCCTTCCCGAATGACCGGCGCATCCGACGCCATCGCTTTATCCACATCGGTCACATGGGGCAGAACTTCGTATTCGACCTCGATCAGCTTGAGCGCATCCCGCGCTGCTAGGGCCGACGTGGCCGCGACCGCAGCGACAGCGTGACCATCATAGAGCGCCTTTTCGCCCGCCATGACGTTTTCCAGCACGTTCCAGAACTCACCCTCAAGACCAGGTTTGAACGGGACATCGGCAAAATCCGCGCGGGTGACGACAGCTTTGACGTCCTTATGCGCCTCGGCTTTCGAGGTGTCGATCTTCACGATCCGCGCGTGGGCATGGGGAGAGCGCAGAACCGCTCCGTGCAACATGCCGGGCGCATAGGCATCAGCCCCGAATTTAGCGCGGCCCGTGACCTTGTCTAACCCGTCAGGACGATCCGGGCGCGTGCCAACGAAAGTGAATACAGATTTGCGATCGTCGAGTGCCATTACGAAGCCTCCCGCAGCTCTTCCGCCGTTTCCATCACGGCGCGAATGATCTTGTCATAGCCGGTGCAGCGGCAGAGATTGCCTGCCAGCCAGTACCGGGTTTCCTCTTCGGTCGGGTTGGGGTTCTTTTCCAGCAGCGACTTGGCCGCCACCAGAATGCCCGGCGTGCAGATGCCGCACTGAAGCGCCGCATGTTCGATGAACTTCTTCTGCAGCGGATGCAGAACGTCGCCATCCGCGATGCCTTCGACAGTTTCAATGGTCTTGCCCTCGGCCTCAACGCCCAGCATCAGGCAGGAACAGACCAAACGGCCATCTACGGTGACGGAGCACGCGCCGCAATCGCCGGTGCCGCAACCTTCTTTCGCGCCGGTTAGGTTCAGCTTGTCGCGCAGACAGTCCAGCAGCGTTTCACGCGGGTCGCAGAGGTATTCAACCGTGTCCCCATTCACGGTGGTGGATACGTGGAGCTTGCTCATGCGTCTTCTCCCTTGGCGCGGGCATAGGCGATTTTCGCGGCGCGCTTGGCCAGAACGCCCGCGACCTCAGTGCGGAACTCGATCGTGCCGCGTTTGTCGTCAATCGGGTTGCAGGCCGCCGAGGCCGCAGCCGCCAACGCGCCCAGCGCGGCGTCATCCAGAGTGCTGCCGATGATGGCCTTGGCGCAGTCTTCAACCAGCAAAACGGTCGGGGCGACAGCGCCCAAGGACACCCTCGCCTCAGTGATCACGTCGCCGTCCAGACGCAGGCTGACACCCACGCCGACTACGGCGATGTCCATTTCAGTGCGTGGGATGAAGCGCAGATAGGCGTCACCGCCATTGTCGCCCCGCGCGGGGATTTTGACGGCTGAAACCACTTCACCCTTCGCCAGCGAGGTCTTGCCGGGTCCGGTGGGGATGTCTTCGACCGCCACCTCGCGTGCGCCATCCGGGCCAGTCACGGTGACCGTTACACCCGCCGCAACCATCGCAGGCACCGAATCCGCCGCCGGAGAGCCGTTGCAAAGGTTGCCCGTCAACGTCGCGCGGCCCTGCACCTGAGTCGATCCGATCAGATCCATCGCCTCGACCACACCCGGCCAGTCGCGGCCCAGCTCAGAATGCTCGCTCATTTCAGCGCCGGTGACAGCGACGCCAAGTGTCCAGCTGCGGTCGGCGTTTTGCGTGATCTGATCCACACCGTTGATTTTCTTGATGTCGATCAGTGTATCGGGCGTCACCAATTCCGAGCGCAGCTGCACCAACACATCGGTGCCGCCTGCCAGAAACCGTGTCGTGCCCGTCGCGTTTGCAGCCAGAGCCGACGCCTCGGCAAAGCTGGCGGGGCTGTGATAATCCATGAAAATACCTCGCACCTGTCAATCAGGATTCACTGGGTTCAGAGGGGACGTTAGTGCAGCAGCCCCCCGGCGTCCATGGCCGGAGCGACCAATTTTTTCACAACTTCATGTCGTTTTTCGACCTCGGGTCAGAGGTCGATCTCAATCACGCCATCCGGTTGTGCGGCGCGGCTTTGGCACAAAATGACAGCGCTCTCGCGTTGTTTGTTGGACAGGACAAAATCGCGATGTTCGATTTCACCCGAAACAACACCGCATTTACAGACGCCGCAGATACCGTCGGCGCATTTCACATCCACGTGAATACCCGCCTCGTTCAGCACTTGCGCAGCGTCCTTGTCTTCCGGCACGGTCAGTTCCTGGCCTGATTTCGCCAGCTTCAACGTGAACGGGAAGTTTTCATACTCTGGTTGCTCGGGGACCGAGAAATACTCCAGATGCCGCGCTTCTTCAGGGAAACCCTGCCGTTCGGCCGCTTGCATGACGCCGTCCATGAAGCGATCGGGCCCGCAGGTATAGACGTGCCAGCCGTCCTGATAGCCTGACACGATCGCATCCAGATCGGCACGCGTGCCTTCATCCGAGAAATGGTAATGAACGTGATCTGCCCACGGCATCGCGGCAAGGTCATGCAGATACCCGGCGCTGGCACGGGTACTGGCGGAGTAGTGCAGCTCGAACGGTTTGCCCAGCGCGTGCAAACGATGGGCGAAGGCGATCATAGGGGTGATGCCGATCCCGCCACCCATCAGGAAGGTTTTTGTCGCGGTCTCATCCAGCTCGAAATGATTGATCGGCTTCGAGATGAAAACCTTGCGGCCTTCGTTGAAGATGCGATGCAGCAAAGCCGAACCACCGCGCCCCTCATCCTCACGCAAAACACCGATCTGATAGGTTGCTCGATCCGAAGGGTCACCGGACATCGAATACTGGCGCAGGAACTCGGGCGCGACCAAAACGTCGAGATGCGCGCCCGCTGTCCATTCGGGTAAAGGAGAGCCGTCCAGCGTCGAGAATTCGTACTTGGTCACATCGGCCGTCATCTTGTCGACCTTGGTCAATTCGACCCGCATGACCGGCGCATCGCCGGCGATCTCGTAGCGATGGACAACCGACATGTCGCCAGCCGATTTGCGCGCCTTGTATTCCTCGGCGCTCACCATCGCTTCATAGGCGGCAATCCCCGCCTCGCGGTCCATGGCAAAGGGATAGGGCCACGGATGTGGGGCCAGATAGGCGGGATAAACGGCCAACGTCTGATCTTCGTATTTCAGATTCAGATCGGGCTGCAGATCACGCCGATTCAGCGGATGCACTGAGGGGCGATAGGAGCCATCCGACTGCAGCTCGATATCCCACCACCACTTTTTAACGTCATTCAGGCCACCATTGCCCACCGCATCGTCCAGTCTTGCCAAGGCCGGCGCGGCCTGAGGGATATTCATCGCCGCCCATCGGAAAGGGCGTTCTTTGAAAATCCCCTCAAGGTTCCACGGGCAGGTCTTCATGCAGCGCCCGCACATCGACCCTCCGGGCGTTGTCACGCGATAGGTGGCGCATTTCTGGCTGTCGGATTTCCAGATTTCATAGCCGTTGAACATCAGCTTTGGCCCGGCCGTGATCGCTCCCGAGGGGCATTCCCGGGCACATTTGTTGCAGCTTTCGCAGAAACTCTGCAGGCCGAAATCAATCGGCTTATCATGGGTCATCGGCATATCAGTCGTCACCGCACCGGATTTCAGACGTGGGCCGAGATAGGGGTTCAGGATGACCTCGCCGATCCGGCTGACCTCGCCCAACCCCGACAACAGCAACAGCGGTGGCTGCAGCACCTCGCCATCCATCACCGTATGGGCCTTGGCCTTGTAACCGAGGTTGCGGATCTGCTGCGCGATCACGCCACCCAGCAGTGAAAACCGCAGATAGGCGCGCATGGATTGCGCAACACTGATCCAGTCATCACCGCTTGCGCCCTCCATCGTCTCGTAGCCCTGGTCGATGATCATGCTGATGGCCTGATCATGGGGCGGCGTGATCTCTTCCCCTGTCGCATCATGGGAATACCACGCCCAGTCCGGGCAACGGCTGAGGCCAACCGCATCGACCCCAAGGAAGTAACTGGCGGCCTTGATATTGGCGGCATTGCGCTCGGCATCTGTCGGGGGCGAGACCTTTGCGCTTTCACCATCCTGCAACAGAACAAACGCGCCCAGCGCCCGGCGTTGTGCGAAACTGGGGGCCGATTTGCGCACGTAGTATCCGCCCTTGGCGGCATCCTGCAGGTGTTTGCCCATATCGCCGAACTGCGCCCGCGCGAACATGTCAGCGCGCTTGGGAACGCGCGCGACGTTGGCTTCATCAATATAAGTGGTGGGCGTCTCGACCCGCTTGAGCCGCTCAAACGGTTGCGCCCCATCCACATAGCGGCGTTTTGCATAGACGTCGCGGTTGAGCGCATTCTTGGCGAACCCGGTGCCAAGCCACCACGCAGGTCCTTGAGTCCGGAACCACGGTTGTTGCGCCATCGGTTGCAGGGGCTGATCGTGGGCAATCTCCATCTCGGTCGTAACGGCGGCCAGACCAAAACGACGCCCCAGCCATGGGGCAACAAGCGTGCCGTCTTCGACCAAGGCCAAACCCGCCGCGACCGCCAGCTTGCCCAGATCCACCTCGGTCGACATCGCCGTGTGTGCCCGCGCATCGAATCCCAGCAGGCGGATGTAGTTGGCGATCACGACAGCATTCTCGGTCGCCAGCAGACAGGCCCGGTGGTCCTGCGCATCCATGATCCACTCGGACCCCGGCTCGTCCGGGTTCGGATCTCGGTTATGTTCGTAGAGGAACACCAGAACATGACGATGCGAGGCCATCGGATGCGGCGCGGCCTCCATGCTTTCCTTAAGATCAGCCATGATGACGTCGATCCCCGAGGCCAGTGTTTTGGTCTGGCGGGTTTTCAACGCATGGGCGAGGCGGTCGATATCTGGGTTGCGGCGCGGCTGGTCCAACAGCGCCTCGGGCGGCAGCGGCCCGCAGCCCATCATCGAGGCATCGTTGAAATACCCAAACGCCTTGAGGTGATCCGCCCGCGCCTGCGGGTCCTGCGGGATGTCCGAGGCGACAGGGTTCACCAGCCCATCCCGGATCGTGTCCAGCATGGCCTGAAATTCGCCCATCGCATTCACGATGCTCTCGGGCCGGTCTGGCCGGTGAAAGCTAAGCTCGGGCATCGGGGGTAGTTGGGACAGGTCGGGCATCGCCATCTGACGCGCCAGACGCTCAAGAGGGTACGACCCCATGTGAACGGGTCGGTTCTTGTCCGAGAAAAAGCGAAGTCCCATATGCGTGCCCCTTGTTTGCGCCTGACCTAGCGCCCTCTCGACAGCAAAACCATTCATGCTTAGTCATAGATTGTATGAGCAAAATCGATTTCACTGATCTGGACGGCAAGGTCCTGCGCATATTTCTGACGATACTAGAGGAGAGCTCGGTCTCGAAAGCGGCGGATAGGTTGGGGGTCACACAATCCGCCATTAGCCACACATTGGCCAAGCTAAGGATGGTGCTTGGCGATCCGCTATTCGTACGATCCGGCCAAGGCCTGACACCGACCGAACGCGCGCTTGCCCTGCAAGAGCCGGTCCGCAACGTTCTGGACGGCATGCGCGCCCTGACGGATGAACGCCCCTTTGATCCCCTGTCAGAGCAGATGGAAATCCGCGTTGCCACCAACGATATGCCGCGAGAGCTGATCTTTCCCGACCTTCTACGCGCGACCCGTGCCGAGGGGATTAGACTGCGGTTGGAATTCATCTCATCCGGCGTACCGGGGCCGGACCTGCTGCGCAGCGACCGGTGCCAGTTGATGCTGACGCCGCTGCCGCCGGACGGGCCTGACATCTTTCAGAAACGGCTGATCTCAAGCCCCTTGATGGTGTTTTATGACTGCAGCCGACGGACAGCGCCCGAGACGTGGGAGGCCTATTGTCAGAGTGAGCATGTCGAGGTTCGCTTTCCCGACGGCCGGAATGCGCGCGCGGTGATGCGCGGCGTGGATCAAAGCCAGATCCGCCCGCCAACCGTCGTGCTGCCACATTTCAATGCCATCCCGTCTTTCATCGCGGGCAGCCCCCTGATTTCCACCGACACGGCGCTGATGAAAAACGGACCACTGGCCGCGCTGGATTGCGCGCCCTTGCCGTTCGACTGCGAGCCGGTTTCGATCTACATGGTCTGGCACCAGCGATCCGCCAATGATCCGGCCCATCGCTGGCTGCGTGACCGGATCGAAACCCTCGCCAGCGCTATTCAGGCCAAGACCTGAAACAGAGCCTAGCCTGTCGCCAGAGCCCTCTGATCCTCGCGCCCCATGGCGACAAGAATAGGTTTGTCCTCTTGCCGCGCGGTGAATGAGGCCTTGTCGGTCATGCCGTTCCACCCCGCCATGGTCAGAGACTGCGCCAACGCACCGCCCAGTGTCGCCCCCGGCCCGGTCACGATGAATAGGTCCGGTGCGAACTCTCGCGCGGCGGTTTGAATGGCGTGGGTGAAATCGTAAGCCTCGGTCACCTGATGACCCAGCGTATAGCCCCACAGCGCCTCGGTATCGGTGGCGCCCGGCCACCAGATCTTGCCACGCCCGTCGATCATCGGGTGGTGGGGCTGGCCGAACATGTCGGCCCCCAGCCGTGCCCGGCCCTCAGCGGCAATCGGGGCCTGCAGAGAGGTATGGAACGCCGCATGGTTCGGCAGCCGCATGGGAAAGCGGTCCTGAACGGTAGGATGAGATGCCTCAAATGCGGCCAGACCAGCCTCATTCCCGGCCAGCACCAGCATACCGCCCAGATCAATCGACAACGCCAGATCCTGCCCCTCGACCGCGTTGATGTCAGAGACGTCCTGCAACAACGTCTGTTTCTGGTGCGCGCTGTCGGCCCAGCTGTCATCGGTGAAGGGATAGACCAACTGCCCGCCGATCAGATGTTCCTGCATCAGAGTGCCCATGGTGTTCACCACGCGGAACCCGTTCTCAGCGCTCAGCGCGCCAGCGGCAGCCAGCGCGATATACCAACCCATCGAGTTGCCGGTCACGGCCACCACCTCGATATCATCGGCCAGCGACTGCGCGTCCGCCAAAGCGGCCGCATAGATCAGGGGCGAGGCCACATCGCCGCGCGAATAGGTGCTGACCGCAAAGCGCGCGGCCCCGTCCAGCGCGGTTACCCCCTCTTGCCCGGCCTCGGCGCGCATGGCGTCAAAGCGCTGGAACATTGGCATCTTGTCCGCATGGTGGCGGTGCAGATAGCCCAGTTCGGGCTTGTTATAGGTGCCCCGACCGGGGCAGATCACGACAGCTGTTCGGGTCATTTCTGCACTCCGGTCAGGTTGAGGGCTGCGGCGATGATACCGTCCTTGGACGGCAGCGGCGCGGCATAGGCCGGGCCGGTCGCGATAAAACAATCCTCAGCCACAACGCGAGCGATAGGCGTCTGGGCGCTTTCTTCAAGGAAGAGGGTCATCAGCCCCTCGGACTGACTGCCTGTGCGGCGGCATTCATCCACGATCAGGACGTGTTTGCAGTCCTTGGTCGCCTCTAGCAGCGCCTCGGCCGGTAGTGGGGCCAGCCAGCGCAGGTCAATGACACGCGCGTTCACCCCGGCCGCCTGCAACTCAGGCAGCGCCTGACGCGACAGGTAGTGGCCGTTGCCGTAGGTCACGATGGCCAGATCGGTGCCGTCGCCATGCACCCCAACCTCGCCCAGCGCAATCCGCCGGTCGGGCGAGGGGTAGGTCGTCATCCACCCCCCGTCCTGCGTCGCATTCAGATCCCGCATGGGATAGAGCGCAATCGGTTCAAGGAACACAACGACCCGCTGCTCTTCCCGCGCCAGCCGCACGCATTCGCGCAACATCTGTGCCGCGTCTTCCCCGGTCGAGGGGCAGGCAATGATCACACCCGGAATGTCGCGCAAAACGGCCAGAGAGTTGTCGTTGTGGAAATGCCCACCAAACCCTTTCTGATACCCAAGTCCGGCAATTCGCAGAACCATCGGGTTGGTGAATTGCCCGTTCGAGAAGAAGGGCAAGGTAGCGGCTTCACCGCGGATCTGGTCCTCAGCATTGTGCAGATAGGCGAGGAACTGGATTTCGGGGATCGGTACAAACCCGTTGTGACCCATTCCGATGGCGAGGCCGAGGATCGACTGCTCGTCCAGCAGAGTGTCGATCACACGGTCCTGTCCGAACCGCTGCTGCAACTTCTGCGTCACGCCGTAGACCCCACCCTTGCGGCCCACATCCTCGCCCATGCAGACAACCTCGCCATGTTCCAGCATCAGATCGGTCAGCGCCCAGTTGATCAGGCGGCTCATGGGCTGCGGGTCAGCCATCGCGCGCATGTCGCCCCCGAACGCCTTTGCCCGCGCATCCGCGCTGGGGCCGTTAGTTGGTTTGCAGGTGCGTTTTGGCGGGATCAGGCTGGCCATAACATCCTGCGCAGTTGACAAATGTGGGCGCGTGGCGGCCTCGGCAGCAACACGATCCGTACGGGCGCAGCTGTCCTTGTAAATTTTCAACGCCTCATCCGGAGCCAACGCCCCCGCCTGATCCAAAAGGCGAACGGAGTGGAGAAGCGGATCATTTGCCTCATCCGCCTCAACCTCGGACTTGCTGAGATATGTGGTCGGCACATCCGCCCCCGCATGGCCATAGAGGCGGACTGTCCGCAGGTGCAGGAAGGCGGGCTTACGGCGCGTGCGGACATAATGCGCGGCTTCTTGAGCCAGGGCGTAGGTCTCATAGATGTCCAGCCCATTGGCCTGAAAATACTTAATGCCTGGGCGATGCGCCATCGACGCCTCGATCCAGCCCTTCGGCGTTTTCACCGAGATCCCGATGCCGTTGTCCTCGCATACGAACAGCAAGGGCAGAGGCGTGGATTGCACGCTGGTCCAACCCGCCGTGTTGATCGCCCCTTGCGCGGTCGAGTGGTTGGCCGAAGCGTCCCCGAACGAACACATGGCGATGCCATCTTCGGGCAGCACCCGATGCTCGGGGTCATGCCGACGCGCGGCCCCTAGTGCATAGGCCGCCCCAACCGCTTTAGGCAGATGGCTGGCAATGGTCGAGGTCTGAGGCGGGATCATCAGAGCCTTCGAGCCAAGCACCTTATGACGCCCGCCCGAGGTCGGGTCCTCTTTCGAACAGGCGAAGCTCAGCAGCATATCCCAGGCGATCTGTTGGCCCGGGACCTGCTCGGCCCGGGCAATCTGGAACGCCGCATCGCGGTAGTGCAAAAAGGCGATATCCGTCGGGCGCAGGGCGTGGGCTATGGCGGCCATACCCTCATGTCCGGATGAGCCGATGGTATAGAACCCCTGCCCCGCCTTCTGCATCGCCCGGCTGGTGCGATCCAGCGCCCGGCTGAGGACCTGCGAGCGGTAAAGTGACACCGCATCCGCATGGCTCAATCCGCCGACCGGGAGTGCACCTTCGGGAAAATCCCGGTTTGCCACGCGGGATAGGAAATTCTCATGGACGATCTGCGCGCGATCCATAGCTCGGCTTTCTCAAATGGTGCGGGGCTGTCCGCGGGTCTTGTTTTCGAACGGCGCGGGCGCGCGCGTCAAAGGCCAGTATATCCGGCTGGTGTCGGGAAAAAGCCAGTGATAATCAAACCCAAAGGTATGAGGAAATGTAATATGATCGCGCCGCGCCGCTTTCTTCCGTCGATTTCATCCCTGCTCGCGCTCGAGGCTGTGGACAGGCTGGGCAGCGCATCCGCTGCGGCCGAGGAGCTATCGCTGACCCAAAGCGCCATCAGCCGCCAGTTGAAAACGATGGAGGAGCAGTTGGGCATCGAACTGATCCAACGCACCCAGATGCGGCTGCACCTGACACCTGCCGCGCAAGAATATGTCCAAACGGCCCGCACAGCGCTGCATCAACTGGCGCAGGCGTCGTTGAAACTGAAGGCCAACCCAACCGGAGGGTCCCTCAACCTGTCCATCCTGCCAGCTTTCGGGATGCACTGGCTGGCCCCGCGCCTTCAGGACTTCGCCCGCAATCACCCAGAAGTCACAGTCAACCTGAACACAAGGCTGCGACCCTTCGATTTCGAGACCGAGGCCTTCGACGCGGGTTTTCACTTTGGTCGCCAGAATTGGAGCGGCGTGAATTACCTGAAGATCATGACAGAGTATGTCGTGCCCGTCTGCGCCCCTGACCTTCTGCCCGACCAGAGCGATCAAATCGACTGGCTGGAGCAGGCACCCCTCTTGCACATGGAAACGCGCCCCGACGGGTGGGAGCGCTGGTTTGCCGCGCAGGACCATCCTGTCAGCGGGTCGCGTGGGATGCTGTTCGACCAGTTTTCAACGATGATACAGGCCACGATCCATGGGTTAGGCGTTGGTTTGTTCCCAAGCTATCTCGTCGAAGAGCACCTCAAAACCGGCCGCCTTGCCTTGGCGTGGGATGGGCCGGAGGTCAGCTTGGGCGCGTACTATCTGGTATGGCCTAAGAACAGGATTGAGTCTGAACCGTTGAAGTCATTTCGAGCATGGCTCGAACGGCAGCTGGACCCGGAGATCACATAGAGTTCTGAACAGACCGCCACCCGAAAATCTGCCCGGCCCAACGGGAGGAGATGTTCCAAAAGGAACTTCGACGACGGGCGGGAGGGCCTCAGACGTCAATCGAACGCGCGATGAGTTCCTTCATGACCTCATTCGTACCGCCATAGATCATCTGCACACGGGCATCGGCATAAAGGCGGGCGATCGGGTATTCCATCATGAAGCCATAGCCGCCAAAAAGCTGCAGGCACTCGTGCATGATCTCGTTCTGGACCTCAGACCCCCAGTATTTGACCATGGACGCGGTGGCGGCATCCAACTCACCGGCCTCCAGTTTGCCAATGCAATCATTCACGAAACTGCGCAGCACTTCCGCCTTGGTTTTGCACTCGGCCAGTTTGAACCGCGTGTTCTGGAAATCCATGACGCGCTGACCAAAGGCCTTGCGCTCCTGCACGTATTTCACTGTCTCAGAGATGGCGAAATCAATCGCGCCCAGTGCCATGATGCCGATGGTCAAACGCTCCCAAGGAAGCTGTTTCATCAACTGGTAGAATCCCTGCCCTTCTTCCGGGCCGAGCAGATTGGTCATCGGCACTTTGACATCTTCAAAGAACAGCTCGGCGGTGTCATTGCCCTTCATGCCCAGCTTTTTGAGGTTGCGCCCGCGCCGGAAACCATCGGCCCCGTCCGTCTCAACCACAATCAAAGACACACCCTTGGCGCCCAAGGTCTTGTCCGTCTTGGCGGCAACGATGATCAGATCGGCGCTCTGACCGTTGGTGATGAAGATCTTCGACCCGTTCAGGCGGTAGGAATTGCCGTCCTTCTCAGCCGAGGTCCGCACCGCCTGCACATCCGAGCCCGTGCCCGGTTCGGTCATGGCCAAAGCCCCAACCATTTCGCCCGAGGCCAGCTTGGGCAACCAGCGCTGCTTTTGGTCTTCACTGCCATAGGCGGTGATATAGTGCGTCACGATCGACTGGATCCCATATCCCCATCCGGCATCCCCGCGCGCCGTCTGTTCGTAGAGAGTGACCGAGTCAAACCCCATATCACCGCCCACGCCGCCATATTCTTCCGGGATCGCACCCGCCATCAGCCCGGTTTCCCCGGCTTTGTGCCAGAATGAACGGTCTACGATGCCGTTCGCGGCCCAGTTTTCGGCATTAGGGACCAGTTCATCATCCAAAAACCGCCCCGCCATTTCGGCAAACATCCGGTGTTCGTCAGTGACCCAGGCTGCGGTCGAGGTAAAAAGCGACATGTGGTATTCTCCGATCAGGTGTTACCTGAAAGGCTATCGCGGCACCGAAGATAGGCCAATCCACGTAACGCCGCGTTCAGTCAATGCAACGCAGCGTTCTTTCGGGTCAGCGCAGCATCCAGCAGCATTTGCGCCGCAGCCTTGGCGTCTTCAGCCGGATTACCGTTCTTCAACAAAACGGCTGAGACGATCGCGCCCTCCTGCAGCAAGACGATCTGACGGGCCAGAAGCTCTGGCGCATGTGCGCCGGATTGGCGCGCCAATGAGGTCAGGTGTTCCAACATAACCCGTTTATGTTCTGCCGCCTGCACATGGATTGGATGGCTGGCGTCCTGATACTCGGCCGCGGCTTTCAGGAACATACATCCGCGAAAATCGTCCTCTTCGAACCATTCTTTCAACGCATCAAAAGTGGCCATCAATTGCCCGGCTGGCGTATCCGCAAGCTGCGCAACCCGTCGCAGGATCCGATTTCGGAAACTCTCATCCCGCAGGCGCAGGACGGCCAGGATCAGATCTTCTTTGGTGCGGAAGTGTTTGTACATTGAGGTCTTGGACACACCGGTTTCCACCACCAGTTTATCCATGCCGGTCGCGTGGAACCCGTCTCGGTAGAAGACCTCCATCGCCTTTCGCACCAGTTCATCGCGTTTGTTTGGACGCATCAGAAAGCACCTGAGTGTACCGGCCTGTACATTTTTATCCCACTTCCATTGCAGTTTCTTCCCGTCACTGCACATCGCAAACCCAAAGCATCACAACGACTTCACTTTTTTGCAACGTGAGCTCTTGCAAATCATAGCCAGTGAGAACATTTTTTAAAGAGTTACCGATCTGTACACCCAGGGATCTAACGATGAAACGCCACTCCAGCTTTGTTGCCACGCAATATGTCCCAATCACTTTGGTGCTCGCTTTATTGACTGCGACGGTGGCCACGTGAAAAGGCGGTAGTATGATACGCTCAGCTTTGCAGATCGCCTCGGCCTTGATCATCGGATCTGCCTTTTTGTTGCTTGTAGTACTGTTTGGCTTTTTTGCCTCACCGAATGCGGTGCGGTCGGCCCCCGAGAGCCCCAATGCCCAATCCTTGCTTGAAAGCCTATTTCAGCGCGAGGGCCGCTAAAAATCACGCAACACCTCTTGACCTTCCTGTCACTGGAACCCCCATGTGGATAGCAAGATATCTGTCGGGATGAGTCGCATGACCCAAAGCACTCAATTGAAAATTACGGGCATGAGCTGTGCCTCATGCGTTGGACGCGCCGAGGCTGCCTTGCAGGCTGTGCCTGGCGTGCAGGACGCCTCGGTCAATTTTGCGACCAAGACGGCTCAGGTCACGTTTGACGGCCCGGTCTCCGCCCTCAGTGATGCATTGAAGGCCGCTGACTATCCGGCGGCAACACATCAGACCGCTTTGCAGATCACAGGGATGAATTGCGCGTCCTGCGTGGCCAAGATCGAACGTACTCTGCAAGCCAGCCCCGGCGTTCTTGAGGCCAATGTGAACCTTGCCAACCAAAGCGCGTCGGTCACCTATGTCGAGGGCGCGACCACGCCGCAGACGCTGGCCCAGATAACAACTCAGCTTGGGTTTCCCGCGCAGCTCAAGACGTCGCTGGGGTCGGAAACCCGATCCGATGATACGCCGGATGAGGCGCGCAACTTGAAACGTGCGACAGTGCTGGCCGCTATTTTGGCCCTGCCCGTATTTGTTCTGGAGATGGGCGGACATATGGTTCCCGCCTTCCACCATTGGGTCCACGCAACCCTCGGACAGCAGACCAGCTATCTGATCCAGTGTGCCCTGACCACGGCCCTGTTGATTGGCCCGGGACGAGTCTTTTTCGCCAAAGGCATTCCGTCTCTGTTGCGCGGGATGCCGGACATGAACGCTCTGGTCGCTTTGGGAACGGGGGCGGCCTATCTGTTCTCCATCATCTCGACTTTCGCGCCCGGCCTGCTGCCGCATGGCACAGCGAATGTGTATTTTGAGGCCGCTGCGGTGATCGTTGTGCTGATCCTTCTGGGCCGCTTGATGGAGGCGCGCGCCAAGGGCAAAACCGGCGCGGCAATCCGCGCGCTGATCGGGCTTCAGCCTAAGACCGCGCGCGTTGAACGAAACGGTGCAACCGAGGATCGCCCCATTGCCGAAATAGCGGTGGGTGACGTGCTGCAAATCCGTCCCGGAGAACGTGTTCCGGTGGATGGAGATATCCTCGACGGAACCTCTTACGTAGACGAAAGCATGATTACGGGAGAGCCGGTGCCGGTTGGCAAATCCGCTGGCGATCCGGTAGTGGGCGGTACCGTCAACGGAACTGGTGCGCTGCGTGTGCAGGCGACTCGCGTTGGGGCGGATACGGTTCTGGCGCAGGTCATCGCGATGGTGGAGCAGGCACAGGGGGCCAAGCTGCCCATCCAAAGCCTGGTCGACCGGCTGACCTATCGCTTTGTTCCAGCAGTGATGCTGGTTGCGGCTTTGACCATCACTGCTTGGCTGATCTTCGGGCCTTCTCCGTCGCTGCCGCTGGCTTTGGTGGCTGGCGTTTCGGTCCTGATCATCGCCTGCCCCTGCGCCATGGGTCTGGCCACGCCGACCTCGATCATGGTGGGAACAGGCCGCGCGGCGGAACTGGGTGTTTTGTTCCGCAAAGGCGATGCGCTGCAACACTTGCAGCAGACCAAGGTGATTGCCTTCGACAAGACCGGCACACTGACGCTTGGACGCCCCGAACTTGACCACGTGACCACCACCAACGGCTTTGAGCGGGATCAGGTCCTGCGGCTCGCCGCCGCGATCGAGGCGCGCTCGGAACACCCTATCGCCACTGCGATCACCCGCGCCGGACCCACTGATCTGCCCGAGGTCTCTCAGGTTCAGTCCCTCACCGGCCTTGGCCTTCAGGGCGGCGCAGAGGGGCATGACCTGCTGATTGGCTCATACAAATTGATGCTTCAGAAGGGCGTGGATATCTCGGACCTTAAACCAGACGCCGAAGCACGGGCCGCGCAGGGGGCGACCCCTCTGTTCCTGGCCATTGATGGGGTGGCGGCGGCCAGTCTGGCTGTCTCGGACCCTGTGAAACCGGGCACGGCCGAGGCGCTGGCCAAGCTGCACGATATGGGCCTGACGCTTGCCATAGTAACCGGAGACAACGCGCAGACGGCGCAAGCGATGGCAGACAGGTTAGGCCTTGATCACGTGGCCGCCGACCTGCTGCCCGGTGACAAACAGAAAACGCTAGAGGGCTTGGGCCGCGAATTCGGCGCGCTCGCCTTTGTGGGCGATGGGATAAACGACGCACCGGCACTTGCGGCAGCTGATGTCGGCGTCGCCATCGGCACCGGAACGGATGTCGCGATCGAGGCCGCCGATGTGGTTCTGATGTCCGGCGATTTGCGCGGCGTCGTGAACGCAATCGACATCAGCCATCGGACGATGCGCAATATCCGCCAGAACCTCGGATGGGCGTTTGGCTATAACACATTGCTGATTCCGGTGGCTGCCGGAGTGCTGTACCCCTTTGGCGGGCCATTGCTGTCCCCGGTGCTTGCGGCGGGCGCGATGGCCCTCTCCAGCGTCTTTGTCGTCACCAATGCGCTGCGTCTGAGATGGGTCCGCCCCAACGTCGCCGAAGGCGCGCAGAAAACCGCGAAGGAGGCCCACGCATGAATATTGGCGATGTCTCAACCCGAACCGGACTGCCCGCGAAAACGATCCGCTACTACGAGGATATCGCGCTGATCAAACCTCTGCGCGATGACAACGGTTATCGTCGGTTTCGCGAGCAGGACATCCACAAGCTGACTTTTCTAGGCCGCGCCCGCGCCTTGGGGTTTACCATCGAAGACTGCCGCACACTGCTGGCGCTCTATGAAGATGAAAGCCGGGCAAGCGCGGATGTTAAGCAAGTTGCGCGGGATCATCTGGCGCAGATCGACGCAAAAATCGCCGACCTCAAGGCGATGCGCGACACGCTGAGCCATTTGATCGAGGCCTGCGCCGGAGACGACCGACCGGACTGCCCGATCCTGAAGGATCTGGGCGGGAACGGCTAACACGGGGTTGCCCTTTCGCGCAGGCTTTGCTTTGTCAGTGCCAAACACTCCGGCAATCAAGCAATGCCGGTCAGCGGAGAGGATCATCCCATGGCAAAAGTCGCTTTTCTTGGTTTGGGTGTCATGGGTTATCCCATGGCTGGGCACCTTCAGGCTGCAGGGCATCAGGTCACCGTTTACAATCGGACCGCCTCCAAGGCCGAGGCCTGGGTGGCCGAACATGGCGGCGGAATGGCGACGACCCCTAGAGGTGCTGCGGAGGGGGCCGAATTCGTCATGTCCTGCGTTGGCAATGATGACGACCTGCAAATGGTCTGCACCGGCGCGGATGGTGCCTATGCCGGGATGTCGGATGGCGCGATTTTTGTGGATCACACCACCGTTTCCGCTAAGGTGACACGTGAGCTTTACGAGGCGGCCAAGGGGCAAGGGATCTCTTTTGTCGACGCACCGATCTCGGGCGGTCAAGCCGGGGCCGAGAATGGCGTGCTGTCGATCATGTGCGGCGGCGATCAGGCGGTGTTTGATGCGGCAGAACCGATCATGCAGGTTTATTCGAAAATCTGCCGGCGGATTGGCGAAAGCGGTGCTGGTCAAATGACCAAAATGTGCAACCAGATCGCGATTGCCGGCTTAGTTCAGGGCCTCAGCGAAGCGCTGCATTTCGCCGAGAAGGCCGGTCTGGACGGGCGCGCAGTGGTTGAGGTGATCAGCCAGGGTGCGGCGGGCAGCTGGCAGATGGCGAACCGGTACGAGACCATGCTGGACGACCATTTCGACCACGGCTTTGCGGTAGACTGGATGCGCAAGGATCTGGGCATCTGCTTAAACACGGCCAATGAGACGGGCGCATCCTTGCCTGTCACCGCGCTGGTGGATCAATTCTACAAGGATGTGCAAAAACTTGGTGGTGGGCGGTGGGATACCTCGTCGCTGATCAAGCGGTTGCGGGCGATGGATTAAGGGGGCTGTCTGCCCCTCTTGGCCCTGTGGGCCAATTCACCCCCGAAGATATTTTTAGCCAGATGAAGAGATCCGCGTTGCGCGGCGGATAGGGATGGGAATGAAAGACATGAGTGATTTCTGGGCAGATGCTCTGCGCAAGTTTTGGGGGCTGGATGCCCGTCTGACACGGCTGGACGGAGAGTATGACCTGAACTTCCTGGTCGAAGCGACGAACGGTCAGGATTATGTCCTGAAAGTCATGCGCGTGGGGTGCGAACCAGAGCTCGTCGACCTTCAAGTCAAAGCGCTCAAACATATCGCGTCTGAGGCTCCGGGCCTGCCCTTCCCCAAAGTATTCCCATCGCTGGATGGTACTGTCCTGCCCGAGATCGAAGATCAGGACGGTCACCCGCGTTTGGTTTGGCTGTTGGAGCGCCTTCCGGGTCAGTGCTACGCCAAGGTCGAGCCGAAATCCGAAGACTTGATCCTGAAACTCGGACGCGTTCTTGGCGCGACTGATCGCGCTCTGGCCGGGTTTGCGCATGACAGCCTGCAGCGGGACGATTTCAAATGGGACCTGATGCATGGCGACTGGATCGCGGATCAACTGGACGCGGTCGGCGATCCGTCCCGCCGCGCGCTGTTGGACGAAATTGTGCAGGGTTTCACTGCGATCTCAGATGCGCTGAACAGCCTGCCCACGCAAGCCATTCACAACGACGCCAATGACTACAACATTCTCGTCGAAGGAGAGCTTAGCGAACGGCGTACCGTATCCGGCCTGATCGACCTAGGCGACATGTGCGCCGCGCCGCGTGTGTGCGAGGTCGCCATTGCCGGGGCCTATATCGTTCTGGATCACCCGAAACCCGAACGCGCGCTGACCGCTCTGGTCCGAGGCTATCACGCCGCCAATCGGCTGAGCGCAGAGGAGGTCGATCTGATTTGGCCCCTGTTGCGGATGCGGCTGGCGGTGTCCGTGGTGAACTCGACCCTGATGGCGGCGGAAAACCCTGACGACCCTTATGTGACCATCAGTCAGGCCCCGGCATGGCGGTTCCTTGAGAACGAGGCCGTCAATGGCGGCCTGATGTCCGCTCGCTTGCGCAGCGCCTGCGGCTTACCGGTGGTCGATGGGGCCGAGCGCATTCACGCCTACCTCTCCGACCATCGCGGCCACTTTGCCGAGATGTTTGGCCAGGACCTGAGCGATGTGCCGATGGGCTCTCTCTCCGTTGAGAACTCCACCTGGCCGCAGAACCCGTTCCATATGCCTCTCGAAGAAGCCGCGCGGGTGGGTGAGGAGTTCGGTGAAGGCCTGTGGCTGGGCTATTACAACGAACCCCGCCTGATCTACGCCGAGCCCGGTTTCCGCAAGGGGCCGTGGAAAGCCTCGGACCGGCGCACGGTGCATCTGGCCGTGGACGTCTTTGCGCCCGCTGGCACGGTTTTGCACGCCCCGATGAGCGGCCGGGTCGAAGTGGTCGAGAACCGCGACAGCCATCTCGACTATGGCGGCGTGGTGATCCTGCATCATGAAACGCCCGAGGGGGATCCGTTCTATACGCTCTACGGCCATCTTGACGCAGAGGTTTGCGATCGTCTGAAACCGGGCGATCCGGTGGCGCAGGGCGCTGCGTTTGTACGCCTTGGGGATGCCTCGCAGAACGGTGGTTGGGCCCCGCATGTGCATTTCCAACTCGCTCTGACAACCGATGGCATGGAGGCCGACTGGCCCGGTGTCGCCGACCCGGATGAGCTGGAGCTGTGGAACGCGGTCTGTCCGAACCCAGCGGCCTTGCTGAACCTCGCCGATGACAAGGTTTGCTATCAGCCGACTGACAAACAGGCCGTTCTTCAGGGGCGTCACGATCATTTCGGCGGTAACCTGAGCCTGACCTACAATGACCCGGTCATGTTGGTGCGCGGTTGGAAACACCACCTGTTCGACGAATGGGGCCGCCCCTATCTGGACGCCTATAACAACGTCCCGCATGTGGGCCACGCCCACCCGCGCATTCAGGCCGTCGCGGCGGATCAGCTGAAGCGGATGAACTCGAACACCCGCTATCTACACCCGGCGCAGACCGCGTTTGCCAACAAGGTGCTATCGAAACTGCCGGATCACTTTGAGGTCTGCTACTTCGTCAATTCAGGCACCGAAGCCAACGAATTGGCCCTGCGCCTGGCCCGCGCCCATACCGGCGCCAAGGGGATCGTGACGCCGGATCACGGCTATCACGGCAACACGAACGCGGCCGTGGCGATGTCGGCCTATAAGTTCAACAAACCCGGCGGGATCGGTCAGGCTGATTGGGTCGAGCTGGTCGAGGTCGCGGATGACTACCGTGGCGCGTTCAAACGTGACGATGCGGACCGCGCGCAAAAATACGCAGATCTCGTGGACCCGGCGATTGCTGCTCTGGAAGAGAAAGGTCAGGGCGTGGCCGGTTTCATCGCCGAGACCTTCCCTTCGGTCGGTGGGCAGATTATTCCACCGAAAGGTTATCTGCCTGCGATATATGAGAAAATCCGCGCCGCAGGCGGTGTCTGCATCGCGGATGAGGTCCAGACCGGGCTTGGACGGCTGGGCGAATACTATTTCGGTTTCGAACACCAAGGCGCGCTGCCCGATATCGTTGTCATGGGTAAACCGATCGGCAACGGTCACCCTCTGGGCGTGCTGGTGACGACAAAGGAAATCGCCCAAAGCTTTGACAACGGGATCGAGTTCTTCTCGACGTTCGGCGGTTCCACCCTGTCCTGCCGCATCGGGAAAGAGGTTCTGGACATCGTCGATGACGAAGGTCTGCAGGACAATGCCCGCATCATGGGCGACCGTCTGATGGCAGGTCTGAAGCAAATCGAATCCGAGTTCGGCTGCGTCGGCGACGTGCGTGGGATGGGCCTGTTTCTGGGGGTCGAACTGATCAACACGGATGGCTCGGAAGGGACCGAGATCTGCAGTTTTGTGAAGAACCGGATGCGCGATCATCGCATCCTGATCGGCAGCGAAGGCCCGAAAGACAACATCCTGAAAATCCGCCCACCTCTGACCATCGAGGCCGAGGATGTTGACATGATCCTATGGGCGTTGCGGGATGTCCTGAAAGGTGTCGGCGATTACGCGCCTGCCCCGGTTTGCGACCACGACCACCATCACGCGGGATGTGGCTGCTGCTAAGTAGGAACCCCGGCGCAACTGCCGGGGTTTCATTTGCCGATCAATGCAACACGGCCGAGGGGGTCTGATGACCGGTTGTCGGCATTGGAACGGCGGCTGTCATGCGGCGCAGGGCCATCCCCAGCTCTTCTGACAATGAGGCAAGGGCCGGCGCAAAATCCGGCCGCACGATCAGTGAGGCCATCATCATCGCGTCTTCCCGCGCGCCTTCCGATGCGGCCGCAATCATCTGGGCAAAACAGTTCTCATCCGCGCCCAGACAGGCACATCCCAATCCATGCCGGATCAACGGACGGCGACCGTGGCTGGCGCAAAGCGAGCATAGACGATCCAAGGTCAACATCGCGGCGCGCCCTTGATCGGCGCCCAAGGCAATGCCGAAATCACTGGCAGCGTCTGCGCGACCTCTGGCACCTTCGCTCCAGAGGCGCAAATACATCACCGCGCCTGCTTCGATCGGGGAAAGGTCTGTCAGGCGGCCAACCGCTGCGCCGCCCCGAGACGACGGGTTACTCATTTTGTCAGGATCAGTTTGCCGGCACGCGTGATACGCAGCGTGTAAAGCTGATCACCCAGTTCGATATGGGCGAGATTGCCGCCTTTGGTCAGTTCTTCGGCCTTGTGCGAAGGCAGCATGGATACGGCAAAGGATTGGTTGGCGATAGGGGTCTGCGCGTTCATTTGACAACTCCGAGGTATCTCAGGCATGGGCCTGCTCTGTTCGCTTTTTCAATGACCTGGCTGACCCGAGTCTGGGATGGCTGTCGGCTTCTGTCTTTATTCTGATTATTTTAGTAAGGATTGTCAAGCCACGCATTTGCGCTTGCAGAAAGTTGCCGTGTTGCGCCTTCTTGACGGGCAGGTTAGGCCTGAACGCATAGGCAAAACACCGAGGTTACAATGGGCGCGGCAATTGTATTTGATTTGGACGGAACTCTGGTCGACAGCCTGGGCGACATCGTTGCAGCTGCAAACCAGACGCTGAGCGATCTCGACATGCCCCCTCTGCCGCGCGAGGTGATCGGGCGATTCGTCGGCAATGGTCTCCCCAAACTGGTCGAGCGTATGATCCGGCACTGCGAATTGCCCTTGTATCGTCATGACGAACTGACGAAAGTGACTCTCGCGCATTACACGGCAGGGGCCAGCAGAACCACGGTGCCCTATCCCGGCATTCCTCAGGCTTTGGCCAGCTTGCAGTCGCAGGGGCACATACTGGGCGTCTGCACCAACAAGCCCGAGGCCCCTGCCCGGCATATCCTCGACGTACTGGACCTGTCGCAATATTTCGATGCGGTTCTGGGTGGCGATAGCCTGACTACAAGGAAACCCGACCCTCAGCATCTGTTTGCAAGCTTTAAAGCGTTGCCGACACATGGGTCGCGTGTTTTCGTGGGTGACAGCGAGGTGGACGCAGAAACAGCCGAGCGTGCCGAGATCCCGTTTCTCCTGTTCACGCAAGGCTATCGAAAGTCGCCGGTGACAGATATTCCGCACGACATCGCCTATGACAAGGCGGACGAGATTCCGTCCTTGGTCGCGCAGATGCTGCAGATGTCTGCTCAGGTGAAATAGGCCTCAGCGCAGACCCTGAAAATTATTGAGGGGCCGGCCGAGGGGGTATGGACCAGCCCCTCATCGGGGAAACTCTGTGTGGCCCTTTGGGGCCAGTTGTTGTCCCTTGTTTATCGGGACGCGACAGATGGCGAAATTGGGGGATTCCCGTAGGGCTGGATTTTTTTGCCTCAACGCAGCTGCGAAACCTACGCTTGACCTCAGGTTTGAGGGGCGATCGGTGCCCTGACCATAGGCAACATGCGTCCGAGTTATTCGGGCTCGGCGTAGTTTCGAGCTTTGGACATTTTACCGATCCCCGGATTGAAGGAATTGGTCGGGTCGCAGCATTTGTAATGGGCGGCCAGATCGGGTTTGGCCTTGTACAAATGCCCCACATTATGTTCAGCCGGGTATTCCGCGCCGCGCGTGTCGAACAACTCCAGCATTGCGGCTTTCAAAGCCTTTGGGTCAGCGCCTTTTTTGACCACGTAGTCCTGATGCATCACGTGGCACATGAAATGACCGTAGTAGAGCTTGTGGACCAGTTGGTCCTCAATCTCTGGCGGAAGCGTCTCAAGCCAGTCCTGATCATTGCGCCGCAAGGCTACGTCGAGCGCAATGATGTCTTCGACCTCATTGCCGTGCAGTGCCATGTACCTGACGGCAGCTCCGGCGGCGGCAAAGCGGTGCAAGCCCGCGATCTTGGCCTCGCGCGGGGTGCACTCAAAAGCATCGCCGTCACGGTCTTTCAGGAACATGGGCAGCCATTCAGCAGCCTCGGCAATCCCTTCGTTCTTCATCTTCAGGATCAGATGGTGTTCGTAGCGGTCGCGAAACTCGACCATCCGTTTCGGCAAGACACGCGGCCAGACCGAGACCGCCATCTGCATAAATCTATCAGTGAAGTTGCGCAGGAACGGAATTCTGCGCAGGCGGGCATCCACCGAGCCTTTGAGCGCAAAGAACATCGGCAGCCGGTCGGTGCCCAGTTTGTCGATCATCACGACCGTATCCTTGCCGTATCGCGCCGTGATGTCGAACACCTCGCGCTGCATGTATTCGGCGGACACGGGCAGCGACTTGAATTCGGATAAGATGTGACGGCGCAGGGCGGCCAGATCATCGGGGCTGTTTGTTCCGATGTAAAAGACCTTCTCGGCCTCGTTCTTGGGGAACGTATCAAGCCGGACGGCAAAGACGGCCAGCTTGCCCGCCGAGCCAGCGGATTCGAACAACTTCGCCTTGTCCGCGTTGAACCGCGCAGGCGTTTCGGCGTCGACATCGCGCACGATCTGCGCGTAGTCACTGGCCGAGGCGCGCTTGTTCGTGGCCCCCGGGTTGCGGTCGAACCTGCCTGCATCGAGGTTTGCCAGGATCTCCTCCGGCGTGTCGCCCAGATCAATTCCCAGATGGTTGACCAGCTCCAGCTCGCCCTGCTCGGAAATCCGCGCGTGGACGGACAGTTCGGTGTAAACAGGGCCGCGTTCCACCAGTGACCCGCCCGAGTTGTTACAGACCCCGCCCACAATCGACGCGCCTATACACGAGGAGCCGATCACCGAGTGCGGCTCTCGACCCAGTGGGGTCAACAGTTTTTCCAGCGCAAACAGGGTGGCGCCAGGAAAGCTGACGATCTGCTCGCCGTCGTTCAGCGGCACCAGAGTGTCCATACGGCGCGTGTTGATCAGCACCACGTCGCGGTCATAGCTGCCCGAGGGGGTCGACCCTTCGGTCAGGCCGGTGTTGGCCGCCTGCATGATGACTATCTTGTCGGCTGCAACGCAGGCCTGCAAAACCTTCCACTGCTCCAAAAGGCTGCCGGGCTGGACAACGCACAACGCCTCGCCCTCGCCCGAGCGGAAACCACGCCGGAACCGCTCGGTCGCGCGTTCGCCAGTCAGGACATGCCGCGCACCAACGACCCAGCGGAAATGTTCAATCAACGCGTCATTGGTCATGGCGTCCCTCGTGTGTTTATGCGGCGCGAAAACGGATATTCTCGCGGCTCAGTTGGTCGATTCTGGTCACACCCATCAGCTTCATGTCGCGTTCGATCTCGGCCCGCATGAGGCCCAGCGCTCGTTCGACACCCGGCTGACCAGCGGCAGCCAGGGGATACAGGTACTGACGTCCAACACCGACCGCTTTCGCGCCGATCGAAAGCGCCTTCAAAACATGAGTACCGCGCTGAATGCCACTGTCCATGATCACGTCCAGCTTGTCGCCGACCGCATCTACGATCTCGGCCAGTTGATCGAACGGCGTGCGTGAGCCATCCAACTGGCGACCGCCATGATTTGACAGAATGATCCCGGTACAGCCAATCTCAGCCGCGCGTTTGGCATCTTCGACGGTCATGATCCCCTTGAGGCAGAACTGACCGTCCCAATCCCGCACCATCTGCGCGACGTCATCCCAATTCATCGACGGGTCCAGCATCTCGGTGAAATAGCCGCCGATCGAGCTGGCACCGCCGCCCATATCCACATGCTCTTCCAATTGCGGCAGGCGGAATTTTTCGTGGGTAACAAAGTTGATCCCCCACATCGGCTTGATTGCAAACTGGATTATACCGCCCAATGTCAGGCGGAACGGGATCGAGAAACCAGTGCGCAGGTCACGCTCTCGGTTGCCGCCGGTGATACTGTCGACGGTCAGCATCATGACCTCGACCCCGGCCTCTTTCGCGCGCTGCATCATGGCTGCGTTCAGGCCGCGATCCTTGTGGAAGTAGAACTGATAGACTTGGGGGTTCTTGTGTTTTTTGCGTAGCTCTTCAAGCGACACTGTGCCCAGCGAAGACACACCGAACATGGTGCCATATTTCTCGGCCGCGGCGGCCACAGCCCGTTCGCCTTGGTGGTGGAACAACCGCTGCAGAGCGGTGGGCGAGCAGTAGAACGGCATGTCCAGCTTTTGGCCCATCACGGTGACGGACATGTCCACGTCCTTCACTCCGCGCAGAACCGAGGGCAGCAAATCGCAGCGGTCGAAAGCGGCGGTGTTCTGGCGATAGGTCACCTCATCATCCGCGCCGCCATCGATATAGTTGAAGATCGGCCCCGGCAGGCGGCGCTTGGCCAGCTGCCGGAAGTCGTGAAAGTTGTGGCAATGCTTGAGACGCATAGCGTGATCTCCTTAGTACGCCACAGAGGGCAGCCAGGTGGCGAGTGTCGGCCAAAGGAAGACAAGCGCCAATCCGGTCAGTTGTAGCAGCACAAAGGGGATGATGCCTTTGTAGATATGCATCAGCTTGATCTCGGGCGGGCAGACCCCTTTCAGGTAGAAAAGCGCGAAGCCAACCGGCGGGGTCAGGAAGCTGGTTTGCAGCGTCACCGCTACGAGGATCACGAACCAGACCAGCGCCGGTTCATCCAGCACTCCGAAGCCCGGAATGTCGATGCCCAAGCCGTTCACGATCGGACGCATCAGAGGCAGTACGATCAGGGTGATCTCGATCCAGTCCAGAACAAAGCCCAGCAGGAATACGATGAACAGGATGAACAGGATCGTGCCATTGGCGCCGAAGCCGGTGGATTGGACCACATGTTCGATCAGTTCATCGCCACCAAGTTCCCGCAGAACGTAGGAGAAGACCGTCGCACCAAGGAAGATCGCGAAGATATAGGCGGTGGTGTTGAAGGTCGAAACCAATACGTTCCACAGTTTCGCGAAGGTCAGCTTGCGATATCCCAGCGCCAGCAGCGTCGCGCCCAAGGCACCGATGCCAGAGGCCTCGGTCGGGGTGGTCAAACCTCCGAAAATCGAGCCCAGAACCGCGAGGATCAGCAGCAGCGTTGGAATGACCGCGATCAGAACGTCTTTGACAGCGTCCCAGTCGGGCGCTTTTGCCCCTTCAGGCACAGGGGCCGCGTCGCGCTTCACCTGTGCGAGGATGAAGATATAGGTCAGGTATAGCCCTCCGATGATCACACCGGGAAAGACAGCGGCCATGAACAGGTCTCCGACGGATAGTGCCATCTGGTCGGCCATGATCACCAGCATGATCGAGGGCGGGATCAGGATACCCAGCGTGCCCGAGGCAGAGACCACTCCCGCCGCCAGCGTCGGTTGATATTTCTGCTGCATCATCGACGGCAAAGACAGCACGCCCAGCAGCACCACGGAGGCCCCAATAATACCGGTCGAGGCCGCCAGTATGATCCCGATCAGGGTCACGGTGATGGCAAGACCACCCCTTACGGTGCCGAACAGGCGCTGCATCGAGGTCATCAGACGCTCGGCCACGCCGGATTCGTCCAGCATCAGGCCCATGAAGATGAACATCGGCAGGGCAACCAAAACCGCGTTGGACATGGTCGCGTAGACCCGGTTCACCACCGCGCCGAGGGTCAAATAATCGAGCCCGGTAAACGTGCTCTCCAACCCGGTCCACAACATCAGGTCATTGTCGAACAGGTAAGCAAGACCGCAATAGGCAACACCGACACCAGCCAGCACCCACGCCACCGGATAGCCGGTGAAGAGCAGCGCGATGAAGGTCAGGAACATCGCGATGACCAGTTTTTCCTCGGTCGTTTCGACCAGGAAGGTCAGGCCCACACAGACGGCGGCAAACACAGCCAGAACCAGCAGGATACGACGCAGAGGAGCCCCCTCGCGTTCTGAGGCCGGCCCGTACATCAGCGCGTGCCCGTCATGGATCAGCCGCGCCAGAGCTGCCAGCGCCAACAGAACGAAGCTGATCGGAATGACCGCCTTGAAGGCCCAACGCGCAGGCAGGCCGGTGGGGCTGTCCGAGCGCTCATTGACGCGGAAGCTCTCGTAGAAATAGTCATAGCCCTGATCGATCATCAGATAGATGAACGGGGTCAGCAGGGTCAGAATGCCGATCACCTCGATGATCCGCTGCGCCCGTCGGGACAACTGCATATGCAGTACGTCGACGCGCACGTGGCTATCTGTGATCAAGGCATATGAGATGCCGATCATCGTAACGATGCCGTAGAAGTGCCACTGGATCTCATCCAGTTTGGGGTAGTTCTGGCTGAGCAGATAGCGCAGCGCGACCTGCGAGAAAATCGCTGCCATCAACAGAACATTCGCCCACATGACCACATGGCCAACAGTTTTGACGCTGGTATCAATGGCTACGGCGATTTTTTGACGGTCGGTATCGGGATGCTCCAGGATGCCTTCATAGGCCTCAACCGGATCTTTGGTGGTATTTGGATTGCTCATGGTCATTCCTCGCCCGGCAGCCCTGTGCAAGGGCGGTGAAAGTTTGGAAAAATCCGAAGATCAGAAATCGACTGGGGCAGCAGTGTCCGCCGCCCCAGAGACGTCAGTGAGGAAGTTACTGACGTGGGAGGAAGGCGTTGGTCTTCCAGAGGTTGTAGCCGTCGCGGAACTCGGTCATGTCGGCCAGAACCTTGGCAAAGAAGGCGTCATTTGCGGCCTCTTCGGCGGCGACTTCTTCCCAAGTGCTGCGGAAGGTATCCAACATCTCGGGCGACCACTGCTTGAGGGTGACGCCGTTGTTTTCAACGTTGTCGATCAGAGCCGCGTGCTGGATCGCTTCACCTTCGGCAAAGCTATCCGCCATCGAAGCCTTACAGGCGTTTTCGATGATCGCTTTGTGCTGCTCGCTGGTCTCTGCCCAAACGTCTTTGTTGATCATCAGCTCGAAAACTGTCGCTTGCTGGTGCCAGCCGGGGAAGTAGTTGAACTTGACCAGCTTGTGGAAGCCCAGACGCGCGTCGATGGCGGGCATCGAAAACTCGGTCGCGTCGATTGCACCTTTTTCCAGCGCCGGGAAGATCTCACCACCGGGCAGCAAAGAGGTCGCAACACCCAGCTTCTGCATCACCTTGCCGCCCAGACCGAAGAAACGCATCTTCAGGCCGCTCAGGTCTTCGGGAGAGTTGATCTCGGTGGCGAACCAGCCCGAGGTCTCGGGTGCAATGACAGCGCAAGGGATCACGTGGACGTTGTAGCCCGCCTGATCATACATCTCCTGGTACAGCGTCATGCCGTTACCGTAGTAGAGCCACGCCATGTATTCGCCCGCCTCAGGGCCGAAAGGAACGGCCGAGAACAACGGAGCAGCCGGGATTTTGCCCGCCCAGTAACCGGCGGTGGTGTAACCCGAGTTGATCTTGCCAGTGGAAACCGCATCCAGAATTTCGAACGGAGGAACCAGTTTGCCCGGCTCATACACCTTCATCTTCAGCGTACCGCCCGACATCAGGTCCAACTGCTCGGCAACGCGCGGGATTGGCGAACCAAGACCAGGCAGTTCGGTCGAGAATGCAATCGGGGTTTTCAACAGCAGCTTATCTTTAGCAACCGCAGGTGCGGCCATCAGGCTGGCGGCTACGGCAAAGCTCGTCAGGGTCTTTTTCATAATGTCTCCTCCTGGGTGGGTTGGGCATCTGCCTCAAACACAAACGCAGACCCTTGCGGGTTTGCATTAGTGGTTCACTAACTTTACCAATGCTACTCAGTCAATAATTTTGTTTACCACTGGATCTGCAGAAATGTCCCTTACTGGGCGCACTCAGTTTCGATGAACTACTGCACATTTTCGTAAATTCTTATTTTAATGAAAGTGTTAAGATGTATTTCCATGCTGGAACTGAATGCTTGAAAAACACGCCAATATGGTTACATTTATTTACCAATATATCTCACCTCGGCATCTTACTTAGGTAAAACCCATGAACACCAAGGCGATTTTTGAACCAGTCGGACACGAATCGCTGGCCGATGCCGTGGTGGCACAGATCGAAGACCTCATCGCGTCAGGCATTCTGAAACAGGGCCGCAAGCTGCCGTCCGAGAGGGATCTGGCCGAGATGCTTCGGGTCTCACGGCCGAAGCTGCGCGAAGCACTGGCCGTGCTGGAAGAGCGCGGGCTGGTCACCACTCAGCATGGTGAGGGGACCTTTGTCGCCGCCCTGACCGGGCAAGCGATGTTACCGGTCCTTTTGGCGCTATACGAACGGCACGAGCCTGCCTTTTTCGACCACCTGGAATACCGCCGAGAACAAGAAGGCTTCGCCGCCCGCCTTGCCGCCCGAAGGTCCACCAAGGCCGACAAGGAAAGGATCGCCGAAATTCTCGACGAAAATGTTCGGGCGTGGGAGGCGAACGATGCCAAAGCCTCACGCGAGGCGGATTTCGCCTTGCATGCTGCCATCGTCGACGCCAGCCAGAACGCCACTTTAATCCATATGATGGCATCGATCTATGAACTGACCAAGCGCGGCGTTTTCTACAACCGCAGCTTTCTGAAATCGATTGACGGTTCGGGCAAACAGCTGCTGGATCAGCACCTTGCTCTGGGTCAAGCCGTGATTGACGGAGACGAAAAGCGCGCCGAACAGGCCGCACTGGACCATATCGACTTTGTCGAGCGCTCCTTCCGGACGGGGATAGAACAGCAGCGCCGCGAGGTCATGGCCGAGAAACGACGTCTTCTGTCGCGCTAGACATTTAGTGCCAAAGCCGCACCCAAAGGACGGCTTTGATCAGTGCATTCAGCAAAACCGAAGAGGTGTTCAGGCCTGTACAGCCTTCATAAACCGATCTCGGATCACCACCGGGTCCATCGTGATCGGCGGCATCTTGGCGTTGCCGCTTTCGCATTTGCTGACGATGATGGTCATCTGCCGAGCGTCCAGCGCCTCTTGTAACACGCGACCTGTGTCCTCGGCGGCGCATTCAATCACGCGCTCACACCCTGCCGCAGCCGCCATTTTCGCCAATGACGTCTTCAACCCGGCATAGGTCGGCTGATCCCCGGTGGATCCGTATGAGCCATTGTCGACAATCAGCAGGATGTAATTGTCAGCCACGTTGTTCGCGATGGTCGGTAGCGTTCCCAGATTGGTCAGAACGGAACCGTCCCCATCGATCACGATCACCGGCTTGGGCTGGGAAAGCGCCAACCCCAGACCAATGGATGAGGCCAACCCCATCGTGCCCAGCATGTAGAAATTCGTTGGCTGGTCATCAATCGCGTGCAGCTCTTGGCTGGGAATGCCGATGTTACAAACCACCAGTTGATCCCGCAGGATCGGAGCGATTTCTTTCAGGATTTCAGAACGGATCATTGGTCGCCATAGCCTCCCCAGAAGTTGGCATCGGTCAGAATGGCGACCGGCTTGTTGCACATGAATGTGTATTTCAGGATCGCATCCAACTCGGCCACATCCGCCTGATGGTGAAAGTGGTAAGTCGGGATATTGAGCTGCGCCAACAACGCTTTGGTGTGAACAGCCATCTCGACCTGGCAGGCAATCGGCTCGCGCAGCTCACCCCGGTACGAGATCAGCATCGGCAGAGGCATCCGGTAATACTGGATCAGAGTCGCCAATGTGTTGATCGTCACTCCGATCGCCGTGTTCTGCATGATAATGGCAGGACGCTTACCGCCCATCCATGCACCTGCGCAAAGGCCCATCCCCTCGTCCTCTTTGTTTGACGGGATGTGATAGATGCCCTCGCGCTGGTCGATCTCTTCAATGACACCAGCAAGTTGTTTGCAGGGGACGGTGGTCACGAACGAAATGTCATTCGCCACAAGATCGTCAGTGATCTTCTTGTCTATGTTCATCTTCCGGCTGTCAGTCCTGTTGTTGTTGCCCAAGGGCGTGATTGACGGATGTCACCTGCGGTACACATGCACCGCGCAAGGGGCATGACGCACCACGCGCGACGCTGTGGAGCCCAGGAAATAGTCGCTGAGGTCGGGCTTGTGAGACCCGATGACGATGCAATCGACGCCGTTCTCTGCCGCATAATCTATGATCGTACGCGCCGTGTGGCCCTTCACGAGTTCGGAACTCACCCCATCCAGCCCTTCGACTTTGCGCGATAACTCCAGTCGGACGCGGCGATATCCTTCTGCCACCAGATCCTTGTCCAGAAACGCACTGACCGAACCCTGTGGCATTTCGTAAACGTGCAGAGCAATGATCTCTCCGCCGTCCTGAGACAAGGCTCGGGCCACTTCCAGAGTGTGTTGCGAGATATCGTGATCCAGCGCCATTGGAACGAGAACTTTCTTGTACATGTCAAACTCCTTTCGGCCCGGTCGGCCCTATCAAGCCAAGGATAGTACCCAGTATGCCATCAAGGCCAGCGAACAGTTTGGCAGGTGGAGGCTGGACCGATCATCCCTCGGCTCGCAGATCGAATTCCTCATCCGGGAAATACTTGGCGAGGCGTACATCGGCCGCCCGTGCATGCCCCTCCATCCCTTCCACGCGCGAAATCCGGGCGGTGGCTAGGGCTATGGGTTTTGAGCCTTCCCGGGTCGCCCGCTGCCATGTCACGATCTTCATGTATTTGTGGACGCTCAGCCCGCCTGTGTAGCTGGCCGCCCCCGAAGTTGGCAGTACGTGGTTGGTTCCCGTCGCCTTGTCCCCGTAAGATACCGTGGTCTCTTCCCCCAGAAACAAAGAACCGTAGCAGGTCAGGCGATCCAGCCACCATTCCAGATCCTCAGCCTGAACGGTCAGGTGTTCTGGCGCGTAGTCATCGGAACAAGCGGCCATCTCTTCGCGGTCGGAACACACGATCACCTCGGCATAGTCACGCCACGCTGCAGCCGCGTTTTCTCGGTTCAGGTCAGGAAGATCTGCAATCAACTCGGGCACCAGCGCCATAACCCTCTGCGCAAGCGCCCGGTCATCTGTCACCAGCCAGACAGGAGAATTGTACCCGTGTTCCGCCTGGCTGACGAGATCGGTGGCCACAACAAGCGGGTCCGCGCTGCTGTCGGCGAGGACCAGACTGTCGGTCGGACCGGCGATCATGTCGATACCAACCTCACCGTAGAGGATGCGCTTGGCCTCCGCGACGAACTGGTTCCCCGGCCCAACAAGGATGTTCGCACGTGGCAGGCCGAACAGGCCGTATCGCATCGCGGCGACACCCTGCACCCCTCCCATCGCCAGAATACTGTCGGCCCCACAGATATGAGCCGCATAGACTACTGCAGGCGCAACGCCCTCATCCGGTTTCGGAGGAGAACACGCGATGATGTGGCGGCATCCGGCGACCTTGGCGGTTGTCACGGTCATGATTGCACTGGCGATATGGCTGTACCGACCGCCGGGCACATAGCACCCCGCCGCATCCACCGGGATCGCCTTTTGACCAGCGATCACTCCGGGCACGATCTCGGTCTGGACGTCTGTCATCGTGGCCTTCTGCGCCTCGGCAAAATGGCGGACGTTGTTGTGGGCGAAACGGATATCCGCCTTCAGCTTTTCGGGGACCCGCGCAATGGCGGCGTCAATCTCGTCCTGCGTCATCAGAACGTTGCCGTCGAACCTGTCGAACTTGGCCGCATATTCCAGCGCCTTCACATCGCCACCTGCTTCGATCTCCGCCAGAATGGTCTTGACCGTATCGTGAACCTCGGGCGCATCAGATTGCGCCGTCAGCATCGCCTTTTTGAGATAGTCACGCGCCATAGTCCGCCCCTGTTCCCGGTTCCTGCGCGGCCACTCTGTCAGAGGCGAAATCGCCTTTGCAAGCGTTAGTGGACCCTCAAACGAAACTCTTTTCGATCTAATAACCTCATTTAAGAAAAGATAAATTTCGGGATTAGGAAAGCTGAAACTCGGGCTTCTAAGAGGACCTCTGCGCCGTTGCCGCCTAGGGATTTAGCGGGCCGTTCAACCCTCTTCAATGTTTGAAGTACGAGGTCGAACGAGGCGATTCGCAGATGCAGTCGGGCAAAAGAAAACGCCCCTGACACAGGTCAGAGGCGTTTCCAAAACATATCGAGAGGGCGGTTAGCCGCGCTCTTCGATGATCTCAACCAGATGCGGGATCTTGTTGACCATGCCGCGGACCGAAGGCGTATCCTCCAGCTCACGGGTGCGGTGCATCTTGTTCAGGCCCAGACCGATCAGGGTTGCGCGCTGTTCGGCGGGGCGACGGATCGGAGAACCGATCTGCTTGACGACGATGGTTTTTGCCATTGCTCGCTACTCCTTACGCTTCGGCTTCAGCCGGTGCTTCGTCCCGCTTGGGCAGGATGTCGGCAACTTTTTTACCACGACGTGCGGCAACCGAACGCGGGCTCTGCTCTTTCTGCAGGCCGTTGATGGTGGCGCGGATCATGTTGTACGGGTTCTGCGAGCCCAGCGACTTGGACACAACGTCCTTAACGCCCAGCATTTCGAACACAGCACGCATCGGACCACCGGCGATGATACCAGTACCTTCAGGTGCGGTGCGCATAACCACTTTACCAGCGCCGTGACGGCCCTCGATGTCGTGGTGCAGAGTACGACCTTCGCGCAGTTGCACGCGGATCATCTGACGCTTGGCTTGCTCAGTCGCCTTACGGATGGCTTCAGGTACTTCTTTCGCTTTACCTTTACCAAAGCCGACGCGGCCTTTCTGATCGCCGACAACCACCAGAGCGGCGAAGCCAAAGCGCTTACCACCTTTTACGGTTTTCGACACGCGGTTGATTGCGACCAGGCGATCTGCAAATTCCGGTGCTTCTTCACGGTCGCGGCCACGGCCCCGACGGTTTTCACGTTCTGCCATTTGGCATCCCTCTTCTCATGTGGCGCATACGGCGCCGTTTGCTTCAATCCAAGTGAGCCGCGACTGTTGCCGAGGCCCCCGGATCATCGGGGCAGCCGCAAAGCTGCCCGCAAGTCTTAGATCTTCAGACCACCTTCACGCGCGGCGTCGGCAACTGCCTTCACCTTGCCGTGGAACAGGAAGCCACCACGATCGAAATAGGCCTCTTCGACGCCTGCCTTCTTGGCACGCTCGGCGATGGCCGCGCCCACTTTGGTGGCCGCTTCGACGTTGTTCTTGCCAACAACACCCAGATCTTTTTCCAGGGTCGAGGCCGATGCCAGGGTCACGCCGCGAACGTCGTCGATCAGCTGAACGCTGATGTTCTTGTTCGAACGGTGAACCGACAGGCGTACACGGCCGGCGTTGACTTTGCGAAGTTTGTTCCGAACGCGCAGGCGGCGCTTCAGAAACAGGGTTCTTTTGCTGTTTGCCATTGTTTGCGTCCTTACTTCTTCTTGCCTTCCTTGCGGAAGATGAACTCGCCCTTGTAGCGGATGCCCTTGCCTTTGTACGGCTCGGGACGGCGCCATTCGCGGATTTTGGCCGCGACTTCGCCCACCTGCTGCTGGTCGATACCTTCCACAACGATTTCGGTCTGCTTCGGCGCGGTGATGGTGACACCTTCCGGAGCAGTGAAATCAACATCGTGGCTGTAACCCAGGTTCAGCTTCAGGGTGTTGCCCTGCATCTGAGCCCGGTAACCAACACCCTGGATCTCCAGCTCTTTTTTGAAGCCTTCGGTCACACCGGTTACCAGGTTGGCAACCATGGTGCGGCTCATGCCCCACTGCTGGCGGGCACGCTTGGACATGCCACGGGGGTCGATCTTGACCACGTTGTCTTCAACCGACAGCGTCACGTCGTCGGTGGCGGTGAAGCTGCGGGTGCCTTTCGGACCTTTAACTTCGATGGTCTGGCCAGACACAGAGGCGGTAACGCCGCTGGGCAGCTCGACCGGTTTTTTACCAATACGAGACATTGCAGACCTCCTTAGAAGACGGTGCAGAGCACTTCGCCGCCAACATTGTTGGAGCGAGCGTTTGCGTCCGACATCACACCTTTCGGAGTGCTGACAATCGACACGCCCAGACCCTGACGGACCTGCGGGATGTCATTGACGCCCATGTAGACGCGACGACCGGGTTTCGAAACCCGCTTCAGCTCGCGAATAACAGGGGTGCCTTCGTAGTACTTCAGGCTGATTTCGATGGCCGGATGACCGTTTGCACCGGTCGTCTTTTCATAGCCACGGATGTAGCCTTCGTCCGCCAGCACGTCCAGAACCCAACCGCGCAGCTTGGAAGCCGGGGTGGAAACGGTGGACTTGCCGCGCATTTGCGCGTTGCGGATACGGGTGAGCATATCGCCGATAGGATCATTCATATCTATGTCTCCCTTACCAGCTCGATTTCACCATGCCGGGGATCTGACCAGCAGAACCCAGCTCGCGCAGCGCGATACGGCTGACCTTCAGCTTACGGTAGTAAGCGTGGGGACGACCGGTCAGCTGACAACGGTTGTGCAGACGGGTAGCCGAGCTGTTGCGCGGCAGTTTCGCCAGTTTCAGACGCGCTTTGAAACGCTCTTCCATCGGGCGGCTTTCGTCATTCGCGATTTCTTTCAGCTCGGCACGCTTTGCGGCATATTTGGCCACCAGGCGTTCGCGCTTCTTCTCGCGTTCGATCATTGCTTTTTTAGCCATGTCTCAATCCTCCCGGCGCTTACGCGTTGAACGGCATGTTGAATGCTTTCAACAGGCTCTTCGCTTCAGCGTCGGTTTTCGCTGTGGTGGCAATTACAATATCCAGGCCCCAGACCTCGTCGACCTTGTCGAAGTCGATTTCCGGGAACACGATGTGCTCTTTCATGCCCATGGCAAAGTTGCCCTGACCATCGAAAGAAGGCTTAACACCGCGGAAGTCACGAACGCGCGGCAGCGCGATGGTGATCAGGCGATCCAGGAATTCGTACATCCGGTCACCGCGCAGGGTCACTTTCGCGCCCAGCGGCATGTCTTCACGGACGCGGAAACCCGCGATCGACTTCTTCGCCTTGGTTGCAACGGCCTTTTGACCAGCAATCGCAGTCAGATCTTCGACAGCAGCTTTCGCTTTCTTCGAGTCTTTGACCGCCTCAGCACCACAACCGATGTTCAGAACGATTTTGTCCAGCTTGGGCAGCTGCATGTCGTTCTTGTAGCCGAACTCTTCTTTCAGAGCGGCACGGATTGTTTCAACGTACTGAGCTTTCAGACGCGGGGTGTAGGTTGCGGTATCAAGCATCGATCACGTCCCCTGTGGTCTTGGCGAAGCGCACCTTCTTGTCGCCTTCCATGCGGAAGCCAACGCGGGTTGCTTTGCCGTTCTTGTCCAGCAGCGCCAGGTTCGACAGCTCGATCGGGTTTGCCTGAGGCAGGCGACCACCTTGCGAGGTTTGCGACTGACGTGTGTGACGGATGGCAATGTTGATGCCTTCGACAACAGCTTTACCGGCTTTGGGGTCAACCGAGGAAATGGTTCCCTCTTTGCCCTTGTCCTTGCCGGCCAGCACGACGACCTTGTCGCCTTTGCGGAGTTTAGCAGCCATGATTACAGCACCTCCGGAGCCAGCGAGATGATTTTCATGAAGTTCTTGCCGCGCAGTTCACGAACAACGGGGCCAAAGATACGGGTACCGACTGGCTCGTTGTTGTTGTTCAGGATGACGGCGGCGTTGCGATCGAAACGGATCGCGGTGCCGTCTTCGCGACGGACTTCCTTGGCGGTGCGTACGACGACGGCCTTACGGACGTCACCTTTCTTTACGCGGCCGCGCGGGATGGCTTCCTTCACCGAGACGACAATGATGTCGCCAACGGAGGCGTATTTACGCTTGGAACCACCCAGGACCTTGATGCACTGAACTCGGCGTGCGCCGGAGTTGTCAGCGACATCCAGATTGGTCTGCATCTGGATCATGTGGTTTCTCCCGACCTGTGGGGGCTGGTCTCGTTAGATCCCCCAGGGTTTCGACAAATGGGAAAATCCCGGAGGCTTACGCTTCCAGAACTTCCCAACGTTTCGTCTTCGATTTCGGCGCGCATTCGATGATGCGGACTGTGTCGCCGACCTTGAAGGCGTTCTTTTCGTCGTGAGCCCGATATTTCTTGGACTTACGAACGGTTTTGTGCAGCAGCGGGTGCTTGAAACGACGCTCAACCGAAACGGTTACGGTTTGCTCGTTGGCGTCGCTGGTTACCACGCCGGACAGGATACGCTTGGGCATAGGATTACTCCTCCGATGCCGCAGCAGCGGCCTTTTCGTTCAGAATGGTTTTGACGCGGGCAGCGTTGCGGCGAGCCGCTTTGATGCCAGCAGTGTTTTCCAGCTGACCGGTTGCCTGTTGAAAGCGCAGGTTAAAGCTTTCTTTCTTCAGGTTGGCCAGTTCCTCGCGGAGCTGGTCCGGGGTCTTGTCACGCAGTTCTTGGGCGTTCATCGCCTTTTTCCTTTGCTCAAAACACCAGAAGGCCCCCTGACAGGGTCACCTTGGACCTGGTGGATGAATGATAGACATGCGAATCCCCCGACTCGGCCGGGGGACTTGCAGGATGCCGCCGTATAAGGGTTTAATGGGTGGGTGGCAAGAGGAAGTTGAAACGCACCCGCAAGACATCGAAACAAGACTAGCTCAAAGTCTGTTTACAAGCTTCCATCGCCTGGAAGACAACATAAATTGTTGCGCCCAAAGTCGCGGCCAAAACCAGTACTTCAAGCACCGTTTTATTGGCCAACCCGCGAAATCCAAAAATCTCCAAAATAGTCTCGCGAATATCCCAATCTGTTCGATAGAATGTCAGAAAACTAAGCAATGCAACTCCACCCCAAAGAACAGGGGTCGAAGCTTCTACAGCGTATTTTACGCAAGGATTAATCCCACTTGTAGTTAAAGCTAACACTGATCCGCTCTTCTTCCGACATGTTCATCGGCACCTCGTGCCGCAGCCAGCTTTCCCAGAGTAGGACATCCCCCACTTGTGGCTTCATATAAATGAACGGTTGCAAATCGCGGCGCCCGCCTTTGATCCGCGTCGGCGCGGCCATCATGCGGCCTGAGCGGGGGTCCTCCAGCTTCAACGCGCTCGCCCCTTCGGGCATCGCAACATAGGTCGTGCCTGAGATCACGCTGTGCGGGTGCAAATGGCTGGAGTGCATCCCACCCTCCGGCAGGATGTTGATCCATAGGTCTTCAAGCTTAAGCTCCCCCTCGCCCAGATCAAATTCCAGATCCTTGGCAAAGGCGGCGACGTGCTGATCCAGCGCTTTCACCAGATCGTTAAAAATCGGGAAACGCCACGGCAGATCGGTCAGCGAGGCGTAGCTGGTATAGCCGGGATAGCCATTCTCTTCACACCATTCCTGCCCGGCCTCATCATCCTCGGCGATAACAAGGCAGGAGTTTTTCAGCTCGCCCGCGTCGATCTCGGGATCGAACTCGGACAAAGCTGCGCGATAGAGACGGGTAACGAAGAGTGATTCAATCTGTGCCATGCCCCGGCTATATCCCAGCCGAGGCACGAGGGCGAGAGCAGCCGCCTCAGAAAAGCGGCTGCTCGGGTGCGACTTATCGTTAAGCGCCTTAGTAGAAGTAGCGCAGCCACAGGTAGACGTTGGCGATCATCAGGGTCAGGATCATGATCGGGAACGCCATGAGCGCGAATTTGACGAAGCCAATCGGCTGCTTGGCCTTTTCGGCAAAGGCAGCAACCGTCAGGTTGGCGCTTGCGCCCAGCAAGGTACCATTACCGCCCAGACAGGCGCCCAGAGCCAGCGACCACCACAGAGGCTCGATCGCATCAGGCCCGCCGAACGTATCAGCGGTTGACTCGATCAGAGGGATCATCGTCGCCACAAAGGGGATGTTGTCCAGAATGGCCGACAAGATGCCCGAGGCCCAGAAGATGAAGAACGCAGTCCACATCATGTCGCCTTCGGTCAGCTCCAGCACTTTCTCTCCAAAGAACTCAAGCAGGCCGACGTGCTCAACGCCTGCAACGATGACGAACAAACCGCCGAAGAAGAAAATGGTGATCCACTCAACCTCACCAAAAATGTGGTGAACGGATTCGGATTGCTCCTCACCATGCTGGTGTCCGTAAGCCAAAAGCATCAGCAGCGCAGCACCGGCCAGTGCCGAGGTGCCCGGCTGGATGCCGTAGCCATGGCCAAGCGTGAAACCAAGCAAGGTCAGCGCCAGAACCGACAGAGACTTAATCATCAAGCCGACATCGGTGATCGCTTCGTTTTCATTGAAACGCATGATCTTTTCGCAGGCCGATTTGGGGATGTCAGCCAGCGTGCGGCGGTTCATCAAATAAATTATACCGGTCAACACCACCAGACAGATGGCCGAGATCGGCGCAAGATTGACCACAAAGTCATTGAAGCTAAGGCCCGCAGCCGAGCCGATAATGATGTTCGGCGGGTCACCAATCAGAGTGGCCGTACCGCCCACATTCGAGGCCAGTATCTCGGCAAAGAAGAACGGGTAAACACGCGTCTCGAGCGCGTCTGTGATCAGCAAAGTGATCGGCGCGATCAACAGAACGGTCGTTACGTTGTCGAGCAGAGCCGAGAACACCGCCGTGATCAGCGTCAGCATGATCAGGATGCCTGTCGGATTGGCCTTGACCACCTTTGCGGCCTTGATGGCGACGAATTGGAACAACCCGCATTTGCTGGTGATCCCGACGATCACCATCATGCCAATCAGCAGCGCCAAGGTGTTGGCATCAACGCCCGCGACGGCCTGTTCCTGGTTGATGATGCCGAACAGCACCATCAGCGATGCCCCCAGCATGGCCAGAATGGCGCGGTTCACTTTTTCGGTCACCAGGACGGCATATACTGCGATCAAGATACCGGTGGCGACCCACAGAGGGTCAATCCCCAACATTTGAGGTACGGAGAACGCGTGTTCTCCATGCGAAACGGAATGGTCGGTCAATGGTCTGATCCGGTCTTTAGGGGTTAGCTCAGCGCGTGATCAATCAACGAGTTCGGGCTGACAGAGCCGACGAAGCGATTGGTCTCGGGTTCCACGAGGAAAACGTGGCGTTTGAATTTGTGGATCAGGAAAATGCCTTCCATCACCGGCGTGTCTGGTGCGAGAACCGGGATGTTGGCCGGGTTCGACATGTGATCTCCGACCCGCTCTTCGTGCAGGCGCTTGATCTGTTCGCTGATGTCTTCCTTGGTCAGATCCATAAAGTTGAGATGGCTGATTGCAACGCGCGAGGTCTCATCGCTGACGCCAATACGGGCGGCCTGTGGCAAGATCATCTTGATCAGCGTGGGCGCGGTGAAAACGCCTTGGAAGCTACCGTCATCCCCCACCACCGGCAAGAACCGGGCGCGGCTGTCGCGAATGATCTCAAACGCCTTGGCGACTGTGTCATCGGGATGAATTGTCTTCTGTTTTTCAGGGGGGACCATAACGTCCCGGCAAGTAAGGCCCATACGTGTCCTCGGTCTTTCAGCGGGGTTTCAGAGCCAAGGCACGGTACGTGCTCAAGCCGTGTCGGAGGATGATCGACCCAAGCTCTGATTGAGAAGGTTTTGCGAGCGCTTCTTTTCACCAGATGAGAGAATATGCCACCCCTGAGCCCCATCTTTTTTGCAATGCCGGTATTGAATCGCGGAATTGGGCGCCTAGCGGGTTTGCGAGAGGCCACAAACGAAAAAGCCCCCACCGATTTCTCGGCGGGGGCAATACTGTTCGGGTTTTCCCGGACTGTTTACCAGTCTTCGCGAACCACGACGCGAGTCTTGATCGGCAACTTCATCGCGGCCAGGCGCAGGGCCTCGCGGGCGATGTCGTCATTGACGCCGTCGATCTCGAACATCACGCGGCCAGGCTTGACCTTGCATGCCCAGCGGTCGACCGAACCTTTACCTTTACCCATACGAACTTCGATCGGCTTGGCCGTGACCGGAGTGTCGGGGAAGATGCGGATCCAGACACGACCCTGACGCTTCATGTGACGCGTCATGGCACGACGTGCAGCTTCGATCTGGCGTGCAGTCACACGCTCAGGCTCAAGAGCTTTCAGGCCGTAGGTGCCAAAGTTCAGATCAGAGCCGCCTTTGGCGAGACCCTTGATCCGGCCTTTGTGCATCTTGCGGAATTTAGTACGCTTTGGTTGAAGCATATCTTTCCCTCCTTAGCGACGACCGCCACCAGCACCACGAGGTGCAGGGCCGTCCTGGAGTTCCTGTGCTTTACGGTCACGTGCCTGCGGATCGTGCTCCATGATCTCACCTTTGAAGATCCAGACCTTGATCCCGATGATCCCGTAGGGGGTCATCGCTTCGGCATGTGCGTAATCGATGTCGGCACGCAGGGTGTGCAGAGGCACGCGGCCTTCGCGATACCACTCGGTCCGTGCGATTTCGGCGCCGCCCAGACGACCAGCGACGTTCACCCGGATACCCAGGGCGCCCATGCGCATGGCGTTCTGAACCGAGCGCTTCATGGCGCGACGGAACGAAACACGACGTTCCAGCTGCTGAGCGATGGACTCGGCAACCAGCTGCGCGTCAAGCTCGGGCTTGCGCACTTCGACGATGTTCAGGTGCAGTTCGCTGTCGGTCATACGAGCAAGCTTTTTGCGCAGAACTTCGATGTCTGCACCTTTCTTGCCGATGATGACACCGGGACGTGCTGTGTGGATCGTAACGCGGCACTTCTTGTGCGGACGTTCGATGATCACACGGGCAACACCGGCCTGCTTGCACTCTTTGTTGATGAACTCACGGATCTTGAGGTCTTCCAGCAGAAGATCACCGTAGTCCTTGGTGTCGGCGTACCAGCGGCTATCCCAGGTGCGGTTGACCTGCAGGCGCATGCCGATCGGATTTACTTTATGACCCATTAGGCTTGCTCCTCAACTTGACGCACCTTGATGGTGATCTCCGAGAACGGCTTCATGATCTTGCCGAAACGGCCACGGGCACGCGGGCGACCGCGCTTCATGACCAGGTTTTTGCCAACCCATGCTTCGGCGACGATCAGCTCGTCAACGTCCAGGTTGTGGTTGTTTTCGGCATTCGCGATTGCGGACTGCAGGCACTTCTTGACGTCCTGCGCGACACGCTTGTTCGAGAAAGTCAGGTCAGTCAGAGCCTTCTCAACTTTCTTGCCGCGGATCATTTGCGCAACCAGGTTCAGTTTCTGCGGGCTGGTGCGAAGCATGCGGGTTTTCGCCATTGCTTCGTTTTCAGCCACGCGGCGGGGGTTCTTTTCCTTGCCCATGACTTACTTCCGCTTCGCTTTTTTGTCTGCGGCGTGGCCATAATAGGTACGAGTTGGCGAGTATTCACCGAACTTCTGACCGATCATGTCTTCCGAGACGTTGACGGGAATATGCTTCTGGCCGTTGTACACACCAAATGTCAGACCCACGAACTGGGGCAGAATGGTGGAACGACGCGACCAGATTTTGATGACTTCGTTGCGGCCCGACTCGCGCGCTGCTTCGGCTTTTTTCAGCACGTAAGCATCGACGAAAGGACCCTTCCAAACAGAGCGAGACATAGATTAACGTCCCTTCTTCTTGGCGTGCCGCGAGCGGATGATCAGCTTCTGGGACGCTTTGTTCTTGTTGCGGGTACGCTTACCCTTGGTGTCCTTACCCCACGGCGTAACCGGTGTACGGCCACCCGAGGTACGACCTTCACCACCACCGTGCGGGTGATCGATCGGGTTCATTGCAACACCACGAACCGACGGACGCACGCCTTTGTGGCGCATACGACCGGCTTTACCGAGGTTTTGGTTGCTGTTGTCGGGGTTGGACACGGCACCGATGGTGGCCATGCATTCCTGACGGACCATGCGCAGCTCGCCCGAGCTCAGACGGATCTGAGCGTAGCCGCCATCGCGACCAACGAACTGAGCGTAAGTACCAGCCGCACGTGCGATCTGACCGCCTTTGCCAGGCTTCATCTCGATGTTGTGGACGATGGTACCGATGGGCATGCCCGAGAACGGCATTGCGTTGCCAGGCTTGATGTCGGCCTTGGCGGATGCCACGACTTTGTCACCAACAGCCAGACGCTGCGGAGCAAGGATATATGCCTGCTCGCCGTCTTCGTATTTTACCAGTGCGATGAATGCGGTCCGGTTCGGGTCATATTCGATCCGCTCGACGGTTGCCGCGACATCAAATTTGTTCCGTTTGAAGTCAACGATCCGGTAGAGACGCTTTGCGCCACCGCCGCGGCGGCGTGAAGTGATCCGTCCGGTGTTGTTCCGGCCGCCCGATTTGGTCAAACCCTCTGTGAGAGACTTGACCGGACGTCCTTTCCAAAGCTCCGAACGGTCGATCAGCACCAGCCCGCGCTGGCCCGGCGTCGTCGGCTTGTACGACTTGAGTGCCATGCTTTCTGTCTTCCGTTTAGCAAGTGCAGGGAGTTTCCCCGCTATGTGATAGGCCCCCGTAGGTGCCAAGGGTATAGGGCCCCGAAGGTCCCCGGTTACAAATATCAGAGGCCCCGGAACGAATCCGAGGCCGCAAGATTGGGAGCATTTAACAGGGTTGGGGGTGGGTGTCTAGGACCTGTAGGAAAATAGCCATTGGGGCTTTGAGCCTATATCAAGCCAATGTTTTTTCCGTATCCCTCTAGCTTCTTCAATGTGTAGTTAGAAATTTCAGCTCGCCCGGTTTTGGACCGCCACATCATCTCGATTCGCGCTTCCCCGAATTTGCCAGTAACAACGAGGTCGGAACGCAGTGTGTTTCTTCCCTTCAGGTTTACTTCAACGTCAAAGCTGTCTACCAATCCACAATGAACCAACGCCCGCCCAATTGCTCGGTTAACTGAAGCATCATCATTTGAAGCAACTTTCGCAACTTTCTCAAACGATTCTTTGCTTTTTGACCCGAGCTTTTGTCCTCGCGTGAGAGTCTTTTGACTACCCATGGAGATCACAGACCCAAACTCAGATTGCAGAATTCGCTTTTTCACTTCATCGGGTTTTGGTGACGCTAGTGAGAAGTCTTGCTCTCTCAGTTTGTCTTTGAGCTTCTCATCTGAAAATGCTCGGACCGCAGCAGTTGCTGCAAGAACCGGAAGATGTAGAACTTTAGCATTTAGAACTGTAGCAAGAACTCCCAATTGCTCGGGATTTTTCTTGAGCTCTTTCACGATGTTGGCGTCTGTTGAGCTCATTAACCGATCCATATCGACAAGCGCTAGATTGCCTCTCGTCAAGCCCGCGACGTCACCTATCGGCTCGTTGCCAGCTACCACAACTATCCACACCTTCGGTTGTTCTTGAGGCAACAGCTTTGCAACTTTAATTTGCTTATCAATTATTAGGTCGCGGATATCGCCTAGAAAATCGCCAACAGTCTCAGCTCGTTGAGCGACATCTTCCACCTCCCCAATTGTGAGTCCAAAGTCGGATAATCCAGCCCCTTGGTTTAAAATACTTAGAGTACGAGCGCCAATGTCAGAGAATTCTGGCTTTTTTGGACCTTTGAACGGCAACGCGTCTACCCGGCTTCCAAGCAGACTTTTGCCGCCAATTTGCATCGCTAGGTTTACCAATCGTTTTTGGAGGGTGTCACTGTTGCACGGCCAAACCACAAGACAACGCCGACCCACTTCACCACGAATGAATGCATTGATCGAGTGCAGCCAACTCTCCAACTCCTCATCTGTAAAAGAAACGGCGGCTTCACGCTCCTCCAACACAATGACTTTGAGCTTGGTTTCGGTTTCAACAGAAACCTTCGCCAAGAATTCTGGCACGCTTTCCCCGCCAGGAACTGATACGCTCTCTACTCCCTGGCGGTATAGGTGCAACGTGTGCAGGAAAGTGGATTTCCCTGCGCCAGATCGTCCACGCAAAATAGTAAACGCTCCCCGATTGGACATATCCATCACAGCAAATATTTTGTCGATCTCCAGTAGAGTGTCCTCTACTGGAACAATAATCCCGTTGATATTGCCTGTATCAGTTCTGGCAAGTACTTCATACCGATCGGGAATAACAACCTGCTCCATACTGCCTCCAATCCCATCGGAACCAACTGTAGTCATACAATATTCTCTCGTCATTTTACTTCCCGGCCATATAGAGATCTTGCCCAGGTAGAAGCAAGGTATGGACCCTGCACCAAACAAAAAAATCAGCTTTCACGAGAACCTTTTTCTCTAAAGACGGGTTCTGTCAGAGACAGATAGACACGCCAATGGTGTCCCCCGTTCCAGGGCCACATATACCATTTCGACGTCTGTCCATTTGCTGAACCAGGCACCGCAGCCGAACGCCGCCGCGTCAGCGACAGCGACAGCGACAGCCTGTGGGATGGCACCGGGCGAGCTAATCAATGCGCTGTATGGTGGCAGATACATCCGAAATCAGAGCGAGGCGCAAACGCCCCCGAAGCGCCATCCCAGGGGCAGTCTCTGGCGCGACTTGTACTCTTATCCGAGGGATCGCCGGCGGCACAGCGGCTCGGACTCCACCGCGATCCGCTGCTTGAGTTTGATATGCCCCAGCACCTCGCGAAAGGCGCGGTGTTTGGGTTTGCCTTCCAGATAATCCGCCAGTTTGAGCAGGTTGATCGGGTGCTTCGCAATCAACGCCTCGATCCGCTGCACCCCGTCGTCCAACTCATAGTGATCCACGTACTGACAAGCCACCTGCGTGGGCGTCAGCAGGCAGTAGTCCTGCGGGCGTTTCTCGGTGTAGCGCGCGATATCGAAAGGCGACGCGCCGAGGGCGTGGAACTTGGGGATGTGCACGCGCATATCGGCCTCGGCGTGCTCCAACACCGTGCCCGAGGTCTGGCGGAACCCCAGCGGGCCAAGCTTGCCGACCACATGCTTGCGCATCGCCGGAGAGATCATGTCCACATCCGCCCGGTCGTATTTCAGATCATCAAACACCGACAGCAGCCCCAGCTTCTCATCGGCAATCTGAAAATAAGGCTCGGCACTGAACGCCCGCATCTGCTCCAGCACCTGCGCACGCACAGTTCCAGGGTCTGAAACGAAATCGGCCCCGGCGGGTTGAACCGCCGAGGCCGTGAATAGTCGCAGTAAGCGTCGGATCAAAGACCGGTGCTCACGTCGATTGTGTTGCCCTCTTCCAGGGTCACATATGCTTTTTTGACGTCTTTCCGACGGCCCAGCTGGCCGCGGAACCGCTTGACCTTGCCTTTGGTCACGGTGGTGTTCACCGCTTTGACCTTCACACCAAACAGAGCCTCAACGGCCTCTTTGATCTGCGGCTTGTTGCTGTCGATCGCCACTTCAAAGACAACCGCGCCGTTCTCGGACGCCATGGTCGACTTTTCGGTGATGACCGGCTTGCGGATCACGTCGTAGTGTTCTGCCTTCGCGCTCATTTCAGACGAGCCTCCAGTGCTTCGACAGCCGCTTTGGTGAGCACCAGGGTGTCACGCTTGAGGATGTCATAGACGTTTGCGCCCATCGACGGCAGGATATCCAGACCTTCGATGTTCTTGGACGCTTTCAGGAACCCTTCGTTCACGGTCGCGCCGTCGATGACCAGAGCACGTTTCCAGCCCAGGTTTGCAACCTGTTTGGCCAGAGCGGCGGTCTTGCCTTCGGCTTCGGCGTTTTCGATCACAACCAGTTCACCTGCCTTGGCTTTGGCCGACAGAGCGTGGCGCAGGCCAAGCTTGCGGAACTTCTTGGGCAGGTCGTGACCATGCGAACGCACGACGGGGCCTTTGTAGATACCACCACCACGGAAGATCGGCGCATTACGGTCACCATGGCGTGCGCCACCGGTGCCCTTCTGGCGATAGATCTTCTTGGTCGAGTAGCTGGTTTCCGAGCGGGTCTTGACCTTGTGGGTGCCGGCCTGCGCGTTGTTACGCTGCCAACGGACCACACGGTGCAGGATGTCCGCACGCGGCTCGAGACCGAACAGATCGGCGTTCAGCTCGATGTCGCCGGCTTTGCCGCCGTCCAGTTTGATTACATCAAGTTTCATGCTTCACCACCTTCCGCGGGCGCTTCTTCCGCAGGTGCTTCGGTTGCAGCCGACTTCACAGCAGCCGGGAAAGGCAGGCCTTCCGGTGCTTTCTTCTTCACGGCGTCCTTGACAGTGACCCAGCCCGATTTCGGTCCGGGAACGGCGCCTTTGATGAAGACCAGGTTCCGGTCGGCGTCGGTTTTGACGACTTCCAGGTTCTGGGTGGTAACACGGGCAGCACCCATGTGACCGGCCATCTTCTTGCCTTTGAAAACCTTGCCCGGGTCCTGACACTGACCGGTCGAACCGTGCGAACGGTGGCTGATCGAAACACCGTGCGAGGCGCGCAGACCACCAAAGTTCCAACGCTTCATAGCACCGGCAAAGCCTTTACCGATCGAGGTGCCCGAAACGTCAACTTTCTGACCTTCCAGGAAGTGTTCTGCCGAAATCTCGGCGCCCACTTCGATCAGACCATCTTCGGAGACGCGGAACTCGACCAGCTTACGCTTGGGCTCAACCTTTGCAGCGGCATAGTGACCGCGCATGGCTTTCGAGGTGCGTTTTGCCTTGGCAGCACCGGCGCCCAGCTGAACGGCGGTGTAGCCGTCTTTGTCAGCGGTACGCTGTGCAACAACCTGCAGGTTGTCCAGGTGAAGAACGGTCACAGGGATCTGCTTGCCGTCTTCCATGAACAGGCGGGTCATGCCAACTTTTTTTGCGATAATACCAGAGCGCATAATCTATACCCTCCGATCTTACGACTGCAGCTTGATCTCGACGTCCACACCAGCAGCGAGGTCGAGCTTCATCAGCGCGTCAACGGTCTGGGGGGTCGGATCAACGATGTCGAGCAGACGCTTGTGCGTACGGATCTCGAACTGGTCGCGGGATTTCTTGTCAACGTGAGGGCCACGGAGAACCGTGAACTTCTCAATCTTGTTCGGCAGTGGGATCGGGCCGCGCACGTTCGCGCCGGTCCGCTTGGCAGTGTTGACGATCTCTTGCGTGCTGGCATCCAGAACGCGATAGTCAAATGCCTTCAGCCGAATACGGATATTTTGGCTTTGCATATTAACAGCCTTTTTTAGGCGTTGAGGTTGAGAGGAGGACAGACGCGCATCGCCAACCCTCTTCGAACCCAAAAGGCGGGAATCACCCCGCCTTGACGTTCTTATTGAGAACTCGCGCGTATTAGTGGGGTTGGTGGGGTTTGGCAAGGGGTTTGTTGGCTTTGTCCCGCCTTAAAGAGCGACGCGATCCAGCACCAAGAACTGATCTTCAGAACCAACTTCGCAACAAGAACGCGCTAAAGAACTATGGGCGAGGTGTACAGCCTACACGCGACAATTGAGCATTCAGAGAAAACCGACTTGGTCTGGAAGGTTTTCACCCCACGCTACAGTGAATACGCTGGTTGACGACACAGGTTCTGGACGTGCTTTAGCGCTTCAGATTCTGTTAGGCTGCTCGGCAAGCCGGACGTCGAACCGCTTACGCTCGCGGCTAAACTCACTGATATCACAGTCGACTTCCTGGTCGTCGTCACTAAGGATCGCAGCACGCATGTCCTCCAGATCCTTGCTGTGAAGGATTTGCGCTCCATAGTTCCAGAATTCAAAACCTAACATGATTTCCTCCTAGTTACGTCAGCGGCTCGGCCGGCGCACGCCCCGCTTTTTGTTTCAGATCACACGTGGGTTTCCTGTCTTTGGGTGAGGTGGACTTTGGATTAAGAAATCTCAATCCGTTTTTGCCCTTTAACGACCGCGAACTTTCTAAGCGTCATCTCAGTTCGAACACGTTTAGGCCCACCTCGAAACCGTATGGCTCAAACAAAAAAAGGGCGTCCCGAGGGACGCCCTTTCCGTCTGATCATTCGCTTGCGCGACTTATTCAGTGATTTTTGACACAACGCCGGCGCCGACGG
>NZ_JBQFTE010000014.1:0-102908 GCF_056538485.1 Ruegeria sp. BG3 | reverse complement strand
CTGCGGTCAGCGTCGTCTTACCATGGTCAACGTGCCCAATCGTGCCGATGTTGACGTGCGGTTTTGTACGCTCAAACTTTTCCTTTGCCATTCCTCAGGCGCCCTTTTGCGATTTGGGGGACCCTTGGTCCCGTGGTTACATCTGCGCGCGCGAGATATTTGGTTCAAAGGGGAAAATCAAGCACATCCTGAGGGAAATGCGCCGATCACGCCGGATTTTGCGTGAGCTCACTCGTTTCCAGCGGCTGGATCAGGTCGGGACGCCGATCAAACCAACCATTGTCCTTGTGTTCTTCGGCCAGCCACTCTTCGACTCGGTCGGCAACTTTCAGGGCAAGGCCACTCATCTGCTCTTCTTTTGTGCGAGTATTGCCCGATCCTGTCAGAGCGCTCTCTCCGGTCGTGTCTTCCAGAACTTGGAATTGCTTACCCTTGGCGAGGAATTCTTTCTTCTTCACATCGTAGACATTAACCAGAACAATCGCCGTGCTTTTGGGATTGTAGATGACGGGAATGCCCGGAGGCGCCAGCATATAGCCTTCGAGGCTGATACCGATGTCGTATTCCTGAGCGCCTTCATAGCGGCCGAGACGGATATCAACCGCGTTCTGAATGGCGTTTTCCCATTCTTTTGGTGTCGCATCGCGCGAGACCGGTCCTTGGCGGGCTTTCTCAGCGAAGGCGTAGTTTACGCGTAGCTTGAATTCCCCCAACGATTCAGGTTCCTCATATACTTGCGTCTGCGCGCAGGCGCTCATCAGGGCAAGTCCAGTAATCAGGGTCAAAATGCGCAGCATGATCTCGTCTCGATAGGCCTGTTTTTCTTTGATCTAGCGCACCGATACGGCCTGTGCCAAGCCGTATCGGCGGAATTCGCCCGAAACCCTCGTCAGATCACGAGAATTTATAGTCCCGCGGGAAACCATAAGGGGGCTTTTTCCCAACGCTGGCGCGCTTGGCCAGCCATTGGGACATATCCGTTTCGTGCCGGGTTTTGTCGCCGCCCATGGACCATCTCAGGCCCTCTTCCCAGTTAAAGGTGGTGATGTCGGACAGGCCGCCATCCAACTCCAACGTACCCTGCCGGCCGCGCGCCATATTGTATTTCTGCAAGCGCACGCCTTTGCCTCGGGTCATCTCGGGCAGCTCTTCGGTCGGGAAAACCAGGAACTTACCATTCTGCGAGACTACTGCGACGTGATCGCCCGCGACCGGTTTACAGATCATCGCCGTCTCGTCGCCCTTGACGTTCAGCACCTGTTTCCCATTGCGGGTCTGGGCCAGAACGTCATCTTCAGGCACCATAAAGCCGTTGCCTGCGTCGGAGGCCACCAGCAGCTTGCGCCCCGGCTTGTGGATCAGGATGTCGATGATCTGCGCCTCGTTCGGCAGATCCACCATCAGGCGGAGCGGCTCACCCATGCCCCGCCCGCCGGGCAGGTTCGCGGCGCTGACCGTATAGAACCGCCCGTTCGACGCGAACACCAGCAACCGATCCGTGGTTTCCGCATGGAAGATGAAACGGGGGCCGTCACCATCTTTGAACTTTAATTCACGCTTGAGGTCGATGTGACCGGTCATGGCCCGAATCCAGCCCATCTGAGAGCAGACCACTGTGATCGGCTCCTTGTCGATCATCGCCTCAAGCGGCACTTCCTCGACCTGTCCGGCCTCGGCGAACCGGGTACGGCGCGCGCCGCCTTCGTAGTCTTTGCCGAAGGTCTTCTTGGTCTCTTTCAACTGCTCGGCGATCTTGGCCCATTGCAGAGCGGGATCGGCCAGTAGGTCTTCGAGATTGGCGCGCTCCAGCATCAACTCGTCGCGTTCGCGGACCAGTTCCATCTCTTCCAGACGGCGCAGACTGCGCAGGCGCATATTGAGAATCGCGTCGACCTGAACTTCAGACAACTCACCCTCACCCGGTTTGGGCGTGATGTAGTCGGATTCGTCCGTGGCGCGGACGTGATCAATCCCCCAATCCTCGCGCATCAGCGCCGCTTTAGGGTCGTCGTCGTAGCGGATGATGTCGATCACACGGTCGAGGTTGAGGAAGGCGACGATAAAGCCCTCCAACACTTCCAACCGGTGGTCGATCTTGGCCATGCGGTGACGCGAGCGGCGGATCAGCACCTCTTGCCGGTGATCAAGAAAGGCGCGCAGCACTTCCTTCATCGAACAGACCTTGGGCGTCACCCCGTCGATCAGCACGTTCATGTTCAGGCTGAACCGCACCTCAAGGTCCGAGTTGCGATAGAGCATGCCCATCAGCACCTCAGGGTCCACGTTCTTGGAACGCGGCTCAAGGATAAGACGGATGTCGTCTGCGGATTCGTCCCGTACATCGGCGAGGATCGGGATTTTCTTGGTCTGGATCAGCTCGGCGATCTTCTCGATCAGCTTGGATTTCTGAACCTGATACGGGATCTCGGTGACGACGATCTGCCATTGGCCGCGGCCCAGATCTTCGACTTCGAACTTGCACCGCAGCCGGAAGGACCCGCGCCCGGTGCGATAGGCTTGCGCGATATTCTCGGGCGGCTCAACGATGACGCCGCCGGTCGGGAAATCCGGACCGGGAACATAGTTCAGCAACGTGTCGTCGCGCGCATCCGGCGTTTTGATCAGATGCAGACAAGCGTCGCAGAGTTCCGAGATATTATGCGGCGGGATATTTGTCGCCATGCCTACGGCAATCCCGCTGGCTCCGTTGGCCAACAGGTTCGGAAACTGCGCGGGCAGAACGACCGGCTCGGTCAGCGTCCCATCATAATTGTCGCGGAAATCAACGGCGTCTTCGTTCAAACCTTCAAGCAGCGCCTCGGCCACGATGGTCATCCGCGCTTCGGTGTATCGCGAAGCCGCGGGGTTATCGCCGTCGATATTGCCGAAATTCCCCTGCCCGTCGACCAGCGGGTAGCGGACGTTGAAGTCCTGCGCCAGACGCGCCATCGCGTCGTAGATCGCGGCGTCACCATGCGGGTGATAGTTACCCATCACATCGCCCGAGATCTTCGCGGACTTCCGGAAACCTCCGGTTGCACTGAGTCGCAATTCCCTCATCGCATAGAGGATTCGCCTGTGAACCGGTTTCAAACCATCACGCGCATCCGGCAGCGCCCGGTGCATGATGGTGGACAGCGCATAGGTCAGATAGCGCTCACCAATTGCGCGGCGTAGCGGTTCGGCTACCTCGCCCCCATTGTCAGGGGCCTCCATGTTGGGGTCGTCGATCGTATCGTTCATATATGATGTGATACGACGCAAGCGCGGCTTGGTAAAGCAACCAAGACTTTTTTTACTGGGGACAAGTCGCGCTTTTTGCAACAGGGGGAGGCAACCCCCGGATTTCCCCCATTTTTCGACTCCCACCTCGAAATATGCTATGCTCTCATGAATTAAACTGCTGCCAATTCTTGTATTTACGATTTCTTCGGGGGGAAGCGTCATGACGCGCCTGATTCTTGTTACTTTTGCCGCCCTTGGCTGGGCCTTCTACGTCATGAGCGGAGGCCCCGACTTTGAGCCGCGCGGCCTGCGCAGTGACAATCCGCAGCGCATGGCTGCCACGTTCGAACCTGCACCGAAGGCGACGCCTCCGGCAGCCGCTCCGGTTGAGGAATTGGTGACCCGCGCCGCAGTTCAACCCATCCCCGTTATTGAGTTTATTGCAGAACCCGAACCTGTTCTGGGCGAGGAAGAAACCAAGGCGCTTCTGTCTCAGGTTGCAGCCGGACTGCAGGCGAATCCGTCCCTGTTCGAAGATCAGGATGTGACGCTGACGTTGGCCTCGCTGGAAGGCGGCGTGACGGCGATGCAGCAAGTCACAACCGACGCGGAACCTGCTGTGGCACCTGTCGCGGAGCCGGAAAAGGACATCCGCGAAATCTCTGGCACCCGCGTGAACATGCGCGATGGTCCGGGCACGATCTATCCCATTATCGGCAAGGCCACGATCGGGCAGCGGGTTGAGGTTCTGAGTGATTCCGGCACCGGCTGGCTGCGCACACGCGTGTTTCCCGGGCAACAGGTCGGATGGATTTCGGCATCACTGGTCCGCAAAACCACGAACTGACGTCCGGGCGTCATTGCCCTGTTTCCTCTCGCAGCCTAGGTGTTGAGGACGTTGAGGTTCGGGGCCATCATGCAGAAATCAATTCTTATTACCGGCTGCTCGTCTGGCATCGGTCTGGATGCAGCACACGGTATGCGTGCACGCGGCTGGCGCGTCTTTGCCTCGTGCCGCCAGCAGCGTGATTGCGACAGGCTGCGTGCGCAGGGATTTGAAAGCCCGCGAATCGACTATCAGGACACAGACAGCATCACCGCCGGACTGGCCGAGGTTCTTGAGGCCAACGGAGGCACCTTGGACGCATTGTTCAACAATGGGGCGCACGGGCTGCCCGGCGCGGTCGAAGATGTGCCGACCGACGGTTTGCGGTTCATCTTCGAATCGAATGTCTTCGGCTGGCACGAGCTGACGCGGCAGGTCATTCCCGTCATGCGCGAACAGGGTCATGGGCGCATTGTCCAGAACTCCTCAGTTCTGGGGCTGGTCGCATTCCCCTGGCGCGGCGCCTATGTCGCCACCAAATATGCGATCGAAGGTCTGACCGACACGATGCGCCTGGAACTGCGCGGCAGCGGCGTCAAGGTCATCCTGATCGAACCCGGTCCGATCACGTCAAAAATCCGCGAAAAGGCGATCCCGGTGTTCGAGCGGTTCGTGGATTGGGAGAACTCGGTCTTGCGTGACAGGTATGAGGCATATTTGCTGAAACGGCTCTACGAAGGCTCTGGCCCAGACGCGTTCGAACTGCCTGCCTCGGCGGTCACCAACAAGCTGGCACATGCGGTCGAAGCGAAACGGCCAAAGGCACGCTACTATGTGACGACTCCGACCTATATCGCAGGCTATTTGCGGCGAATTCTGCCAACAAAAGCCATCGACCGCATTCTGTCAGACATCTGAGGCAATATTTCCCGTTCGCTTTTGGCACTGCAGGCGCTAGATCAGGCGCACACAAAGAATAAGCGGACGGTGACTGACGATGGACCCTTTGATGGTCGTTTTGCTCTTGGCGATGGCGGCGGTTGTCGTCGTGCTGACCCTTGGAATCGCAAATTTCGGAAAAAGCGGCATGGATGCCGCCAAGAAGAGCAACAAGATGATGCGCCTGCGCATCCTCTTTCAATTCATTGCCGTATTGCTGATTGTGCTTTACGTCTTCCTGCGCGGACAAGGAGTTTGAAGATGGTCGTTCTGAACAAGATCTACACGCGCACAGGCGATGACGGAAAAACCGCTTTGGGCAATGGCGAACGGGTTGCGAAATACTCGGGCCGCGTGGCCGCATATGGAACGGTTGATGAGCTGAACGCCTTTGTCGGCGTCGCCCGGACCGAAGCCGAGGGTGAAACCGACGCCGCCTTGGCCCGCATACAGAATGACCTGTTCGATCTGGGGGCTGATTTCTGCCGCCCCGACATGGAAAAAGACGCCGAGGCCGACTACCCGCCGTTGCGCATCGCGCCTGCCCAGATCGACCGGCTCGAGGCTGAAATCGACGCGATGAATGCCGATCTTGAACCACTGCGCAGCTTCATCCTGCCCGGTGGCTCGCCTTTGGCGGCGCATCTGCATGTCTGCCGCACCGTCTCACGCCGGGCTGAGCGTCTGGCTGTTGAGCTTACCAATATGGAGCCTGTCAACGAGGTCGCGGTCAAATATCTGAACCGTCTGAGTGATTGGTTCTTCGTCGCCGCCCGCTGCGCCAACAACAGCGGCAAGGATGATGTCTTGTGGGTTCCGGGCGCGAACCGCTGAAAGCGGCGGGACGTCCCGGCGACCGGAAGGGCGGAGCCCAGGCCTAAAAGGTTGGCGCAACGTGTCGTCAACTCGGCGCCCTGCTGACCAAAACAATCAGTATTCTTGGTTCAGCTCGACGGATTGGCCACCGACGACCAAATCTCCCCGACCCCAACATCGACGGCTAACCGTCAAAAAACTCTGCTCCCTATTCGTCAAAAAACACAAAACGCGACGTCTCAAGCCCATGACGTGACGATTTTGCTCTGTTGTCGATGAGATTGAGGCGCTATCTAGTCCCGCGAGAGCATTGGTGGAGTCGCAACGCGGCTTGCCGTTTTTGTAAGGAGCGAACGCAAAAATGAAGGTACTTGTGCCTGTCAAGCGCGTGATTGACTACAACGTTAAGGTCCGTGTTAAGGCGGATGGCAGCGGTGTTGATCTCGCCAATGTAAAAATGTCGATGAACCCGTTCGACGAGATTGCAGTTGAAGAGGCGATCCGCCTGAAAGAAGCAGGCAAGGCTGACGAAGTCGTTGCTGTTTCGATCGGCGTGAAGCAGGCGCAGGAGACGCTGCGGACTGCTCTGGCCATGGGTGCCGACCGCGCGATCTTGGTTATTGCTGCGGATGACGTCCACACGGATATTGAGCCTCTGGCCGTTGCGAAAATCCTGGCCAAAGTGGTCGAGGAAGAGCAGCCGGGCATCGTTCTGGCGGGCAAGCAGGCGATCGACAACGACATGAACGCCACCGGCCAGATGCTGTCGGCCCTGCTGGGTTGGAGCCAGGGCACCTTCGCCTCCGAGCTGGACATCGAAGGCGACACTGCCAAGATCACCCGTGAGGTTGACGGCGGTCTGCAGACCATCAACGTCAAGATGCCGACCATCGTGACCGTTGACCTGCGCCTGAACGAGCCGCGCTATGCTTCGCTGCCGAACATCATGAAGGCGAAGAAAAAGCCGCTGGATGAGAAAACCGCTGCCGATTACGGCGTCGACGTCACTCCGCGTCTGGAAATCGTCAAAACCGATGAGCCGCCGGCGCGTGCCGCTGGTATCGTCGTCGGCTCGGTTGATGAGCTGGTCTCGAAACTCAAAGAAGCGGGGGCTGTGTAATGGCTGTACTTCTGCTTGCCGAAGTCAACAATGGCGAACTGTCGATGGACGCCACCGCCAAGGCCGTATCCGCCGCGAAAGCGCTGGGTGATGTGACCGTTCTGGCCGCAGGTGGTTCTGCCGCTGCTGCCGGTGAGGCTGCTGCCAAGATCGACGGCGTGTCCAAGGTTCTGGTTGCGGAAGACGAGTCGCTGGGCCACCGCCTGGCGGAATCGACCGCAGCACTGATCGTAGGTCTGGCCGATGGCTATGAGCACATCGTTGCCCCTGCCACCACCGACGCCAAGAACGTCATGCCGCGCGTTGCTGCGCTGCTGGACGTAATGGTGATCTCGGATGCGTCCGGTGTGGTTGACGGCTCGACCTTCGAGCGTCCGATCTACGCGGGCAACGCGATCCAGACCGTCAAGTCGAACGACGCCAAGAAAGTCGTCACCTTCCGCACCGCTTCCTTTGATGCGGCAGGCGAAGGCGGTGCGGCTGCGGTTGAGACCATCTCGGTTGGCGAAAACCCCGGCCTGTCGTCCTGGCTTGAGGACAAGGTTGCCGAGAGCGACCGTCCCGAGTTGACCTCGGCTGGTGTTGTTGTTTCGGGCGGCCGTGGTGTCGGCTCGGAAGAAGACTTCAAATTGATCGAGACTCTGGCTGACAAGCTGGGCGCCGCTGTTGGCGCGTCGCGTGCCGCCGTGGACTCGGGCTATGCCCCGAACGATTGGCAGGTGGGTCAGACCGGTAAGGTTGTTGCACCGGACCTGTATGTCGCTGTTGGCATCTCGGGCGCGATCCAGCACTTGGCGGGTATGAAGGACTCGAAGGTTATCGTTGCGATCAACAAAGACGAAGAAGCACCGATCTTCCAGGTTGCTGACTTCGGTCTGGTTGCCGACCTGTTCCAGGCCGTACCCGAACTGACCGAGAAACTCGGCTGATCGAACCAAGCGGTTGCTTGGAAAACCATTGCAAGGCCCGCTCCAATGGCGGGCCTTTTTCAATGCAAATCCCGGATCGAGCGGGAGAGAGTTTCCGCGATCCGACGATGGGTCGCCGGGCCGACCATATGTTCGGCCATAGGCTGCTGAAGGGTCCCGAACAGCATATCCTCCAACTCATCCGATTCGCCGGAGATCCGGACTGACATCGAAACGACATCCGCACTGTAGGGCCTCAGTGCGTCCAACATCTCGGTATCCACAAAGACCGGCTCACAGCCCAGCGGCCCTGCAACCTCATGGGCGATCTCGCCATCGACCTGCAGGTTCAGCAAAACGACCGGAGGCCGGATCGCCTGTAGAAAAGCGCCAAGCGCCTCGACCCACTTTTTGCGAAGTTCGTGGGTGACGATTTCGAAGCGTGCGTCCGAATAGGAATGCAACAGTCCCAGCAAGTGACGCACGAAATGGACGTCCGTGAAATCCACCTCTGGGTAGAGCGTCAGCAGGTCCGGTGTCGGAGATAAAAACCGGTCGTTGCGGCGCGGATGCACGCGGTAGAAGCGATTCGATTGCCCCAGCGCCCCTGGCAATTGCAGCACGCAAAGTTCGGACTCATTCGCCAGCTCAACCAAGGTGGAATCGCCGCACAGCGCCTCAACCCCACAAAGAAGACTGCCGAAGTTGATGCATTTGCGGTCCAGCAGACCTTCGAGAATCGCGACGTAGGGGCGTTCGACGAAGCGACCGAATGTCTCGTCCCCTCCGATACACGCCAGATAGGACCCGTCCAACGCGCGCAACGGCCCCCGGAATCGCAGTTTTGACGCCCCATACTGACAGACGCTGTCTTCGAGCACGGCTGCGCACGTTTGATGATAGCTCATATCACTCACCCAATTTTTCACCCGGTTGCCATCTTGCCGTCGCAAGTCTTGCGAAATTGCTAATGCGCGGATTTGAGGCAAATTTGACCGGTCCACAGACCTCGGATGCCTCTTGCCGCCCGCCCCAAACTGCCGGTAATGTCGCGGCGAGCTGAGAGCAGAGGCACCAGAGCATGGAAATCAAATCGGTCGGAGTGATTGGCGCAGGCCAGATGGGCAACGGGATCGCGCATGTTCTAGCCTTGGCCGGCTATGACGTGTTGGTCAATGACGTCAACAAGGACGCCCTGGACAATGCCGTAAAGACGATCGAAGGCAATCTGGCGCGTCAGGCCTCACGCGGGAAAATCTCGGACGAGGCTGTGCAAGCCGCTTTGGGGCGGATCACCACCACGCTGGAATTGCCGCGTCTGGGCCAGACCGATCTGGTGATCGAGGCCGCGACCGAGCGTGAGGCGATCAAGCAGGCGATCTTTGAGGATCTGCAACCGCATTTGCTGCCGCATACGATCCTGACATCGAACACATCCTCGATCTCGATCACGCGATTGGCCAGCCGGACCGACCGACCAGAGCGGTTCATGGGGTTCCACTTCATGAACCCGGTGCCCGTCATGCAACTGGTCGAGCTGATCCGAGGGATAGCCACCGACGAAGAGACCTATAACGCCTGTAAGGCCGTTGTCGACAAACTGGGCAAAACCGCCGCCAGCGCCGAGGATTTCCCGGCCTTTATCGTGAACCGTATCCTGATGCCGATGATCAACGAGGCGGTCTATACGCTCTATGAAGGTGTGGGGAGTGTTCAATCCATCGACCAGTCGATGAAGCTGGGCGCCAATCATCCTATGGGGCCACTGGAACTGGCCGATTTCATCGGGCTCGACACCTGTCTGGCGATCATGAACGTGTTGCATGATGGGCTGGCGGATACCAAGTATCGCCCCTGCCCGCTGCTGACGAAATATGTCGAGGCCGGTTGGCTGGGGCGTAAGACCCAGCGTGGATTCTACGACTATCGCGGCGACGTGCCGGTTCCGACGCGCTAAGAGGGGGCCAGCCCCCTCGCCCGGATTTCATCCGGTCTCACCCCCGGGATATTTTAGCCAGATAAAGGAGCGGATCAGCGCTTTGCTATGCCGCCCAAAGACATCGTGTGGTTTCGCAGCCACGCCATGAAACCGCGCGGGTCGCGTTCAAGCAGTTGCATGTCTTCATCCGAGATCGGCTCTCCGATCACCGGGGATTGGGGCTTGTTGCAAGAGCGGACGATCTCATGCAGCAACAGGCCCTGCCGTAGGATCGGCGAGAGTTTGTTGGCGATCTGATAGGCGCGCGAGTTGCGGCCGGGGAAGTAGATCGGCACCACGGCCGCGCCTGAACGGCGTATCATTTTGGCGGTGAAGACGTTCCATTCGCGTTCAATCGCCGGCCCGAACCAATCATCCGAGGACATCACCACACCAGAGGGGAACAGGGCGACCACGCCACCCTCTTTCAGGTGGTCCATCGCCTTGGTCCGCATTTCCAGCATTTTGGTTTGCGCTTCAGGATCATGCGGGAAGGGAACGGGGATCATAAACGAGGTCGCGGCCTCATCCAGGCCAGTCAGAACCGAGCGGGTCAGAATACGGTAGTCGCTACGAACACGTCCAATCAGTTCAGCGAAAATCATGCCGTCCACCATGCCATGAGGATGGTTGGCGACAACGACAACGGGGCCGGTTTTGGGAATACGTGCGATCTGTTCCTCGGGTGTGGTGAGGGTGATCCCCATCGTCTTGAGCGCCCCACCCCAGAACCGCTGGCCACGATACTGCTCGTTTTTCTTTTCGAATTTATTGACCATCCGAAGAATGGTCAGCTTGCCAGTACACCATTCGATGGCGCGGATTGCCGTCGCGGTCCAGGCATCGTCGAACGAATTGGCATAGGTCAGGGTTCTACGGTCGTAGACCTCGCCCTGATCTTCGGTCCCGTTGACCACGGGGCCTGTCTTGGTGTCGTGCGTTGTTTCCGCCAATTCTTGGTCTTCCCGTTCTTCCTGTCCCGGCGGGGTGGCTTTAGAACCCCTCGCCGAACTTGTCGTTCACAAGCGTTTCCAAGGCTTCTGCCAATGCCTCAGCATCCGGCCCGGAGGTCTCGACGTCAATAGTGGTTCCGCGCGAGGCTGCCAACATCAAAAGGCCCATGATACTGTCGCCTGATGCAGAAAGTCCGTCCTTGGAGACTTCGGCACTGGCATCGAAACCTTCTACTACCTCAACCAGCTTGGCCGAGGCGCGGGCGTGCAGGCCCTTTTCGTTGATGATTTTCAAGCTTCGATTGGTCATTTCAATACGTCCGGTCCTAATCCAATGTCACATTTTGCGCATTGATGTACTTGCGTCCAGCCTCCATCGCGTGACGCACGGCATCGGCTACGGGCAGGTGGCGGCTTTTGGCCAATTTGATCAGCATGGGAAGGTTCGCGCCATACAAAATGCGCCGATCCTGCGGCGCACAGGCCCGGAGGCTGAGGTTCGACGGGCTGCCACCGAACAAGTCCGTCACGATCACCACACCGCCGCCCATATCAACGTCGTTTGCGGCACGGCAGATTTCGGCCTGCTTTTCATCGCGGTCATGATCGGCTTCGATCGCAATCGCGACCAGGCCGGGCTGCGGCCCGACAACATGCTGCATGGCGGCCAGATACTCTTTGGCCAACCCTCCATGCGCTACGATCACTATCCCGATCAATCCGGCCTCACATTCAATGCGCGTCGTTCCATCTCGCGGTGCCTAATTGCCACCTGCTGCCCCCTGTCTGCAAGGGCTTTCGCAACCGCCTCGGCCAAAGCGACAGATCTGTGCTGGCCGCCGGTACACCCGAAAGCAACCGACAGGTGCGCTTTGCCCTCGGCGCGAAAGGCAGGCAACAGAAGGTCCAGCATTCCGACCACCCGATCAAAGAACGGAGCGTAGTTCTTATCGGACTGGACGTAGCGCGCCACGTCAGCGTTTCGACCGTCCGCGGCACGCAATTCGGGCCGCCAATAGGGATTGGCCAGAAAACGGCAATCGAACACCATATCGAGGCCGCGCGGCAGGCCGCGCTTATACGAGAAGGACTCGATCGAGACCGCAAGATGGCGGCCACCTTGTGGGGCGAACCAGTGTTCGACCTCTTCACGCAGTTGGTGAACATTCAGGGCGCTGGTGTCGATCAGGGTATCGGCGATTTCGCGAATTGGGGCCAGCAGCTCTTTTTCTTGGCGCACGCCGGTTTCAGGGCCCGCGTCCTTTGCTACAGGATGACGCCTACGGGTTTCCGAAAAACGGCGTAGAAGAACCTCATCACTGCAATCCAAATAGAGGACGGTCAGTTCCACCTGTTCCATGCGGCCAAGCTTGGCGGCCAGTTCGATGAAGCCGATGGTCGAGAAATCTCGGTTGCGCGCATCAATACCCAAAGCCATGGGCCGATCATCTGTTGCCCCTTCAAGCAGGCGCGTCAGCAGGCCCATAGGCAGATTGTCTATTGCCTCAAACCCCAGATCCTCAAGCACGTGAATGGCTGTCGATCGTCCTGCCCCGGACGGCCCAGTCACTAGAACGATCCGCCGTTGCGCTGTCATGTGCTGGTCCATTCCGGGTCTACGCGCCCCATTTTAAGCAGTTGCATCAGTGCTTCGGCCAAATTGGGCACGCCAGCGCCAAACAACAAGGGTACATAGTGCCCCAGCAGCTGCAAAGTAACAGGTTCTGGCAGGCGGGCAGGCTGCGTTTGATCCATGTCGAGCACATAGTCCAAAGCCACCGGGCCGCAAGGGGCGGTGCGCAACAGCCCGATGCCACGCGCCTCGATCAAGCCCGCAATCCGCTGTGGTGCGTCGGCAATCACCGCGCCCTCGTCCCGGCGCAGATCGACCCGGTCGTCGGCAACCAGATCGGCCCCAAAGGCCATCATGCGAAGGGCGAGTGAGGATTTGCCCGACCCCGAAGCTCCAATGATCAGCAGCCCCCGCCCCTGAACGGCGACACAGGTCGCGTGAATACAGGCCCTGTCTTTATCCGAAATGTCTGAAAGCGTCTGACTGCTCATGTCCTAGACAGGAAGCCCCACGACGAAACGCGCGCCCAGCGGCTCCGAGGTGACATCGGCTTCGGTCGGTCGGATATTCTCGGCCCAGATCACGCCGCCATGCGCCTCAACAATCTGTTTCGAGATCGCCAACCCGAGGCCGGAGTTGTTGCCAAAATGCTCCTCGGGCCGTTCAGAGTAGAAGCGTTTGAAGACCTTGGTCAGAGCCTGTTCTGGTATGCCGGGGCCTGTGTCTTCGACAACGACAAGCACACGGTGGTCTCGTTGACGTACCCAAACGCGGATCGCATCGCCCTCCTCGCAGAAGGAGATCGCATTGGTGATCAGATTGACGAAAACCTGGGCCAAGCGCGCCTCAAGCCCATTGATCACGATCGGGTCGGCGGGCAGGTCAGTGGCGTATTCGATGCCCTTGGACTTAGCATCTTCGCCCAGAAACTGACCCAGATTGTCCAACAATTTCAGCAGGTCAAAGGGCTGCTCAGCCTCTTTTACAAGCTCCGCATCCAGCCGCGAGGCGTTCGAGATATCGCTGACCAGGCGGTCCAAACGCCGCACGTCATGTTCGATGACGCCCATAAGCTTTTCACGCTGATCGTCGCGCTTGACCATCCGCAGCGTTCCCACAGCGGATTGGAGGCTGGCCAGCGGGTTCTTGATCTCATGCGCCACGTCCGCTGCGAATTGTTCATTCGCGTCAATCCGGTTGTAAAGCGCCGTGACCATGCCCCGCAGCGCCAAGCTAAGACGACCAATCTCATCAGGGCGGGCGCTCAGATCCGGGATGCGGATGCGGCCCGGATTAACGCCTGTACCCCGGTCCTTGCCCATCTCGGCCGCGGCGGCCAGATCGGCCAGCGGATTGGCAATGGTCGACGCGAGAACAAGGCTGAGACCAACCGAGACCAGCAGAGCGACAACAAACATTTGCAGGATCCGCTCCTGCTCGCGCCGCGCCAGCGCGTCGATCTCACCCGCTGGGCCGGTTATCGCTACTGCTCCAATCGGCGCATCGTTGAACACGATGGGAGAGGCGGCAACGATCACGGTCTCTTCCATCTCGTCCTGAACGGCCTGCACCTGCGTTCTCCCGCCAAGCGTATCGGGGATGATGGATTGCACCCGTTGGGCCAGTGTTGGGGCCTCGTCAGTCGTTGACCAGTTGAACACCCGGGACACCCCGGTCCAGACCGCATTCAAAGCGTCACTGATAACCGTGCTTCCGGTTTGGATGTCCGCCTCTGACTGCAGGATGGTCGATAGATCCACGGCAACGGAGGCACCCCGCGTCCAGCCGATCAACGTGCCGCTGGCGTCGTAAACAAAGACCTCGCCACCTTCTGGCAAGCTTAGCCCAGCCAGCGTGTCTCCTACATCCAGCACCCGCGGATTCTGCGCGCCCGCAGCTGCGTTTTGACGGATCTGAGCCTCAAACACGTTGCTGACCAGCTGCGCATCGCCCATGAGGTTGCGCGCGGTTTGCTGAACCTGTTCTTTCCGGGAGTCGTCCAGATACAACAGTCCTGTTACCAGAATGACCAAGGCGATCAGGTTGAAGGTGACGATCTTGCGCGCCAAAGGCGAGCCGCGCAGAGAAAACAGGTTCCTCCGCGACCGCTTCTCTCGCAGTTCGGCAGACTCGGGGTCTTGTGGGATAACCCAGTCATCCCCGATGACGACATCACCGTCGTGCAGCTCGTCAGATTGGTCAGTGTCACGCACGGGACCACAATACCTTCAAACGGGGCGCGTGCCTATTCTTCGTTGTAGCGGTAGCCGATGCCATAGAGCGTCTCGATGGCCGAGAACTCAGGATCAGCGGCGCGCATCTTCTTGCGAAGACGTTTGATGTGGCTGTCGATGGTGCGATCGTCGACATAGACCTGATCGTCATAGGCCACATCCATTAGCTGGTCGCGGCTTTTGACGAAGCCAGGGCGTTGCGCCAGGGCCTGCAGAAGCAGAAACTCGGTCACGGTCAACGAGACATCATTGCCCTTCCAGGTCACCGCATGGCGCAGCGGGTCCATCCGCAACTCACCACGTTCCATGACCTTCGCATCACCTGTGCTAACCGCAGCGCTATCGCCCTCGGTGGCTTCCTGACGACGCAGCAAGGCGCGAATACGTTCTACCAGAAGGCGCTGCGAAAACGGCTTCTTCACATAGTCGTCCGCGCCCATGCGCAGACCCAGAACTTCGTCGATCTCGTCATCCTTGGAGGTCAGAAAGATAACCGGCATCTGGGTTTTTTGGCGCAGCCGCTGCAACAGATCCATCCCGTCCATCCGCGGCATCTTGATATCCAGAACAGCCATATCGGGCAGCTTTTTGTTGAAAGCATCCAGCGCAGCCTGACCGTCATTATACGTTTCAACCTCGAAACCCTCGGCTTCGAGCGTCATGGATACCGACGTCAGAATGTTTCTATCGTCATCCACCAGTGCAATCTTTGACATTGGGGTCACCCCTATTCCTGCTCACATACGCAATAATACGCTTTTTTGTAGGATATTGTTGGCGGTTTTAAGGCGCCGAATCAATCCGTAACCACGAATCAAGCCTTTCTTGCGGCAGTTCTGCGGCAAAAATGCCTTGCCGACCGCAAAATGCTGCCCGGTTTTCCGACAGGAAATTTGTGATGGCGCTAAACCTGAACTTGGTTGCGCTAACTGCGTCAAAGCCTCCTGTTCATGCCCCAAACGACCATGATAAGAGGACGCCTGTCCGCCGGAGTCGTCCGGCATGATTGCCCCAAGAGCGCACCGGGCCGAACTGCCTCCGCGCCGCCACAGGAGAAGACACACATGACATCTGGACGGGTTAACCCGCAATTCCGCCTCGAAGATCAGGGCATCGAGGGTCTGGGCAATGTCTATTATAACTTCATGGAACCGGCGCTGATCGAAGAAGCGCTGAAGCGCGGCGAAGGCACTCTTGGCAATGGCGGGGCCTTTCTGGTCACCACCGGCAAGTTCACTGGCCGTTCGCCCAAGGACAAACACGTCGTCAAAACCGACAGCGTCGCCGACAGCATCTGGTGGGAAAACAACGCCGCCATGAGCCCCGAAGGCTTTGACGCACTGTACGAAGACATGCTGGCCCATATGAAAGGCCGCGACTATTTTGTGCAGGACCTCGTTGGCGGGGCCGATCCGACCTACTCGATCAACGTGCGCATGGTCACCGAGCTGGCCTGGCACAACCTGTTCATCCGCCATCTGCTGCGCCGCCCGGATCGCGAAGATCTGGATGATTTCACGGCTGACTTCACCATCATCAACTGCCCCAGCTTCCAAGCGGATCCCACCAAGCACAACTGCCGTAGCGAGACGGTGATTGCACTGAACTTCGACCGAAAGCTGATCCTGATCGGCGGCACCGAATACGCGGGCGAGAACAAGAAATCCGTCTTTACGCTGCTGAACTACATGCTGCCGGAAAAAGGCGTGATGCCGATGCACTGCTCGGCCAACCACGCCGTTGGGAACCCGGTCGACACCGCTGTCTTCTTCGGCCTGTCGGGCACCGGCAAGACCACCTTGTCCGCCGATCCAGCACGCATTCTGATCGGTGACGACGAACATGGCTGGTCGGATCGTGGTACGTTCAACTTTGAAGGCGGCTGCTATGCCAAGACCATCAACCTGAACGCCGAGGCTGAGCCCGAGATCTACGCGACAACCTCGAAATTCGGAACAGTAATCGAGAACATGGTCTTCGATCCCGAAACCAAGGAACTTGATTTCGATGATGACTCGCTGACTGCAAACATGCGCTGTGCCTACCCGCTCGAGTATATCTCGAACGCGTCCAGCAGCGCTCTGGGCGGTCATCCCAAGAACATCATCATGCTAACCTGTGATGCGTTCGGCGTTCTGCCTCCGATCGCGCGGCTGACACCGGCGCAGGCCATGTATCACTTCCTGTCCGGCTTCACCTCTAAGGTAGCAGGTACCGAACGTGGCGTGACCGAACCGCAGCCGACCTTCTCGACCTGCTTTGGCGCGCCTTTCATGCCGCGCCGCCCTGAGGCCTATGGCAACCTGCTGCGTGACAAGATCGCCCAGCACGGCGCAACCTGCTGGCTGGTCAACACCGGCTGGACCGGTGGCGCCTACGGGATTGGAAGCCGGATGCCGATCAAGGCGACCCGCGCTCTGCTGACCGCCGCACTGGACGGTTCGCTGGCCGATGCCGAGTACCGCAAGGACGCCAATTTCGGCTTCGACGTGCCTGTCTCGGTTCCCGGAGTGCCTGAGGTTTTGCTGGATCCGCGCCGCACTTGGGATGATCAGGTTGCGTTCGACAAGCAGGCAGAGAAGCTGGTGCAGATGTTTGCGGAGAACTTTGAACAGTACATTCCGTTCATCGACGAAGACATCAAGGCTGTTGCCATCGGCTGACCTGAATCAAGGGCGCTTCGGCGCCCTTTTCTTTGCCTGAGCGTTCACCTTCCGGTTACCGCGCGGAAACAGCATATACAAATGCGTTGTTCCGAAGTTTCCGATACGCTACAGTCGCTACATTAAATTGGCCCGGAGCTTTTGCACCGGGCCGAATCTTAAAATAACCTTTGGGCAGCTCATGCGCGGACACTCACACCGGCGAATTGGGCAACCTAATCACGACGCTAGTCTAAGTAGATGGGGTAAAGTGTCAATATGAAACCAACCAAACACCACGGTGTTTGGACGTATTTCCAGGTTTCGGCTTTGGCTGAGTTGGCACGACAAAGACAGGTAAGATATGACCGAAATCTCGAAACTCACCGAACTTCGCAAGCTTATGCAAAGCATGGAGCGCACACTAGGCCTTGAACAGCTTTCTCCGGTCGAGCGCGACATTTATTACGCGGCCGAAGAGCTATCGAAGGCCGATCAGGAAGTCCGGACATTCGGCTTGATCGAACACACTCTGGTCCAGAGCGTTTCGCGGCCCACCTTTTTCCGCGCGCTGAAGTCGCTGGTCGAAAAGGGTTATCTGTCGCAAAGCGGCACAGCCAATCGCGGACGGTATATCGTACATGCACCACGGTGACGCCGCGCCCCGGCAGATCAACGGCTGATCGACGTGCGCAAGTGGGCCTCGGAAACATTTTTTGCCTCTTTGGCCTATGTGATCGCATCCTTCCTCACTTTCGAGGTCCTGATGCCTTTGCAGAACTTGTTCTTTCCCGAATATCCAAGTCGGGCAAGTCTGCTGTTTCTGCCGCATGGCGTGCGCGTTTTGTCCGCGTGGCTATTGGGCTGGAGGGCGATCTTTGCCCTCCTTCCCGGTGTTTTCATCGTTTTCGCAGCACTCGGTGGCAGCGATGTGTTCTTGCCCAGCCGTCTTATGGCGATGGCAATCGCCGTAACAACGGTTCCCGCGGTCTTCTATCTCTGCAAATGGCTCGGCTGGGATTTGTTCCCGCGCGCCGACCGAAAACCCTGCTGGATCTGCATCATGGGCGTCGGCGTTGTAACTTCGTTCCTGGTCTCGGGTCTGACGAATTTAGCCTTCGGCAGTGCGACCGCTGAGTACATCGCCTTTCTGATCGGAGACGTCTCGGGCCTCTTCTTCCTGATGCTCGGCCTCTATTTCGCGTTTCGCTTTGCGGACAAGCGGGCGTGATCCGCTAACCGAACAGACCACGGCGGACGAGGTTCAGCCCAGCAATCAACAGTACCAACAGGGTTATTTTCCGAAACAGGGCCTGATCAATGCGGTCCTGCAACCGCATCCCCAGCCACAACCCCGCAAGGGCGGGCACGACCAAAACGGCCGAAAACGGTGCTGTGTCTCGGTTCAGTATCCCTGATCCGATATGGGCCACTGTCAAAGCCACAGCGCCCAGCCCATAGATCACGCCCTGCACTCTCAACTGCTCTTGCTTCGGGGTGTTCAAGGCCGTCAGATAGGCCACGGTCGGAGGGCCCCACACGCCCGACATCCCCCCGACAAATCCGGCGATTGCTCCGAAGATCGCTTCGAAACGCGCTGATGCCGCCTTGAGGGAAAAGGTGACCCCGAGGATCTGCAGCAAAGCAAAGGCTGTCACCGGAATGCCGATCAACATCAGGAAGGTCGAAGCTGGAACCAGCGTCACCAACTGCGCTCCGATCAGCAGAAAGATCAAACCAACGCTCAGAAAGACCCGGAACCGCCGGATCGAGGCAATAGCCGCCCGCCCCCCTTCCTGCAGCGCCTGAACACCATTGGTCACAACGGTCGAGAAGATCAGACCGGCAACCGCGAGCTCAGGCGACAGGAACATGCTCAGCCCCGAAACGAGAACCATCGGCATCGCAAACCCGACCATGCCTTTGACCCATCCGGCTAGACACGCAATCGCAGCAGCCAGGGCAAGATCGGTCGGAGAGAGTGTGGAAAACAGTGTCATGCCGTCTAGATATCACCCTGTGCGCTCTCTGCACTGCAAAAATTCCAAGGTAATATTTGAACTTTTTCGCTGCGTAATAAGTATTTTTGTTGCGCTGCACGTGCAGCATGATATGACCAGACGACGCAAAAGAGGACGTGATTCATGGCCCATGACGGACAGGATATGACCCAGATGACGACAGCTGCGATTTTGCCGGACCTTCTGGCCCTGACAAAAGCCGCCGTACCCGCGGTCGAAGCTGTATTTGAGCGTGCACGCGATTCGGTGCGGTCCATGGTCGAGGCGGACGGTCGCGTCTCGGGCGCTTTGATCGAGGCGAACCAGACAGCTGCCCACGGGCTAGCATGGCTGGCGACCTATCATCAGTCCCTCGCGCAGATGCAACGCTGGGCCGAAGCGCTTGAGGCGGACGGCAAGTTTGGCGAGATTGAGCAACTGCTGCACCAGATCGCCTTTGGTGAGTATCTGCATCAGGTCGCTGGTGGTATCCCCATGAACCAGGGCGAGGTTGTCCGCCTGCAGGATTTGGGGCTGGGCTGGGACGCTCTGTCCGGGTTCCAGACTTCTGAGATCCAGACTCTGATGGCGCAGGCAAATACGCAAGCTGCGCGTTCGCGCCTTGTATCCCTGATGGAAGACCAGGCCGGAGCCACCATGTTCGGCGCGTCGGGTCTGGACGAAGAGCTTGAGATGATCCGCGACCAGTTCCGTCGCTATGCTGTCGAAAAGATCGAACCGCACGCCCATGACTGGCACCTGAAGGACGAACTGATCCCGATCGAAGTTATCGAAGAGCTGGCCGAGATGGGCGTTTTCGGCCTGACCATCCCCGAAGAATTCGGTGGATTTGGCCTGTCCAAAGCCTCGATGTGCGTGGTGTCCGAGGAGTTATCGCGTGGCTATATCGGCGTCGGTTCTCTGGGCACACGCTCCGAGATCGCGGCCGAGTTGATCATCGCAGGCGGTACGGATGAGCAAAAAGCAAACTGGCTGCCGAAGCTGGCCAGCGCCGAGATCCTGCCGACCGCTGTGTTCACCGAACCCAACACCGGCTCGGATCTGGGTAGCCTGCGCACCCGCGCGGTCAAGAACGCCGATGGCGACTATGAGATCACTGGCAACAAAACGTGGATCACTCACGCGGCCCGCACCCATGTGATGACCCTGCTGGCACGTACCAATCCTGACAGCACCGATCACCGGGGCCTGTCGATGTTCCTGGCAGAAAAGACACCGGGCACGGATGAGGCCCCCTTCCCCACCCCCGGCATGACCGGTGGTGAGATCGAGGTGCTGGGCTATCGCGGCATGAAAGAGTACGAGCTGGGATTCGACGGCTTCCACGTGAAGGGTGAAAACCTTCTGGGCGGCGAAGAAGGCAAAGGCTTCAAGCAGTTGATGGAAACTTTTGAGTCCGCCCGCATCCAGACCGCCGCCCGCGCCATCGGCGTGGCGCAAAGTGCGCTGGATATCGCGATGCAATATGCGCAGGACCGCAAGCAGTTTGGCAAATCGCTGATCAACTTCCCGCGCGTTTCCGGCAAGCTGGCGATGATGGCGGTTGAGATCATGATCGCGCGGCAGTTGACCTATTTCTCGGCCTGGGAAAAAGACCACGGCCAGCGCTGCGATCTTGAGGCCGGCATGGCCAAGCTGTTGGGGGCCCGTGTGGCCTGGGCCGCGGCCGACAATGGTTTGCAAATCCACGGCGGCAACGGCTTTGCGCTGGAATACAAGATCAGCCGCGTCCTGTGCGACGCGCGTATCCTGAACATTTTCGAAGGGGCTGCCGAAATTCAGGCACAGGTCATCGCACGGCGCCTGCTGGGCTGACCGAAATTCGGCAACTTCATTTCCCCAACTGAACCCGGCGTTCGCGCTGGGTTTTTTTCTTGAACTGCACATTTTGTGCGCGGCGCTAACCACGCATACCACAACGCCAACAGATCCAATTCTGGACACTTCTCACTGCAACTTCCCCCTTCCCGATCCAGCGCAGATCACTTACACGACCTCTGGAAACCCGGACGGAGAGACGAACGTGATACGCCTGACCGCGCTGTTTGCTGCCTTGGTGATGCTGACCCTTGGGGCTTGCGCTCCGTCTTCGACTGTTACACGGGCGGATGTCGATGGGCTGGCGCTTGAGATCCGCAACCTTGGCCCTAATGTCGACCCGGTCGAGGCCCGCCGCGCCGCGGAAATCTCGTACAGCTATTCACAACAATTGAAGCGCGACTGGAACGTGACGGATTCGCCGATCGTTCACAACGCCAAGGTCATCAACGGCTTTCGCAACTACGGCCTATGCAATGACTGGGCGCAGGCCATGACCCGGCGCTTGCAGCAAGAGAACTTTCAAACGTTGGACGTGCATTGGGCCACCTCCCCTCCGACCACGTTCCGCATCATCCACCATTCGGCTGCGATCAGCGCGCGGGGGGAAAGCCTGAAGGACGGCGTGATCCTTGACCCCTGGCGGCAGAGCGGTGACCTTTTCTGGGGCGAGATCTCGGAAGACGACCGTTACAATTGGCGGCCAAGGCTGGAAGTACGCGAAGAGCTGATCTCGGCCAGCGCGGGCAGCTGAGAATCCGGTTCAGCACAAACCGAAGTCGCGCTAGATTGTGCCCATGCTACGCCTGACCCTCGTTCTGCCCTTGATGGCGCTGTTTCAATGCGACCGCGACGAAACCGTGGCGGCCTATGGCGCGTCTGACCGGTCCTGGGTGCTGCAAGAGATTGACGGGCAGCCCTTTCAAGCCAGCGCCCTGCTGCAATTCCCCGAGGAGGGCAAAATCGCGGGCAACGCCCCCTGCAATAGCTACAATGGCACGCTGAACGCGCCCTATCCATGGTTCGAGATCAAGGACCTTGCCGCCACCCGCGCCGCCTGTGCCGCGCTTGAGGCCGAGGGCATGTATTTCGCAGCCCTGTTGGCGATGACCCAATCCGAGGTTTCGGGCGATGTTCTTATTCTGCGCAATGAGGACGGGCACGAGATGGTGTTCAAAGCCGCCCAGTAAGCCTCTCGATGAACCGCGCCCGCGCCTCGGGCAGCGGATGATGGCCCAGCGCGGGCGCAACGCGGTGTTCCATGAAATACCCTGTCGTATTCAGCCCCTGCACGATCTCAGAATCCGGGGCCGTCCCTTCGCCCCTTAGACAGGGCGGCAGGGGCAACAGGCGGTCGACCCACTCTCCGGCGCCCTCAACACTGACGGCCCGACCGGTTTTGGGCGAGACATAGACCAGCCCCTCGGTCGCGCCGGTTACAGCGCAGGAGGACAGATCGAGGCCAAAGCCCAGCTCCTCAAGCAGCGCAAGTTCCCACCGCAGATAGGCCAACGGCCAGATCTCATCTTGCCCCAGCAGATCCATCAACTGCTCGGTCTGGGTATAGATGGCGGGATGCGGTTCCCGCTCGGGCAGGCAAAAGGACAACAGCGACACCACGGCGTTAAGCCCCGCCAGCGCCAGACGCCCGGAAAACGCCGCTGCCGCGCGCGAGCGCAGAGGTTCGACCTGGAAAGTGCCAATATGTTCCTCAAGCCGCGCACGCCACAGCACGTCCAGTTGCGCGCCTGGCTGCAGGATCGGCGCGATCTTGCGGCTGGTTCCCCCACGCACCACACCCGCATGACGGCCATGGGCCTCGGTGAAGACCTCGATGATCGCGGCCGTTTCACCGTGGCGGCGCGTGGTCAGTAAGATGCCGTGATCGCGCCAGTCCAAGGCAAGCTCCGGTCGGGGTTGAAAATCAGTCGCCTCACAAGAGCGCAACTGCGCGGCGGGCGCAAGCGGGATGGGGACTCGACAAACCAGACGCTTGGTCCATGATTACGATTGGGCGCGCGATGGGCGGGAGGACAACGATGTCAGGCAGAGTTTGGGTTACGCTAATTGCAAGCTTGATCGGTTTTAGCCCTCTTTCCGCATTCGCCCAGGCAGACTGGTCGCAGGTTAAGCCAGTTCTCGACAAGCGCTGCGTGGTTTGCCACGGCTGCTACGATGCGCCCTGTCAGGTCAAGTTGACCTCGCCCGAGGGGCTGCTACGCGGCGGCAGTAAGCTGGCGGTTTACCATTCGCAGCGACTGGAAGATGCCCAGCCGACCCGTTTGGGACAGGATGCCTCAACGGTTGAGGGGTGGCGGGATTTGGGGTTCCATCCGGTTCTTCCGCTGGCACAAGGCGAGACCAGCCTGCTGGAAAGCTATCTGGCACTGGGGGCCGAGAACCCTCTGCCTCCCAACGCGCCGCTGCCAGAAACGTTGGGGCTGGCGCTTGACCGCCCCTTGGTCTGCCCAACCGATCAGGAGTTCGACGCCTTCCGCGAAAGCCATCCAATGGCCGGAATGCCCTATGGGACTGCTCCGCTGACGGCCTCAGAGCATGCGCTGTTGATAGACTGGGTGCAGAGCGGAGCAGCCTTGCCTGAGGCGGTCATGCCATTGCCGGACGATATCCAAGAGCAAGTCGCCGCGTGGGAAGCTTTCCTGAACGCCCCCGACCCGCGTGCGCAATTGATGAACCGATATCTGTTCGAACATCTGTTTCTGGCCCGCCTGCATTTCGAAGGCGATGATCCACGGCGGTTCTTTCAAATCGTCCGGTCCAGAACGCCCAACGGAGAAAAGATCGACAGTATCGCCACCCGCCGCCCGTTTGATGATCCCGGCTCTTACCCTTTCTTCTACCGTTTGCAACAGGTCGATGAGACCATCGTTCACAAGGAACATCTGGTCTACACGTTAAGTCCTGATCGCATGGTGCGGTTTCAGGCGTTGTTCCTGCAACCCAACTGGGCACTGACCGACCTGCCCTCCTATGGCGATGCCAAAGGTGGAGACCCGTTCTCGACCTTTGCGGCGATCCCCGCGCGTAGCCGGTACCAATTCCTTTTGGACGATGCGCTGTTCTTTGTCCGCAGCTTTATCCGAGGCCCTGTCTGTCACGGAGAGACTGCCGTTGACGTCATCGAGGACCGGTTCTGGGTCAGTTTCCTTGACCCCGACGCCGACCTCTCGATCACCGACCCAAGCTTTCTGGCCGAGGGCGCTGCGCTTCTTGAGCTACCCGTCTCGCAAGTGGATCAAAGCTTGGGCGACCTGCACATGTTCTCGCATCAGAACCAGGCCCAGTACCTTGAGTTCCGCGATACCCGCTATCGCAACAGCCCTGCGCATCAGACCGGTTGGGGCTATGACGCGATCTGGGATGGTGAGGGCACTAACCCGAACGCCCTGATCACCGTATTTCGGCACTTCGACAACGCCTCGGCCCTGACTGGGTTTCATGGCGATATCCCGGAAACCGCCTGGGTCATCGACTATCCGGTGTTTGAACGGATCTACTATAATCTGGTTGCCGGATATGATGTGTTCGGACGTGTCGAACACCAACTGGCGACCCGTATCTACATGGACGAATTGCGCATGGAGAGTGAGGACAGCTTCCTGACCTTCATGCCACGCAATCTGCGGCCGAGTATGCACGAAAACTGGTACCGAGGCGTTCTGGCCAGATTGCACACGTTCTGGCACACCCGCCGCATCGACGACACGATGCCCACGGGGATCACATTTGAAACGAACGCTCCGAAGCAGGAGTTTCTTTTGCAGCTTCTGGCCCGCGGCAATGGGCTATGGCCGCTCTCCGATCCTATCAACCGATGCGATGGCGCGAATTGCGCGCAGGATGCGCTGACTGCCTTGGCCAGCCAGACCGGGCCGTGGGTCAAGTTCCTGCCCGACCTTTCCTTGCTGGTGGTCGAGACAAGCGACGAGAAGGCCGAGGTTTTTACGCTGATCCACGACAAGGCCCATACCAACATAGCCTTCCTGTTTGACGAATCCGCCCGGCGAGAACCTGACAAAGACGTTCTGACCATTCTGCCCGAGATGATCGGAAGCTACCCAAACTTCTTCTTCAAACTGCCTGAGGCGCAATTGCCCGATTTTGTTCAGGCTGTGAAATCACTTGCCACTCAAGAAGACTGGATGCAGCTGGTCGCCGATTTCGGCGTGCGCCGGACCAGCGAAGATTTCTGGGCCATCAGCGATCAGATCCATGCCCGTTTTCTGAGGGACAAACCAATTCAGGCGGGTATTCTGGACCTCAACCGATACAAAGACCCAAAGTCGGGCGATGATCCAACCTGAGCATTGCGGTTTGATGAAGAGGGGATGAAAAACACCCGCCAGCGCCGCAAGCTGTGACACTTACACGATAAGTTCAGCCCGGCAGGCTTGCCCGAGGACGGCAGCGGACCTACCCTTTTACCATGCGATCTTTTGCACATATCCGGCCAGCCTATAGCCGGGCCGAGCGCATCAGTGACGGAGTTGTACATGTTCTGGGCTTGTTTCTAGCCCTCATCTCGGTTCCTATTCTGATTGTTATGACGATGCTTTATCGCGCTGACCCGGACGCGGTGATGGGTGCGTCGATTTACGGAGTGACGCTGATCCTGATGCTCAGCTTTTCTGCGCTCTACAATATGGTCGTGAGTGACCGATGGTCCGAGGTACTGCGCAGGCTGGATCACTCGGGCATCTATGTGAAGATCGCAGGCACCTACACGCCCTTCCTGCTGCTGTCCGGCGCGCAAGCCCCGGGGCTGATGATCGGCCTATGGTCCTCGGCCACGCTGGGGTCGGTGCTGAAAATGGTGGACCCGCACCGCTTTCGCTGGATCGGGCTGGTCTTGTATCTGGGAATGGGCTGGGCCGCCGTCTGGAGCGGGCACGCTTTGCTGGACGAGCTGCCACCTTCGGTACTCGCTCTGATGATTGCCGGAGGCGTAGTCTATACCGCAGGCGTCATCTTCTACCTGTCCGACTGGATGCCCTATCACAACACGATCTGGCATGTTTTCGTTCTGGCAGGCAGTGTTCTGTTTTTCGCCGCCGTATCGCTGCGGGTGTCGCTGGAGCCGCTGGTGCTGGGCTAATGCCCACTCAGAACGTTAGGCCCGCGTGCATCAGGATACCAACCACCATCAACAGGTTGAGGATCATCGAGATCCCATTGCCCACGTAAATCGGCAGCTTCCCGACCACCAACCCATAAGCAAACCACAGAAATGACAGCGCAGCATAAAGCGACCAGGACAAAAGCGACTGGCCGGTGGCGTGTTGCGAGTGGGTGAAAAACAGCTTGATCAGCTGCGGAAGCGTAGCAAAGGGGCCGACAACACCAATGAAGACCATGAAGCCTTCGAATCGCTGCATCCAATGGCCCAGATTCGATTTTTCAAGTTTCTCAGCGAGTGTTTCAGCCACGCCAACACCTGACCTTTTTGCGGTTTTCTCAACGATCAGCCTTTGCCGACCTGCCCTTCAAACTAAACGGTTTGAGCCGCCTGTCCAAGTCCCTGTGGGTGGGGCTATTCCAGCCCCTCTTCATCCAGCAAATGCCGCCCCTGCCGATCTTCGACCTCAATCACCCAGAGATCAGGGTCAAAGTTGCGCTGGCGCTGGATGGCCTCGTCCACATCACCCTCGGCGCCGCTGGAGAGTTCTACCCATTTGCGCGCGCCGCTCATCAGGTCAAAGCTGCGTTGGAAGGCCACCGCCTGCCCGTCGAGTGTGTTGAGCTTGACCAGAACCGCACCCGCCGTTTCGTCGCCATGCGCCACCACAAAGGCCGGGATTTCCTGAAACCGCAGCCGTGCCAGATAGGCATGGACCCAGAAGTCTGCGGTCAGACGGGTCATGCGTTGCCGTCTTTGAAATCCAGACCCATCTCCGAGTACCGCTCGGATTCTTCCAGCCAGTTGGGCCGGACTTTGACCTGCAGGAACAGGTGAATCTTGCGGTCGAGGAACTCTTCCAATTCCGCCCGCGCGGCCTGGCTGACGGCCTTGATCGTCTCGCCCTTTTTGCCCAGCACGATGCCTTTGTGGCCGTCGCGCATGACGTAGATGATCTGATCAATCCGGGCCGAGCCGTCTTTGCGCTCTTCCCAGCTCTCGGTTTCGACGGTTAGCTGATAGGGCAGTTCTTGATGCAGACGCAGGGTCAGCTTCTCGCGCGTCATCTCGGCGGCGATCATGCGCAGGGGCAGATCGGCGATCTGATCCTCGGGGTAAAGCCACGGGCCTTCGGGCAGCTCACCCGCCAGCCATTTGCGCAAGTCGTCGACGCCGTGGCCCTTCTCGGCCGAGATCATGAAGGTTTCGGCAAAAGGGTAGCGTGCGTTCAGGTCGCTGGTCAGCGCCAGCAGCTTCTCGGAGGGCACCTTGTCGATCTTGTTGATGGCCAGCGCGATGGTGCGGCCTTGTCCGATCTCTTCGAGACCTTCGAGGATCCGCTCGACCCCTTCGGTGATGCCGCGATGGGCCTCGATCATCAGAACAACCACATCCGCATCAGCCGCCCCACCCCACGCTGCGGCGACCATCGCACGGTCCAGACGGCGGCGCGGTTTGAACAGGCCCGGCGTGTCGACAAAGACCAGCTGCGCGTCGCCCTCCATCGCCACGCCACGAATGCGCGCGCGGGTGGTCTGCACCTTATGCGTCACGATCGAGACCTTGGCCCCGACCATGCGGTTCAAAAGGGTGGATTTGCCTGCGTTTGGCTCTCCGATCAGGGCGATAAATCCGGCGCGTGTGGTCATGTGTGTTGCGATCCTGTTTGCAAGTGCGCACCCCTATAGCAGAATGCCCGCGCGGGCCAGAGGGTTTTGTCGCATTGCGATCCGTCGTGTGCAGTGAAACTGTAGCCACACGCCACGCCGATGACAGCCAGGCGAGGATTTCATCAAAGAGGCAAATCATGAAACGTCGAGAGTTCCTTTTGGGCAGCAGCGCCGTCGCAGGGGCAATCGGACTAGGAGGGTTCGGGCTGGCCTCAGCCGCGCCTGAACTGGTCATCCAATCGGCCAGTTTTACACTGCGCGATCAGGTGACGACCGGGATGGTCAGCCTGTCCTCGGATGCGCCGCCGCCGGTGTTACGGGGCCGTCAGGGTGAGGCGATGCGTCTGCCGGTACGCAACTCGACACTGGACTACACCGCGATGCATTGGCACGGCCTGCGCATTCCGAACGCAATGGACGGCGTTCCCTATCTGACCCAGATGCCAATGGGGCCGAATGAACTGTTCGACTATGAGTTCACGCCCCCCGATGCCGGAACCTATTGGTACCACCCTCATTGCATGACGATGGAGCAGATGGCCCATGGTCTGACCGGCGTGATGGTTATTTCCGAGGCCGAAGATCCCGGGTTTGACAGCGAACAGGTCATTAACCTGCGCGATTTCCGTCTGGATGACGAAGACCAGTTCTTGCCCGCCTATACCCAGCGCGGCGCGGCACGGGCTGGAACGTTCGGCAATCTGCAAACCGCGAATTGGCTGGATACGCCTGTCTATGACCACATCTCGGGCGGGTTGGTGCGGCTGCGGGTGGTGAACACGGATACGACCCGGATCTATCGGCTACATCTTGAGGGCGCGAGGGCGCGGATCATCGCCTGGGACGGGCATCCGGTTGCTGTCGAGGTTCCCCTGCCAAGCGCCGAGGACCCTCTGCTGGTTGGACCGGGCCAACGGGTGGATTTCGCGGTGGCGATGCCCTCAGGCGAGGGGCAGATGGTGGATCTGGTCGCGAAACTGCCGGGTCAGCCGCATCGCCCGATGGCACGTCTTCGGGCCGTGGGCGCGGATGTTGCGCGTGATTTGCGGGAGTTGAAACCATTGCCCCCGAACCCGGTTGCACGGCCTGATCTCGCCACTGCCGAGCTGCATGAGTTCGTCTTTGGCTGGACGCCCGAGGGTGGAGAGCCGAATAACGGATTCTGTGGCTCTCTGGGGTATAATTTCTGGTCGATCAACCGGACCCCGTGGGCAGGAGATGCCACCGAGGGCGTTGGCCCTCTGGCCGTATTGGAGATGGGCAATAGCTATGTTCTGCGGCTACGGAACGAATCGCCGAACCTGCACCCGATCCATTTGCATGGGCTTGTATTTACGCCTTTGAAGTCGAACCTACGCAAACTGCCGCCTTTGCTGACCGATACCATGCTGCTTTTGAAGGATGAGGTCGTTGAGATCGCTCTGGTCGCCGACAATCCCGGTGACTGGGCCTTTCATTGCCATGTGATCGAACATCAGAAAACTGGTCTGACCGGGTATATCCGGGTGGTCTAGGGATTGGATTGGCTGCGCCAATCCAACCGGGAGGAGGCCAGCCCCCTCGTCCGGATTTCATCCGGCCTCACCCCCGGGATATTTTTAGCCAGATGAAGAGCGGATCGGGTTTTGGAAGATGAACGGGGCTATTTGGGCAGCGCGTCCAGAAGAGCCTTTGCCGCCGCCTGTTCGGCCTGACGTTTTGATCCGGCGGTAGCCTGTGCCTCGGCCCCGTCTTGCAGGCGGGCGGCGATGGTGAAAACCGGGGCGTGGTCGGGGCCGCTGCGTTTGACCTCGATATAGCTGGGCGGTTTCTGGCCGCGGGCCTGTGCCCATTCCTGGAGCGAAGTCTTGGCGTCGCGAGCGTCGGATTCGACCGTGTGGATTCGATCCCCCCAGAGGGCGAGGATGACATCGCGAGCGGCTTCAAACCCGGCGTCGCGGTAGATGGCGGCGATTACTGCCTCCATCGCGTCGCCCAGAAGCGCCTGTTTGCGGCGGCCACCGGACAGCATCTCGGACCGGCCAAGCTTGAGCACCGCACCCAGATCAATCTGGCGGGCGACATCGGCACAGGCCTCTTTACGCACCAGCGCGTTAAAACGAGGGGCAAGTTGGCCTTCGGAGGCTTTCTTGTCCGCCTCCAGCAAGGCTGTCGCCATAACGAGCCCAAGAACGCGGTCACCCAGGAATTCGAGCCGTTGGTTATCGGGCCGGGTGGCGGACGAAACTGAACCGTGGGTTAGTGCCCGCACCAACAGCTCGGGGTTCGAGAATTCGTACCCCAAGCGGTGTTGAAATGCCTTTATGTCGGCCGATACCTTCAATTGACCGCCTTGAAGAAGCGGTCGCTGCGCCATGTCCAGAAAAACAGCATAGACCGGCCAGCCGACGAGAACATGATACGGTCGGCGCGACCGATCAAGTTTTCGTAAGGAACATAGCCTACCCCACCAGCAGATTGCGGCAGACGGCTGTCGGCAGAGTTATCGCGGTTGTCACCCATGAAGAAATAGTGGCCTTCGGGCACGGTGTAGATGCCGGTATTGTCGGACCCCTGATTGCCGATACTCAGCACGTCATAGGATACGCCATTGGGCAGGGTCTCGACAAAGCGCTCTTTCTCACAGACGCCACCGATGCCCACCGGACCGTTGGAGCAGCGCGGACGCAGGCGTTGCGGGCCTTGCGGAGCCGCCACTTCAGTGAACACGCCATCGGCTTGTTGCGGGACGGGTGTGCCATTCAGGATGATCTGCCCTTGGCGAACCTGAACGCGGTCGCCCGGCAGGCCGATGAGGCGTTTGATATAGTCGCGGCCCGTCACAGGGTGGCGGAAGACGATCACATCGCCGCGCTCGGGCTCTCCGCCCCATATGCGGGTATTGTCGTCACCCGGAAGCCAGCCGCATATATCCTCGGCGTCTATATTCAGACCGACGCTGGGGATGATCAGGCTGGGGCAGGAGGCGTAGGAGTAACCGTAGGCCATCTTGTTGACGAACAGAAAATCGCCGATCAGCAGGGTCTGCTTCATCGAGCCGGAGGGGATCCAGAAGGGCTGGAAGAACAGGGTGCGGAAAACGCCTGCGATCAACAGGGCGTAGACGATGGTTTTGATCGTCTCCCAGATGGGATTTCCGGTTTTGACGTCCTCGGCCATACTGCTCTTTCGCTCCTTGGTGTGTTGGGTGCTACATGCGGGCCATGCGGGGGCAAGTCAAGGCTGCGTACCGGGTTCTTGAAGCGGGCGCGCCTCGATCACCACAAAGGCCTGCGCCCAGGGGTGGTCATCGGTCAGGGTGACGTGGATGATCGCCTCATGACCCTCTGGCGTCATCTGGTGCAGCCGGTCGGCGGCCCAGCCGGTTACATGCATCACGGGCTGGCCCGTGTGCAGGTTGCTGACCGCCATGTCCTTCCAGGCGATACCCATGCGCAGGCCGGTGCCCAGCGCCTTGGAGCACGCCTCTTTCGCGGCCCAGCGTTTGGCATAGGTACCTGCGGTGTCGTGGCGACGTTCGGCCTTGCGCTGCTCGGTCTCTGTGAACACGCGATTGCGGAAACGGTCGCCGAAACGGTCGAGCGTGCGCTGAATGCGCTCGATATTCGCGAGGTCTGTACCCACTCCGAGGATCACGACAACCGAACCGTCAAAATCTTGTAGCTGGCGACGCCGAAGAACCCCGCAAAGGCAAAATCGAACCAACGTCGAGCACGCCGGTAGGCGCTAACCATACGCACCGAGGAAAACAGGAAGGCGTAACCGATGAAGATCAGCAACGATCCCGCATAAAGTAGGCCGAAATATCCCAACAACACCCATAGGCTGGCATCATTTGGGGCAACGATCGCATAGATCGATCCCCAACTGAGGATCGCCTTGGGGTTCGTCAGGTGAATGGCTGCACCTTTCGCAAAGATCGTGCGCAGCGACCCGGTGACTGGCTTGCCCAATGGAACCTCACCGGCGGTCATCGCGCGGCGCAGTGCCTTGAGTGCCAGCCAGCCCAGATAGGCGACACCAAAGTAACGGATCACCTCGAAGACCCAGACGTTTGCCAGCATGATCGCCGACAGGCCCAGCGTGGCGGCGATTCCCCAAGCAGCAGAGCCTGCGCATATGCCAAGTGCAAAGACCAGCCCTGCGCGGCGACCCTCAGTCATAGCGGTACCGGCAATGCCCATGGTGGCCGGACCGGGTGAACCCCCTGCCATCAGCCAGGCAAACCAGATCGCTATGAAAGCTGGCGTGATCACGCCCGCGCCTCATCCATTAGGCGGCGCATTTCCTGAATGGCGGGGGTAAGGCCCAGAAAGATCGACTCGCCGATCAGGAAGTGGCCAATGTTCAACTCACGCACCTCGGGGAAGGCCGCGACGGGTTTCACTGTCTCATAGGTCAACCCATGGCCTGCATGGACTTCGAGGCCCAGCGTATGGGCAAAGGTCGACATCTGGCGCAGGCTTTCCAGCTCACGCTCGGCGTCTTCCATGCGGCCTTCGGCAAAGGCATCGCAATATGCGCCTGTGTGGAGCTCGATCACCTCGGCCCCGATGCGATGGGCGGCTTCGATCTGGCGTTGGTCAGCAGCGATGAAGATCGACACACGACAGCCGACATCGCGCAAGGGGGCGATGAAATGGGCCAATTTGTTTTCCTCGCGCGCGACTTCCAGCCCGCCTTCGGTGGTGCGTTCCTCGCGCTTCTCCGGCACGATACAGACCGCATGAGGTTTGTGCCGCAGGGCGATCTTCTGCATCTCGTCGGTGGCAGCCATCTCAAAGTTCAGAGGGACCGAGAGGACCTCCATCAGACCATCGATATCGGCGTCGGAGATATGGCGACGGTCTTCGCGCAGATGCGCCGTAATGCCATCGGCCCCGGCTTCTTCTGCCAGTTTAGCGGCGCGCAGCGGGTCGGGGTAAGCCCCACCGCGTGCATTACGCACGGTGGCAACGTGGTCGATATTCACACCAAGTCGCAGATAAGTGTCAGACATCGCGCGATTCCTTTTTCACGGTTTGAGCTGAAGCTAGTACCTTTTCCACCGAAGTGTCAGCCTCGGTTTCGGCCAGACGCTTGATTTGTTCAAACTTCGCTTTGATCCGCGCGCGGCGGCGCTGTTGATAGGTGCGGATCAGCGGCAGGCTGAGGTAAAAGCAGATTACCCCCGCCAGCAGACCGGGAAGAATGCCGCCGATCATATAGGGGTAGAACACCTCGCGGTAGAATAAGCCCAAACCGTGCCAATCTGCGACGCGGTCAGTGAACATGGCGAGAAAGTTGTTCTTCAGATCGCCCATGGCATCCGCGAATTTCCCCATCAAGCCGCGGGTTTCGCTTTTCTCGAATTCGGTACCCAGAAGGAAATGCCCCGTCTGCAAGCAGATGACACCGATAGGAACATAGGTCAGCGGATTGCCGAAGAACGTGCCGCTGAGGGCAGCCACGATATTGCCGTTGAGCAGGCGCGCGCCGATGGCGGCGACCAGAAAATGCAGGCCATAGAAGGGTGTAAACGCTGCAAACACCCCTGCCCCGATACCGCGTGCGATCCGCTCGGGCGAGTCTGGCAAACGGCGAACGCGATGTTTGACATAGTGAAAGGCGCGGGTCCATCCGCCACGTGGATAGACAAACTCAGATGCGGCCTGAATGGGAGAGCGTCGATCTCGGCGCTTGAAAACCACTCCTGATCACCTCATCTCAACCAGCCGGCAGGGCGGCATTTTCACGCTCTCGGTACCGTTCGACAGCGGCCACGTCACTTTCTGCCTCGAGCATCAGCATCAGCGAATGCAATTGTTCAAGGTCTCGCAGTTCGACATTGATCAGCAGTCGGTAAAAGTCCGGTTTGCGGTCGACGAACTCAAGGTTCGAGATATTGGCCTTTTTCTCGCCGATCAATGTGCAAATACGCCCCAGTACGCCTGCATCGTTGCCGATGGTGAGGTCAAGTGTCGCGCCATAGACTGCCGGGTGGGTGCCAGAATGCCAGTGAAGATCGACCCACCGCTCGGGCTCATTCTCATATGCGCCCAGGCGGTTGCAGTCGATGGCGTGAACCTCGACGCCCTTACCCCGATGCGTGATGCCGACAATCCGCTCGCCCGGCAGGGGCTGACAGCAGGGGGCGCGGTCGAATTTCTGACCTGGCTCAAGACCGATCACGGCGCGCCGCAGGGGGATCGCATCGCCGTCATCCTGTGTCAGTTCCGGATAAACGGCGCTGACCACATCATGGGCTGTCAGTTCGGCACTGCCCAAACGTGCCAACAGCTCATGCCGGTCTTTCAGACGCAGGTGCTTGGCGGCTGTATCCAGCGCCTTATCGGTGGATTTGCGGCCGACATGTTCGAACCCGGAACGCGCAAGCTCTTTGCCAAGTTTAATGAATCGTTCGCGGTCAACCTCGCGCAGGGCGCGGCGGATCGCGGTGCGGGCCTTGCCGGTGACCGCGATCTCAAGCCAAGTGACCTGAGGGGTCTGGCCATCAGCGGTGATGATATCGACCGACTGACCGTTCTTCAGCCGGGTCCAGAGCGGCACGCGGATCGCATCGACTTTTGCTCCGACACATGCATGGCCGATACGGGTGTGGATGGCGTAGGCAAAATCAATCGGCGTCGCCCCACGCGGTAGCTTCACGACATCGCCTTTCGGCGTGAAGCAGAATACCTGGTCCGAGTACATCTCAAGCTTGACGGCTTCGAGGAAGTCTTCGTGATCTTCCTCATTGTCGAATTGCTCGGTCAGGTTCGAAATCCACTTGGCGGGGTCGACCGCAAACGGGTTCTCGGTCCGGACGCCGTCGCGATAAGACCAGTGCGCGGCCACGCCGGTTTCAGCCACATCGTGCATCTGGCGCGTACGGATCTGAACTTCGACCCGTTTGCCGTCACGCCCCGAGACAGTGGTGTGGATCGAGCGGTAGCCGTTCGATTTCGGTTGAGAAATATAGTCCTTGAACCTGCCGGGCACCGCGCGCCAGCGCTGGTGGATCGCGCCGAGGGTGCGATAGCAGTCTTCCTCGGTTTCGGTGATGATGCGAAACCCGTAGATGTCAGACAGGCGCGAGAAGCCCTGATCCTTTTCCTGCATTTTGCGCCAGATCGAGTAGGGTTTCTTGGCGCGACCAAAGACTTCTGCCTCGATGCCCGCTTTCTCCAGCTCATGGCGCATGTCACCGGTGATCCGGTGAATCACATCTCCGGTTTCGCGCTGCAGGGTGATAAAGCGGCGGATGATCGACTGGCGCCCTTCGGGGTTCAGCACACGGAAGGCGAGGTCTTCGAGCTCCTCGCGCATCCACTGCATGCCCATTCGGCCCGCAAGCGGCGCGTAGATATCCATGGTCTCGCGTGCTTTGACGATCTGCTTTTCGGGGCGCATCGCCTTTATGGTGCGCATGTTGTGCAGACGGTCGGCCAACTTAACCAGAATGACCCGCAAGTCCTTGGACATAGCCATGAACAGCTTGCGGAAATTCTCGGCCTGTTTGGTTTCGCGACTGGAGAGTTGCAGGTTGGTCAGTTTGGTGACGCCATCGACCAGTTTGGCGACCTCATCCCCGAACAGCTCGGCCACTTTACCATAGCTGGCTTTAGTGTCTTCGATCGTGTCGTGCAAAAGCGCCGTGATAATTGTCGCATCATCCAGACGCTGTTCGGTCAGGATGGCGGCAACGGCAACGGGATGGGTAAAGTAGGGCTCGCCGGAATGCCGGAACTGCCCTTCGTGCATCTGCTGGCCGAATTCATAGGCCTTTGCGATGCGTTCAGCGTTTGTCTTTGGGTTATAATTGCGGACCAGCGCAATCAGGTCGTCAGCAGAAATCATCCGGTCCGCACCTTCGTTTTGAGGGCTTACCCCTGCCCTTGAGCCTCCATCAGAGCACGCAGGAGTTTTTCTTCCGACATGTCATCTTCGGCAGGTTTGTCCGATTCGGCGCCCATCAGCAGAGCCATCTGATCTTCTTCGGGCTCATCAACCTCGATCTGGGTCTGGTTGGCCTCGATCAGACGCTCGCGCAGTTCATCCGCGCTCTGGGTTTCGTCGGCGATTTCACGCAGCGAGACAACGGGGTTCTTGTCGTTGTCACGATCCACAGTGATCGGTCCACCGGCGGAAATCTCACGCGCACGATGGGCGGCAAGCATCACCAGTTCAAACCGGTTGGGAACCTTGTCTACGCAGTCTTCAACCGTCACGCGGGCCATGGAACGCTACTCCGTTGCTGAGTCCATATCAGGAAGCGTTGTATCTAAGACCGATTGAGCGCCTTGACAAGCAGGAAATAGCGCAAATCCACCAATCTACAAAGGTGTGACCGCGGCGATGTCTTCCGCTGGCAGCGCCTCGAGCATCTGCTGGACGGTCTGACCCAGAACTGGATGGCGCCAATCCGGGGCCACGTCGGCCATGGGCACAAGCACAAACGCCCGGTCCTGCAGTCGGGGATGGGGCAAAATCAGCTGCTCCGGGGTCTCTTGACGCTGTGCATCCGCGGGCAGGCTCAGCCAGCGATCGAAGGTGGCGGGATCGGGCAACACCTGATCATCGTAGCACACCAGATCCAGATCCAGCGTCCGCATCCCCCAGCGCTGCACCCGCTCACGACCGAACTCATGCTCGACCTCATGCAGAACCTCCAGCAGCTGCGCAGGCGGAAGGTCAGTCTCGATCAGAAGGGCGGCATTGACGTAGTCGGGGCCCGCACCCGGAGGGAAACAGGGCGTTTCAAAAAATCGGCTTTCAGCGCGAATCACCACACCACGGTCCGCAAGCGCTTTTATTGCGTTGCGAAGTGTCACCTTGGGCCCTAGTCCGCTCAGATTGAGATTTGCGCCCATCGCAACAACTGCATTTGACGTGGTTTTGCCCATTAATACCCCCATATTCGGCCAAATGCATACTTGCGATGCGCATTAAAAGCCCTAATTATAGGCACACCAGCACGCTTAATTTTACACCACTCACTCTTAAACGCGCAGCGGGCTGGATTATACCGGAAGGACCTATTTATGTTTTATAAGGACGAACGGCTAGCGCTGTTCATCGACGGCTCGAATCTTTATGCCGCCGCAAAAGCACTTGGCTTCGACATCGACTACAAGCTTCTGCGGCAGGAATTCATGCGCCGTGGCAAGCTTCTGCGTGCTTTTTACTACACAGCGCTGCTGGAGAATGACGAGTACTCTCCGATCCGACCGCTTGTTGACTGGCTGCACTATAATGGCTTCACCATGGTGACCAAACCGGCCAAGGAATACACCGACAGCATGGGGCGTCGGAAGGTGAAGGGTAATATGGATATCGAACTCACCGTCGATGCTATGGAACTGGCGCCACGTGTTGATCATATTGTGCTGTTCTCGGGCGATGGGGATTTCCGCCCGCTAATTGCCAGCCTGCAACGTCAGGGCGTACGAGTTTCGGTCGTGTCGACCATCCGCAGCCAGCCTCCGATGATCTCGGACGAGCTACGCCGCCAGGCCGACAACTTCATCGAACTGGAAGACCTGCGCGACGTGATCGGCCGCCCGCCTCGGGAAATGCCGACCGAACCACGCAGTGTTGCTGCCGCTGGCGGGCACTAGCCGACGGCGTCACAATTGGGGATGAGATTAGCGCGGTCAGGGTATGAAACCCTGGCCGCGCTTCTTTAACTAAGGTTTGGTACTGAAACACCCAAGGGCTATCAGTGATTCATGTCAGATCAATGACGCCGCCCTGTCTGGACCAAGGCCGTGAAAAGACCTACCTGTGGCGCAAGGAGACAGCGACATGACCAAGCCGCCATTGACTTTGTACCTTGCCGCGCCGCGCGGGTTCTGCGCGGGTGTAGACCGTGCCATCAAGATCGTCGAGATGGCGCTGCAGAAATGGGGCGCGCCGGTCTATGTCCGGCACGAGATCGTCCACAACAAATTCGTGGTCGACGGGCTGCGCGCCAAGGGGGCCGTGTTTGTCGAGGAACTGGATGAATGCCCAGATGACCGGCCGGTGATCTTCTCGGCTCATGGGGTCCCCAAATCCGTCCCTGCCACCGCCGCCCGGCGTGAGATGATCTATGTCGATGCCACCTGCCCTCTGGTCTCGAAGGTCCATGTCGAGGCGCAGCGCCACTCGGACAACGGCCTGCAGATGATCATGATCGGCCACAAAGGCCACCCCGAGACCATCGGCACCATGGGACAGCTGCCCGAAGGTGAGGTGCTGCTGGTCGAAACCGTCGAAGATGTTGCCACGGTTCAGGTCCGCAATCCCGATCAGCTGGCCTTTGTCACCCAGACCACCCTGTCGGTCGATGACACCAAGGATATCATCGCAGCGCTTGAAGAGCGTTTCCCCAAGATCGTCGGCCCGCACAAGGAAGACATCTGCTACGCCACAACCAACCGGCAAGAGGCCGTGAAAGCCGTCGCGCCGAAAGCGGATGCGCTGCTGGTGGTGGGCGCGCCGAACTCGTCCAACTCGCGGCGATTGGTCGAAGTCGCCTCGCGCGCCGGATGCAACTATGCGCAGTTGGTTCAACGCGCCACCGATATCGACTGGCGGGCGCTTGACGGGATTTCGAGCATTGCCATCACTGCCGGGGCTTCAGCCCCCGAAGTGTTGGTCAATGAGGTCATCGAGGCGTTCAGCGATCACTACGACGTCACCGTCGACCTTGTTGAAACCGCCGTCGAAAACGTCGAGTTCAAAGTCCCCCGCGTGCTGAGGCAACCAGCATGAACGGCGTCCCCAAATCCGCGCTCTATCTGGGGTTGGCGGGGCTGATCCCGTTCATTTGGGGGGCACTGACTTATCTGAACTCGGACCTGCACGATCTGGGTACGCGCGAGCTGGGCTCTCGCTTCGTAGGGCCTTACATCCAGCTTTTCTATGGCTCGGTTATCCTGAGTTTCATGTCCGGTGTGTTGTGGGGCTTCGCCACCAAGACCTCGGGCAGCAAGGCGACCGTGGGCTATACCCTTTCGGTGCTGCCCGCCCTTTGGGCTTTCTTCATGACAGGCGGTGGGCCGATCAGCGCCGGCACCAATCTGATGATCGGCTTTGCCGGGCTTTTGGTTCTAGACGCCCTGTTCTGGTATTGGGGCCTCGCGCCGCGCTGGTGGATGCGATTGCGTATCCTACTGACGGCCATCGTCCTGCTGTGCCTGGCCGTCGGAGTGTATCTATGAGCGATCGTGAGACGATCTCAGTCTATGACGAACAGGCCGCGCGCTATGCCGATCTGACTGATGAAGCGAACACCGAGGACCCACAACTGACCCGTTTCATTCAGGCGGTACCAACGGGCGGAAAGGTGTTGGATCTGGGCTGCGGTCCCGGTGCCTCATCAGTGATCATGGCGAAGTCGGGGCTACAGGTTGAGGCCATGGATGCCTCGGCCGAGATGGTCCGGCTGGCCTCGGCGCACCCTGGCGTTTCCGCCCGCCAGGCGGCGTTCTCGGACCTGAAGGACGAGGATGTCTATGACGGCATCTGGGCCAATTTCAGCCTTCTACACGCCAAACGCGCGGATTTCCCGAACCATCTGGCCGCCATTCACCGGGCGTTGAAACCCAAGGGCGTCTTCTATATCGCCATGAAGCTGGGACAGGGTGAAGGGTCGGATCGTTTGGGGCGGTTCTACAGCTATTATTCCGAGGAAGACTTGAAAACCTATCTTCAAAAGGCGGGCTTTACCGTCACCGCACGACGACTTGGCAGCGGAACCGGGCTGGATGGCTCGGTCTCGGACTGGATTGGGCTTGCCGCCCATGCCTGAGCTATTTGCCTATACCGATGGTGCCTGTTCCGGCAATCCCGGTCCCGGTGGCTGGGGCGTTCTGCTCCGCGCGATGCAGGGGGACTCGATCCTGAAAGAACGGGAACTCAAGGGCGGTGAGGCCGAGACCACCAACAACCGGATGGAACTGCTGGCCGCCATCAGTGCGCTGGAGGCGCTGGAGCGCGCGTCCAAAATCACCGTCGTGACCGACAGCGCCTATGTGAAGAACGGCGTAACAGGGTGGATTTTCGGGTGGAAGCGGAACGGTTGGAAAACCTCAAACAAGAAACCCGTCAAGAATGTGGACCTATGGCGGCGTTTGGACGAAGCGCAGGGTCGTCATGATGTGACATGGGAATGGGTCAAAGGCCATGCGGGCCATCCCGAAAACGAAAAAGCGGATGAACTGGCCCGCGCGGGGATGGCCCCCTTCAAACCCGTAAAGGCGCAGAAGTGAGCGCGCTTGCCCTGCTGGACTATGCCTCGGTTCTGATCTTCGCGCTGACTGGGGCACTGGTGGCCAGCCGGGCGCAGCTTGATCTGGTGGGCTTTGCCTTCATCGCCTGCCTGACTGCGGTCGGAGGCGGCACCGTGCGCGACCTGCTGCTGGATCGCCATCCCGTCTTCTGGGTCGGCCAGCCGGACTACATCCTGATCGCTGTCGGGGCCGCTGTTCTGGTGTTCTTCACCGCGCATCTGGTCGAAAGCCGCTATAGCTGGCTGATCTGGCTGGACAGTTTTGCTTTGTCCATAGCTGTTGCTGCGGGAACTGGAGCAGCGCTTTCGCTGGATCAATCCGGCACCATCGTGGTGCTGATGGGCGTCACCACCGGATGTCTGGGCGGGTTGATGCGCGATGTGGTCTGCAATGAGGTCCCCCTGGTTCTGAAACAGGGAGAACTTTACGTTTCAGCAGCGTTTGCCGGTGCCTTGACGGCAGTGGTCGCGACACGGCTTGGGCTCGAGGGCCTGCCCGCTCTGGCGCTATGTGCAGCGACCTGCTGGGCCTTGCGCGCCGGATCGCTTATCTTTGGCTGGAGGCTTCCTGTCTACAAAGCCCGCCCGCCACGCCAGTAAGGCGTGCGCCGCCCGAAACAAAACGAAGGCCCGCTTGTGAAACCTGCCCTGTCTTTGCTTGCCGCCAGTGCGCTTTGCCTCGCCTCTTGCGCGGAACCCTACAGCCCGACGCAATTCGTGGCCCAGGGCGATCAGATCGTTGTCACCGGAGCCATCGACCACACCACTTTGGATGCGTTCCGAGAGGTGGCAGCCGACAACCCGCAGATCAAAACGCTTGTTTTGCAAAGCATCGAAGGGTCGGTGGATGACGATGCCAACGTGATCTTCTCGCGCGAGGTGCGCAACCGGGGTTTTGACACGGTGGTGCCGTCCGACGGCATGGTCGCCTCGGGGGGGACCGACCTGTTTCTGGCGGGCAACAGGCGCACCTTGCAGCCGGGCGCCTGCGTCGGCGTTCATAGCTGGGGCGGAGGTGGCATCATCGCCACCGAACTGCCCGAGGACGACCCCGAACACGACCGATATCTGGACTATTATGACGATATCGGCGTGTCCGAAGATTTCTATTGGTACACGCTAGAGGTCGCCTCGGAAGACGAAATGCACTGGTTGACAGCCGCCGAGGCCAACGGCTACGACATGGCCACCACGCGCGCGACGCGACTGGGATCCCACGCCACCTGCGACGCGCGCTGAATTCAGCGCGACAACAGCCGCGCGCCGATCTCTTTGACGAATTTCGCAGCCACCATCGCGGTCATGCCATAGGGGTCGCGATGGGGGTTCAGTTCGACAATATCCGCGCCGACCAACTCCCCCTCGAACCGATGGATCAGGTTAATCACCTCGCGCGTGCTGAGTCCGCCGGGTTCGTGATGTGACACACCCGGCGCAAAGGCCGGGTCCAACGCGTCGAGATCCAGAGACAGGTAGACCGGTCCATCAAAGCTAATCTCCAGATCGGGACGCCAATTGCGCATATCGATCACCTCGACCCCGAACTTGTCCGCCTGCTCCTGTTGGTGCTTGTTCATGGTACGGATACCGACCTGCACCAGTCGTTTTACTTTGCCGGTCTCCATCACCCGCGCGAAAGGGCAGCCATGCCCCAGAGGGCCGATATCCTGCGTATCGTACAGGTCAGGATGCGAGTCGACATGCAGAATGTTCAGCCCCTCATACCGCTCGGCATGGGCCTTGATCAGCGGGAAGGCGACCGAGTGATCACCGCCAAGAGACAACAGCCGCGCACCGGTTTCGATACGTGCGGCAGCACCGGCCTCGATCCGGTCGATCGGCTCTTGCCCGCGCATCTCGAACACATCCAGATCACCGGTATCCTTGAACCGATCCGTGGCCCCCAGATCAGTGCCATCCTCGGCCGTCAGGTTGGCCGCACCGGAATGCAACGCCTCGCGAATGCGACCGGGCGCGAAGGCCGGACCCTGCAGAAATGAGGAATGCAAATCCAGTGGAACGCCCATCAGGGCAACATCACCAGCGTTCAGATCATAAGACATGGGTCACCTGCTTGAAAACTCGGCTTGATCAGGCGGTGACCGAAGGAAAAGGTCAAGCCTTAACGGCGCTTTAAGCTCTGCCAGATCCAGATCACCAGCAACGCGCCCAGCACGGCCCCCACAAAACCGGACAGCCAGCCTGAAACGGTGATAAGTGCACGCAACAGGAACCCGCCGACCAGGGCACCGACGATACCGATCAGCATGGTGGTGGGGATGTCAGCCTCGATCCGCATCAGACGGGTGGCGAGGAACCCTGCGGCGGCTCCGATCACGATCAGGGCGACAACGGGCATGTCATCGCCTCCAATGGGTCGGCACGATGATCAGCGCACCGATTGAGGATAGAACCGCGTCCAGCCCAGGCGGGCCAAAGCTGATACCGAACATGATGCGCACGAAGTAGAACAGGAATGCTCCGCCAACACAGATGATGATGGACTGCAGGTAACCATTATGGGTGAATTCCGTCTTCTCAGAGAGGTAGCCGACTATCCCGGCAATCACGACGGTGCCCATCAGGACCATGAACATCTGTCTCTACTCCGACGTCAGGCGAGTGCCGACCGGGATGGGCCAGCCCCGTAGAAAGGTTTCCCTATCCTGCGCGCCTTTGCCTGCCCGTTGCAAGCGCAACAGTTCAACCGCGCCCTGCCCGCAGGCGACATGCAATTCGGGTGTCAGGACCTCTCCCGGAATGCCCTGCCCCTCGGCCACGCGCGAAGCCAGCAGCTTGAGGCGCGCGCCCTCCATCCCGGTCCACGCGCCGGGAAAGGGCGACAGGCCCCGGATCTGGCGGTCGACCTCAAGCGCGGGGCGGGTCCAGTCGATCCGCGCCTCGGATTTGTCGATTTTTGAGGCGTAGGTGACGCCCTCTTCGGGTTGTGGCTGGGGGGTGAGGTCCGGCAATTGAGCCAGCGCCTCGGTGATCAACGCGGCCCCCATGGTCGAGAGCCGGTCGTGCAGCAGCGCGGTGGTTTCCTCAGGTTCAATCGGCGTGGCCCGACGCATCAGGACGGGACCCGTGTCCAGACCCGCCTCCATCTGCATGATGCAGATGCCGGTTTCCGCGTCGCCCGACATGATCGCGCGATGGATCGGCGCGGCCCCGCGCCAGCGTGGTAGCAGGCTGGCATGGATATTTAGGCAACCCTGCACGGGTGCGTCCAGAATGGTTTGCGGAAGAAGCAGGCCGTAGGCGACAACTACCGCCACATCCGCGTTTAAGGCGGCAAACGCGGCCTGTTCTTCGGGCGACTTCAGCGAGACTGGGTGCCGGACCTCTAGCCCCAACGCCTCGGCGCGCGCATGCACGGGTGTCGGGCGGTCTTTCTTGCCCCGGCCAGCAGGGCGCGGAGGCTGGCAATAGACGGCGGCAATCTCATGCCCTGCATCTACCAGAGCATCCAATACCGGGACCGAGAAATCGGGCGTGCCCATGAAAATTAGTCGCATGTTCCGCTCCGGTACGGTTTCCGGGTGCCGGGTTGAAGCCCGACCTACCCCTGTTTCTTGGCTTTGCGCAACAGCATGTCGCGTTTGACCTTGCTGAGGCGGTCGAAATACATCCGGCCGTTCAGATGGTCGATCTGGTGCTGCACGCTGGTGGCCTCGATCCCCACAAAATCGCGGCGGTCAATGATGCCCTGTTCGTTCAGGAATTTGACCGTCACGGCCCGAGGGCGCTTTACCTTGGCCGACACGCCCGGCAGATTCGGGCTGGCCTCATCATGTTCGCGCAACTCGATCGAGCTGTGCAGGATTTCCGGGTTCGCCAGTCGTACCACCCGACCGCGCTCGGTCGAGCCATCGACAACGGCCAGACGCAGCATCACCCCGATCTGAGGCGCGGCGAGGCCAACACCGGGCATCGCCTCCATCGTATCGATCATATCGTCCCAGATGGCGCGGATCTCATCGGTGATCTCAGATACATCTTCCGCCTTGGTCCGCAAGCGTTTGTCCGGCCATTGCAGACAGGTGCGGACGGTCATGTTCGTGCCTTCTCGCGCTTGAGCTTTTGCATCTTGCGCGTGATCATCTGCCGTTTTAGCGGCTTGAGGTAGTCGATGAACAGCTTGCCATCCAAGTGGTCTAACTCATGCTGCACGCAGGTGGCCCAGAGCCCATCAAAGGTTTCCTGCTGCGCGTTGCCATTCTGGTCCATCCAGGCCACGTCGACGACCTTCGGGCGCGTGACCTCGGCATATTGATCCGGGATCGACAGGCAACCTTCCTCGTAGACATTGGTCTCATCCGACGAGGCGATGATTTCGGGGTTGAACATGACCAGCGGACGAGGAGCCTCGCCCTCTTCCTTGACGCAATCGAGAACGATCAGGCGATCCAGCACTCCGATCTGCGGCGCGGCCAGACCAATGCCGGGCGCATCATACATGGTCTCAAGCATGTCGTCGGCCAGCTTGCGCAGATCATCTGTCAGATCGGCAACCGGGGCGCAGACCTTTTTCAGGCGAGGATCGGGATGGATCAGAATAGTGCGTTTCATGAGGCTGATTTAGGGCATCCCGCCCGTCGCCGCAACGCCCCCCTTGCACCCGCCTGATTTGTAGTTAGCTTTCGCCTCGACAGATGGAGCAGACATGACTTTCAATACCCCAACCGACCGCCGCGGCACCCACAGTTCAAAATGGGACAAGATGGAGCAACTCTACGGCGTATCCCCCGATGATGGGCTGGCGATGTGGACGGCAGATTCCGACTATCAAACCGCGCCTTGCGTGATTGATGCGTTGCGCCGCGCCGCTGAACATGGGGTCTTTGGCTATTCGTGGAAACACCCCGAATATCTGGCTTCGGTTCAGTGGTGGATGCAAACCCGCCACGATTGGCAAATCGACACCGATTGGGTGCTGACCTCGCAGGGTTTGGGCAATGCAATCGCCCTCTGTCTGGATGTCTGGAGCGATCCAGGCGATGGCGCTGTGATCTTCACGCCCGTTTACCATGAGTTTGCCCATAAGGTGAACAAATCCGGACGCCGCGTGGTGGAATGCCCGCTGGTGCGCGACGGAGACAGCTACGCGATTGATCTGGACGACGCGCAGTCGCGTCTGGATGGGTCGGAGAAGCTGCTGCTGTGGTGTTCGCCGCAAAACCCGTCGGGCCGGGTTTGGACGACTGAAGAACTGCGCTCGGTGGCTGCATTCGCCGGGCGCAACGGACTGATTCTGGTCTCGGATGAGATCCATCATGATCTGGTTTACCCAGAGGCGAAGTTTGTCCCGATGGACGTCGCAGCCCCCGAGGCGCGGCCTTGGACCGTGACCCTTACGGCAGCGTCGAAGACCTTCAATATTGCAGGTCAGCGCACCGGCAACATGATCATCCCCGACCCGAAGCTGCGTGCAGCGATGCGCTACCGGCTGGATACGCTGGACTATGAACCAAGCGCCCTGGGCGTGGCCATGATCACCGCCGCCTACACGCCCGAAGGGGCGGAATGGGTGGATGCTCAGGTCGCGCATCTGGATAAAAACCGCCAGCTGTTTGACGCCACGATCGCCGAGATTCCGGGCCTTTGGTCGATGCCCCTACAGGCGACCTATTTGGCCTGGGTTGATTTCTCGGGCACCGGGATGAGCCATGATGAGTTTGTCCGGCGTCTGCGTCAGGGCGCGCGGATCGCGACCTCGTCGGGCCCCGGGTTTGGCACGGGCGGCGAGACTTTCGAACGCTTCAACCTTGCCACCCAACACGCCCGCGTCGAAGAGGCCTGCGCGCGGCTGAAACAGGCGTTCGGGGATCTGCAATAGCAGATGCGCCTGCTGGCCCGGATCACGCTGGTCTTTCTGATCGCAGCCCTTGGCTGGATCGGCTGGCTGAGATACGGGCCGCGCCCTCCTGCGCCTGCCATGGCGCCTGACGCCGCACAGATCGACCACATACTGATCGAAAAATCTGCCCGTCGCCTAACCGCAACGTTGGACGGAGCCATCGTACTGCAAACCGAAATCGCACTGGGCTTCGCGCCGGAAGGAGATAAGGAGCAGGAAGGCGACGGTAAGACGCCTGTTGGAGTTTTCACCATCGACCGCCGCAATCCGAACAGTGCGTTCCACCTTTCACTTGGGATCGACTACCCTCAACCCGAAGACATCGCCCGCGCCCAGCAACAGGGCAACGACCCCGGCGGAGATATCTTCATTCACGGACAACCAAATGGTGTTGTTGGCCTCACCCTGCCCGGAGACTGGACGCTTGGCTGTATCGCTTTGTCTAATGAAGAGATGGCCCAGCTTTGGAGCCTGACGCCGACCGGAACAACCGTCGAAATTCGACCCTAGATCGCTTTGAGTTTGGTTTGAACCGCCATACGGGGCCTTTCCGTGCGGTCGAGCTCGCCTTTCGATAAACTGGCCTTAGGGAAAGCGCTTCAATCCTCGTGCCCCAGCAGAGCAATCGGAGCGTCTGGTGCTCGGTAGAAATCCAGCGGCGCCTTGTCGGAAGCCGCCGTGTTGCGCTTGAACTCATAACGCATTTCGCCTGCCTCTTCCTCGTCCGCGACGATCAGGCATTGATACAAATGGTTCGCGCCGTCATGGATATCGACCAACCCGCGCAAACGCGGCGTGGTTTCAGCTTCGACTGTAAAGCCATTCTTCCACAATCTAAGAATTTTGAAGTAATTGTCGCCCATTTCCACCCGCAAACGGCTGGTCTTTTTCAAAGTGGCGATTCGCGCAGCCTCCAACTCAGCGCTCATTTCCTTGGAAACATAGGTACTCATCAAATTTCCCCCCTTCGATATCTCTTATTGTGGAGGCAAAACTGTAAAAATCCAGTGAAGCCGACCACATAACATCAAAGCGCTCGCAGATGTTGCGCGCGCATCTCAGGCCGGTGATGTGCGCAGGTGCAGGCTGAATGCGCGCGGGCTGTCATAGGAAGGCCGGGTTCTGCACCCTATCTTTGTCGAAACGCAGATACGGAGGACGCGAGATGGGCCTGCTGGTCGACGGAACCTGGCACGACACCTGGTATGACACCAAATCCACCGGCGGCGCATTCAAGCGCAGCGCCGCTCAATTCCGCAATTGGCTGACGGCTGATGGCAGCGCTGGCGCGTCCGGCAAAGGTGGCTTCAAGGCCGAACCGGGGCGCTATCACCTATATGTCAGCCACGCCTGTCCTTGGGCCCATCGGACACTGATCTTTCGCGAACTCAAGGGGCTCACCGATCTGATCTCAGTCTCGGTGGTGCATCCGGACATGCTGGACAAGGGCTGGAGTTTTGAAGCCGATGATCACGGCGCGACCGGAGATGATCTTTACGGCCTGGACTATGCCCATCAGATCTACACTAAGGCCGACCCCGCCTATTCCGGTCGGGTTACGGTGCCGATCCTGTGGGACAAACAGCAGGAGACGATCGTCTCGAACGAAAGCTCGGAAATCATCCGCATGTTCAACTCGGCCTTCAACGAGATCACGGGCAACCGCGATGACTACTGGCCCGAGGTGATGCGGGACGAGATCGAAGAGGTCAACGCGCGGATCTATTCGGACGTCAATAATGGTGTCTACAAATCCGGCTTTGCCACCTCGCAAGAGGCATATGATGCCGCCGTCCACCCACTGTTCGACACGTTAGACTGGCTCGAGGACCGGCTAGCCCGGAACCGCTATCTGATGGGCGACCGCGTGACCGAGGCCGACTGGCGGCTGTTCACCACGCTGATCCGGTTCGATCCGGTCTATCACCTGCACTTCAAGTGCAACAAACGCCGGCTGATCGACTACCCCAACCTCTGGGCCTATACGCGTGAGCTATATCAATGGCCGGGCGTCGCGCAGACCGTGAACATGAACCATATCGTGCGGCACTATCACTACAGTCACGACAGCATCAATCCGCACCGGATCATCCCGGTTAACCCGACGCTTGACTATCTTGAACCGCACGGACGGGATCAGCGCCCCGCTGCGTAGTGTTCCACCATCGCCGCCAGATCCTCGGGCGGGGTGCCGCTTTGCACATAGGCGCAGGCATTGGGACTGTGTGCAAAGATTGACCCGTCCGAGAAGAAGGTGGTGTTGGTGACAAAAATTACCCGTGCATCAGGACGGCGGTAGCTGGCGAAATCAGCCACGGCCAAAGCGCTGCCGGTTTCCAGAACCAGATCCAGCACGATGATCTCGAACTCCGAGCCATAGAGCGCCAGTATCGCGGCCTCTTGCCCGGCCACAAGCGTCACCTCGGCACCTTGCCGTTCAAGATGCCTTTTCCAGACCCGACCCAGATCGGGGTTACTCTCAACAATCAAAACTTTCATACTACAACCTCGGCACTTGGTGTGGTGAGTGGTGCCGACCCCCAAGTCCCGTGATCACGTCATTTCCTTAACAAAGTGTTAACTCTGCCTGCTGACGGGTCTGATCACGCGGATTTGCTTGTCAAAACGGCGAAAATCCGCTTGAAGCGGGGCGAATACGTCATTTGGGACATGCGGTGGGATGAACGATAGCGAATTGAATCCTCATGCGAAACGCGACCATGGTGGCGGTCTGGATGGGGCCATCGCGCAATATGGCGGCGCACGCAGCGATTGGATCGACCTGTCCACCGGCATCAACCCGCATCCCTACCCGATCGCAGGGCTGCACCCCTCGGATTGGACCGAACTGCCCGATCATGGGGCGTTCGAGCGGCTCAGCATAGCCGCCCGCCAATTCTGGAATGTCCCGGCGCAGGCGGCAATCCTGCCCGCGCCCGGAGCTTCGGCTCTAATCGCGCGCATTCCCGCACTGGCGGCGCAAGGCCGGGTGCTGATCACGATGCCCACCTATAACGAACATGCCGCCGCCTTTCGGGCTCAAGGCTGGGACGTGCAGGAAAGCGGCCCTGCTGAGGCGCGGGTGATCGTGCATCCGAACAACCCGGATGGCCGGGTGTGGCAGGCCAGCGACGCCACCGCGCCTTTGACCATCATCGACGAGAGTTTTTGCGACGTGGTGCCCGGTGCCTCACTGATCCATCTGGCCGGACAGCCCGGCGTGATCGTTCTGAAAAGCTTTGGTAAGTTCTGGGGGTTGGCCGGGATGCGGCTGGGCTTTGCCATCGGCGCACCGGATCTGATTGCCCGACTGAACGACCTGACCGGCCCGTGGGCTGTCTCGGGTCCTGCTTTGCGGGTCGGAACACAAGCCCTCCTGGACTCGGATTGGGCGAGAGAGACCCGCGTGCGTCTGGAGGACGAGGCCACCCGGCTGGACGCCATGGTTACGGATAAAGGCGCACGGCTGGTCGGAGGCACAAGCCTGTTCCGCCTCTACGAGGTCAATGATGCGGCCCTTTGGCAGGACCAGTTGGCACAGGCACATATCTGGAGCCGCATCTTCCCCTACTCCCAACGCTATCTGCGCCTCGGCCTGCCCCCTGCACACGGGTGGGATCGGCTGGAGGCCGCGCTGTGAGCATCCCCTTTCTGTTGGTTTGCGCCATGTGTCTGGACGCGGCACTGGGCGAGCCGGACTGGCTCTGGTCTCGCATCCGGCACCCCGCGGTCGTGATCGGCAATGCCGTTGGATGGCTGGACAAACGGCTGAACCACGGCACGGCACGGCGCGCCAAGGGCGTCTGCACGCTGATCCTGCTGGTCGTGGTCGCCCTTGGTGTCGGCTGGGGACTGGCACAGCTGGGCGGAGTTGTTGAGATTCTGGTCTGTGCGATCCTGTTGGCGCAGAAGTCGCTTGTGACCCATGTCCGCGCCGTCGGCGAAGGGCTACACGCCTCGGTTGCTGACGGGCGGGCGCAGGTGGCTATGATCGTCTCACGCGACACAAGTGACATGACCGAGGAACAGGTCGCCCGATCCGCGATCGAAAGCGCGGCAGAGAACCTCAGCGACGGCGTTATCGCGCCCGCTTTCTGGTTTCTGGTGGCGGGCCTGCCCGGGTTGCTGGTCTACAAGGCCGTGAATACCGCTGACAGCATGATCGGCTACCGCACCGAGAAACACCGCGATTTTGGCTGGGCCTCGGCCCGGTTCGACGACCTGCTGAACCTGATCCCTGCGCGCCTGACCTGCCTGATGATCGTGGCGCTGTCAGGTCAATGGGCGCGTTGGAGGGATATCCTGCAGGATGCCCGTCGCCATATCTCGCCCAATGCAGGCTGGCCCGAGGCCGCCATGGCCCGCGCGCTCGACGTCGCACTGGCCGGGCCGCGCAGCTATGACGGGCAGTTGCGCGATCTGGCCTGGGTTAATGGCGATGCGCGCCGTCAGATCGGCGCGGCAGAGGTTTTCCGCGCATGCGACATGCTCTGGCGTGTCTGGGGGCTTGCGCTTGGCTTCGTCTCAGTGTGGGTTGGGATCAACGTGATCTTCTAAAGGACGCCCCATGCGCTTTCTGTCCGGCCTTTTCGCCGCCGCCCTGATGACCTCACCTGCTTTCGCGCAATGTGGCGGAGGGTTCAATTCGTTCGTCAAAGGGTTGAAGGCCGAGGCCGTCCAGCAGGGGTTCGACAAAACTACCGTCGACGGCTTCTTCAAGGGCGTCCAGCAGGACAACGCCGTTCTGAGAGCCGACCGTGCGCAGGGCGTGTTCCAGAAACCCTTCATCGAGTTTTCCCGCCGCCTGATCTCACAAAACCGGATCGACCGGGGCAAGGCCATGTCGCAGAAATACGATGCGGTCTTCGACCGGATCGAACGCGAATATGGTATCTCACGCGGGGTCCTGCTGGCCTTCTGGGCGTTCGAGACCGACTACGGCGCGTTTCAGGGCGATTTCAACACCCGCAATGCTCTGGTCACGCTGGCCCATGACTGCCGCCGCCCCGAGTTGTTCCGACCCCAGATCTTCGCTGCCATTGAGCTGTATAGTCAGGGCAATTTCGACCCCGCCCGCACCACGGGCGCCTGGGCCGGAGAAATCGGCATGGTCCAGATGCTGCCCCGCGACATACTGGAAAACGGCGTGGATGGGGATGGGGACGGCAAGGTCTCGCTGAAAACCTCGGCCCCGGATGCGCTGATGTCAGGTGGCAAGATGCTATCCCATCTGGGTTGGCAGCCGGGCCAGCCCTGGCTGCAAGAGGTGACAGTGCCCGCGCAGATGGACTGGTCGCTGTCCGGGCCGGACAAACCTCGTGCAGTGTCTGACTGGCAGGCAATGGGTGTGCAGGCCCGTAGCGGCTCGCTGGCCAACCTGCCTGCCTCGCTGATCCTGCCGCAGGGGCACAAAGGGCCGGCCTTTCTGGCCTATCCAAATTTCGACGTCTATTTCGAATGGAACCAAAGTTTTACCTACGTCCTGACAGCAGCCTATTTCGGCACAAGGCTAGAGGGCGCACAGATCTATGACGCGGGCAATCCGGCAGCAGGCCTGAACGGCGCACAGATGAAGCAATTGCAGAGCAAACTGCAATCGCGTGGCTATGACGTCGGCAAAATCGACGGGATTTTAGGGGCTGGTACCAGAGCGGCAGTGCAGGCAGAACAGAAGCGGTTGGGCCTGCCCGCTGATGCGTGGCCTACGCCTGAATTACTGAACAGACTCTAGATGGAGCACCCCCTACTGGCTGAACAGAACGTCAACAGGGGCGCGTGATGGGCCATTTTCCACCGGTCTGATTTTGTGCGGGAACCTGTTCGGGGTATGATTCCCTATCCATTGCGAAGGAGTTCATTTATGAATATTGAGATACTTCAGCCCCAACCCTTCGACATTGTCGGCCAGACAATCATGATCGCAGGCAACGCCGTTGGCTTTGAAGGACATCTTTCCGTCTCGGTCACCGAAGGTCATGTCGAATTCAATGGAGCCGCGACGGCCGGGGCAATTGCTCTGCGCCAGTTTCAGGCCACGCTGGAAATCCCTGACACTCCGAATTTCCAACTCGACCGTCTGATCCTGACGGTCAAGGATGACAGCGCCGGTGGTGAGGGCGGGATTCCGACCGTCCATGTTCCGATCTTTTACGGCCCGCGCATTCTGCCGGGATATGTCGGGTATCGGAACTACACCGTCGCGCCCGGAGATACTCTGACCGCGATCTCTGTATCGCAATACGGTAATGCCGGGCAGGTCTCGGTGATCCAACGGGCAAACGCGCATTTTATCAGCGACCCGGATGTGATTTTCCCCGGTCAGGAGTTGAGGATTCCTATCGTCTGATCGCGCGTGAGTAGCGGCAGACAGCTATTGCGCTTCGGGTCTAACTGGATACCGATCACCCTTTTGATCAATCAGAATCAGCCGCTCACCACTTCGCACATAGAGATCACACCGGCTGAACCCGTTGCGATATGCGATACAGACGCTGCCATCCTCGGCAATGGAATAGGTGCCAAAGGCGGATTCTCCGCTGGCGTAGGTGTAGGAATAGGCCCCTCCGGCCGAGTATTTTGACTGACCGTCGTCAAAAAAGGTCAAGGTTCGGCCTGCTAAACCGTTCAGCTCTTCAGAGGTCAAAGGCACGTCTCCGGGCTTTACGGCCCATTCGGCGGCAGAAAGCGGGGTGGCGGAGAGCAGGGCAAGCAGGAAGAAACGTATCATACCGCCACCCTAGCCCGAAGCGTCGTGAAACAGGCATAACGTTGCGGTGAGGGGGTCAGGCGACCATCTGCTCGGCTTTTTTCAGATCGACCGAGACCAGTTGGCTGACGCCCTGCTCCTGCATGGTGACGCCGAATAGCCGGTCCATCCGCGCCATGGTTACTGCGTGGTGGGTGATGATCAGGAACCGTGTGTCGGTCTGCCGGCACATCTCGTCCAGCAGGTCACAGAACCGGGTGACGTTGGCATCGTCCAGCGGCGCGTCGACCTCGTCCAGCACGCAGATCGGGGCCGGATTGGCGAGGAAGACGCCAAAGATCAGCGCGGTCGCGGTCAGGGTCTGTTCCCCACCCGACAGCAGGCTGAGGGTCGAGAGTTTCTTGCCCGGCGGCTGGCACATGATCTCAAGGCCCGCATCCAGCGGATCGTCGCTTTCGACCATGACCAGATTGGCCTCGCCGCCGCCGAACAAATGCTTGAACAGCATGGCGAAGTTCGAATTCACCTGTTCAAACGCGGTCAGCAGACGCTCACGCCCTTCGCGGTTGAGGCTGGCGATGCCGCTACGCAGAGCCTTGATTGCCTCTTCCAGATCGGCCTTTTCACCGTTCAGAGTATCGAACTCTTCCTGAACCTCTTTGCTGTCCTCTTCGGCGCGCAGGTTGACCGCGCCCATCGCGTCACGTTGACGTTTGTGGCGGTTGACCTCTGCCTCGAGCGCGTCGGCGGCGGGCATCTGATCCGGGTTCACGTCCAACTGGTTCAGCAACTGGTTCGGGGTCAGCTGCTGATCCTCCGCAATTCGCTCTGCTGCCGCAGTTACGCTTTCCTTGGCCGCATCACATCGCGCTTCGGCTGCCGCACGGGTTTCACGCGCCTCTGAGGCCAAGCGTTCCGCGTCTCGCTCGGCCATGACAACCTCGCGCTGCTGGGTTTCAGCCTCAGCAAGCTTGTCGGCGGCCTCGGCCCGGCGGGCTTCGGCGGCTTCGATCATCTCATTCAGCTCTTCCCGCGCTTCAGCGATCTCGGCGGGCGCGGCCATGGCCTCAGAGAGTTCCTCCTCGGACCCCTCCTTGCGGTCGGCCAGTTCAGAAATCCGCTTTTCGGCGGTCTCCAACCGGTGCTTCCACCCGCTGAGGTCTTTCGTCACCTCCTGGCTACGACGTGTCCGAGCCTCACCTTCGCGGCGCAACTCATCATGGGTCGAGCGGTGGGTCAGCATGGTGATCCGCGCGGCCTCGACCGTTTGCTTGATGTCTTCAACCTGCGCGCGGGCACTGTCGAGGTCGCCCAGTTCGGCCAGCGCGGCTTCGGCCTCACGCAATTGCGCGCGGGCGGACATGGCATCGTCCTTGTGGCGGTCCACAGACAGGGTCAGAGTTTCCAGCTTGCCCTGCGCCAGATTGCGATCTGCCTCGGCGCGCGACAATGCACGGGCGGTTTCGGCCATCCGCTGATCGGCCCCGCGGCGCGCCTCACGCGCGCGGCGGTCGGCTTCGGTGACATCGGCCAATTGCTGCGACAGGGCCTCATGCGCGGCGCGGGCGCCTTCGGCCTGCGCTTCGGTGCGGGCGAGTTCCTGTTTCAAGGCTTCCAGCTTGTTCAGCTGCTCCAATCGCAGGGCGGCAGCGCTGGGGGCATCTTCGGCCCAGGCGCGGAATCCGTCCCAGCGCCACAGATCACCGGATCGCGACACCAGCCGCTGACCCGGTTTCAAGGACGTCTGCAACCGCGCGCCAAGCTCAGCATCCACCAAGCCGATCTGCGCGATCCTGCGGCTGAGGCGATCCGGACCCGAGACATGCAGCGCCAAAGGTTCGGCCCCTTCTGGCAGAGGCTGATCCGCGTCGTAGCCCGCGACCTTAACCCAGCCCGATGGCCCATCGCCCTCAACCAACGGCGCGCGCAAATCGTCGGCCAAAGCCGCACCCAGCGCCTTTTCGAAGCCCGACGCGACGCGCAGCAGGTCCAGCACCTGCCCGCCTTCGGCGGTGTCTCGTTCGACCAGCTTGGCCAGCGCGGTGGTTTCGGCTCGGATGGCCCCCAACTCACCCTCGGCCTCGGACCGTTGGGCCCGTGCCTCGGCCTCGCGCGCCTGCGTCTCGGTCCGCATCTCATCTGCGGCAGCCAGCGCTTCCTCGGCTGCTTCGGCGGCTTCGCGAGCCTCTTCTTCACCCTCTTGCGCCGCCTCAAAAGCGTCATCCGCACGCGTCAGGGCAGACTTAGCTTCGTCCACCGCCAGCCGCGCTTTCTCCTCTTCGCCCTCGGAACGGGCTAGGGTCTTGCGGCTGTCTTCAACCAAGCGTTGCGCCGACTGGTGGCGCGCTACCAGGCGGGCCATATCCTCGGTCTGTTGAGACAGGTGGTCTTCGCGTTCCTGCAGGACTGAGGCTGCTTCGCGCGCCACCTCGGCCGCCTCGGCGACCTTCTCATCATGACCTTCCGCAGCCTTGATCAGCTCGCGGGCTTCCCATTCCAGGCGCTCGATCATTTCGCCTGCATCGCGGTTCAGGCCCGTTTCGCGTTCGATATCGTTGCCGAGTTGCTGAATGCGGTTGGTCAGCGTTTCAATGGTCTGGCGCGCGCGGGTTTCCTGATCCGAGAGTTGATCGCGCTGTACCTGCTGGCGTTGCAGGACGGCGGCGGCGATGGCCTCTTCTTCGCGAAGGGGCGGTAAGGTTTCCTCGATCTCGGCGCGTTTGGCAGCGGCCTCGCGGGCGGCAGCCTCGGCGCGTGAGGCTTCGGTGATCCGGTCGCGCAGCTTGTCTTCGGCAACCTGACGGGCGATATCTGCCTCTTTCCAGCGACGATAGAGCAGCATCCCCTCAGCCTGCCGCAGCTGTTCCCCAATCTCGCGGTAACGCGCGGCTTGGCGCGCCTGACGCGCCAATTGCGCAAGTTGGCCGCCCAACTGTTCCAGCACGTCATCGACACGGGTCAGGTTGGCCTCGGTGCCTTTCAGCTTCAACTCGGCCTCATGCCGCCGTTGATAGAGGCCCGAGATCCCGGCAGCCTCTTCCAGAATGCGACGGCGGGCGCGGGGTTTGGCGTTGATCAACTCGGCAATGCGGTTCTGCCCCACCAGCGCGGGCGAATGCGCCCCGGTCGAGGCATCGGCAAACAGCATCTGTACATCGCGGGCACGCACATCCTTGCCATTGGTCTTGTAAGCGCTGCCCACGTCGCGGGTGATGCGGCGGACGATTTCCAACTGGTCGCTGTCATTGAAGCCCGAAGGCGCCAGACGTTCCGAGTTGTCCATGGTTAGGACCACCTCGGCAAAGTTGCGCGCGGGTCGCGTAGCCGCCCCAGCGAAGATCACATCCTCCATCGCGCCGCCGCGCATGGATTTGGGGCGGTTTTCACCCATCACCCAGCGCAGAGCCTCAAGAAGATTGGATTTGCCGCAGCCATTGGGACCCACTACACCGGTCAACCCATCCGCAATGATCAGATCGGTCGGATCAACAAAGCTTTTGAAGCCGGTCAGTTTGAGTTTGCTAAAGCGCAAAGGCGGCCTGTCCCATGATTCCTAATACAGGGAAGTCTGCGCAACGGATTGGGGCCGAGTCAACGGATATGCGCAGGATATGGGCAATGGACCCGAGTTATCCACAACATCTTGGCAGTATCACGCGCAATGCGACGCGCGCTAGTAGGGCGTACACTCAAAAACCTGATAGCCGGATTCCCCGGAATAACCATAGTTGACGCATTCATAAGACCGCAAAAGCAGCGCACCAAAGATCAGCTTTTCCCCAAGTTCCTGATCACAGCCCAACACGCCCACCGTCACCGCCGCATCCCCCTGCACATCCATCAACGGACAGCCCGAGACCTGCGCCATAGCCAGCGCCGCCCGGTCGCGAACCGGCCCCAAGCGCGGCGCGTATTGAGAGTTCACCCTCACCGCCTCGACCAATGGGCCGCGCACACGCACGTCAAAGACACTGCCATTCACCGCAACCCGCGTTGCAGGCATATCGCGGAAATGAGGCGAGCCACCCGAACAGGCAGCCAGCAGCAGGATAGGAAGTAAGCGCATCATGCTGCCGTTCTAACGGCGATATGGTTAACGAAGCCTTACTGACCGCCAGCACGCAGCACCTGCCCAAGGCGCCGAATGCCCTCGCGGATGGTGTCCTCATCGGAGTTTGAGAAACTCAGCCGAAGGGTGTTTTCACCACTGCCATCCGGGAAAAACGCCTGACCGGGAACAAAGGCCACTTTGACCGTGTCCAGAGCTCGGGCCAAAAGCGCAGCACCGCTGGTCCCGGCGGGCAGCGTCAGCCACACGAACATCCCACCCTCGGGTTTGGTCCAGGAGACACCGTCGGGCATATGGGCCTGCAACGCCGTCAACATGGCATCGCGGCGCGCGCGATAGGTCTGCCTCACTTTTGGGATATGGCTTTCGAAACAGGCCTGCGCCACCTGATGCACAGCCATCTGGTTGATCGTGGCCGAATGGAGATCCGCCGCCTGCTTCATCAGAACCAGCTGCGAGATGATAGGTTTGGCCGCCACAACCCAACCAACCCGCAACCCCGGCGACAGGGTTTTCGAGAAGCTGCCGCAATAGATCGTCCGACAGCCCTCAATCGACCCCTTCCGCGCTTGCTCCAGCGCCAGAATCGGAGGGATTGGCGCACCGTCATAGCGCAGCGCCTGATAGGCCCCATCTTCGATAACCACGCAGTCCAGATCCTCGGCCAGATCCAGCAGTGCCTCGCGCCCACGCAGATCGACAGTTTCACCCGTGGGATTGGAAAAGTCCGGCGAGAGATACGCGAATTTGACCCGTCCCTCGCCTGCGGCCTTTCGATATTCCTCGGCCCCTTGATTGCCGGGAATGCTGAGCTGGTCGAAACGCGGCTCATAGGCATTGAACGCGGAGATTGCACCCAGATAGGTCGGCCAGCCGACCAAGGCGGTATCGCCGGGAGACAAGAACAGCTTGCCCAAATAGTCCAGCGCCTGCTGCGAGCCCGAAGTGATCAGGATGTTGTCCATGTCACACGCGACTCCGATTGAGGCCATATGGTCGACCAACCATTCGCGCAGCGGAGCATATCCTTCGCTCACCGAATATTGCAGCGCTTGCGCCTGCCGGTCCGGACCAAGAGCTGCCTGAAAGGCCTGCGCAAACGCGTCCGCCGGAAACAGGGCAGGATCGGGGATACCACCGGCGAATGAGATGATATCCGGCTGATCCAGGAGTTTAAGCAACTCCCTGATCTCGGATGCCTTCATGTTCTGCGTCCGAGTGGCGAATAGCGGATGTGTGGTCATTGGGCTCCTCCGATCTCAATGCGCGCAGCCTATGCAGACACTAAGTAAAGTCAATAATGCTGACCTAATGTTTCACTCGATGTGAAGCCCCTGTTCTTGAACCCGCACGCGCCCTGTGGTCATATGTTTTGACCAATTTCGGACGACCCTATGCCCTTTCAGAAAATTCAAACTGAGAAGCTATCGATTGCTGTGGTTCGGCAGATTGAGCTGCTGATCCTGCGTGGCATCCTGCGCCCCGGCGAGAGATTGCCGTCAGAACGAGAACTGGCCGAGCGGATGGGAGTCTCGCGCCCGTCCCTGCGCGACGCCATCGCCGAATTGCAGGAGCAAGGCTTGCTGACCGCAAAAGCCGGGTCAGGGATCTACGTGGCCGAGGTGTTAGGATCTGCCTTTTCGCCAGCGCTGATCCGATTGTTTGGCAGCCATGAAGAAGCGGTGTTCGACTACCTCTCATTCCGCCGCGACCTCGAGGGGCTGGCCGCCGAGCGTGCCGCGCGTCTGGGATCGACAAGTGATCTGAAGGTCGTTCAGGCGATCTTTGACCGGATGGAGGCCGCCCATGCCCGCAACGCCACCCAAGATGAAGCGCAACTGGACGCGGATTTCCACATGGCCATCATCGAGGCCAGCCACAATGTGATCATGCTGCATATGATGAGGTCAATGTATGACCTGCTACGTCAGGGCGTGTTCTACAACCGCCAGATGATGTTCCAGCAACGCGCAACCCGCGAAGCCATCCTCGACCAACACCGGGCGATTAACGCCGCCTTACAGGCGCGCAACCCTGCCGAAGCGCGTTTGGCGGTGGAACTGCATTTGGATTTCGTCGAGCGCTGTATGAAGGATCAGCAAAAGGCGGAACGGAACGAGACTATTGCGCAGCAGCGCCTAATGAACGAAACAAGTCGATCGTGATTGCTTAGCTTTGGCTTTGCATCCCTTTGACGCGTAGTTTCATTGCCTCATAGTCCTGCTGAGTCAAACTGCATTCCTTGATTTGCTTTTCCAGCTTGCGGCGCTTCCAACTGCGGGGCCAGTTTAGTTCATCCAAGGTTGTGAAGGCATAGATCTCACCGCGAATGTGGACCTTCTTCATTCCCAGTTTCTGCGCCATGAAGTCCAGGCAGTTTTCCGAGAAGAAACTGATGTGTTGACCGGTTTCAAATGCCCAGTACCACCAGTCCAGACCGGGGATGTTACTGGGGTCGAAACAGGTTGCAGAGAAGAAGATCGTATCAAAGCAGAAATCCGAGCGGGAAGCTTCGAGGTGGGACAACGGATTTGGCAAATGCTCTAGCACTTCAAAGGCGGTGGCAACCTGGTACGACGCCCCCGCTTCGGCTTCGAAACCACGTGCTAGCAGGTTTACCGCGTAAGGGTCGGACCAGTAGAAATCCACGCCAATATCGCGCAGACCGCGCACAAGAAGCCCGTAACCGCCGCCGATGTCTACGCCTCGTTCATTTTGCAGGCCATTCGCCCACATGGCCATCGAAATAGTCTCAATATTCCCGAGGTTGCGCATGACAATTCCAGTATCTGTCAGCGCGATTGCGTCGCTATAGGCTTCGTCCAACCAGGTCGGACTATCGACCCATATGTATCCACAGCTTTCATCGAGAAAGTACCGGGCTGGATGGCGACCGATTACCTTTGATTCAAACAGGAATTTTCCTTCTTGCCCGGTCAGTGGTGAATTCGGCATTTCTTTTGAAGTCCTTTAGAATGGGCAATACTTTGGGCGGCGTGACCGGGTTTCTCGTTCCGCGTTCTTGTATGGCACCGCATGGAAACCATTCAGACAAACACGAAACAAATTCCCGAAATTCAACGCAGCCGCGAGCACTGTTTTGCGATCTAACACAACGACTGGTGGCTATCCAGCGTACATTAGGCCGACCGCCACCCGCTTGCGGCTTTCAACACCCAAAGTCGCCACCGTGAGAAAATAGCGGGATCAACCTTTGACAAGCCGGGAAACTCTTTGTCCGCTTCTTTCTTGCTGCGCAAAGCCAAAGGAGTGCCCAAGACGCTATGTGTCAGACTGTTGTCCAGGGCGGGTTTCAAGCGCTCCCTCTCAATCGCGTTCAGCAACTCAGCATGATAGGCATCCATTGCCTCGGATCGCTGCCCTTTCCGAAATCTGAACGCACCAATCCGGGCATCCACTGGCACCAATTCGGAGAACCGCAAGAACCGCATCCACAATTCTCCGTCGACGGCAAGTTTGAGGCTTTCATCCAACTGCCCCCCTGCTTTGTCCCACAGGCTTCGTCGCCAATACGTGGATTCCTGCTGAACCCATTGATAGTCGCCAGCCAGAAATCGCGGGTACGATACGCGTCTTGCGCGATGTGAGTGCAAGATTTCGCCGGCTTCGTCTATGGTCGTGATACGCCCGGTCAACCAGTTGACAGAGTCGTGCTGACCAAAAATCGACCCTACGGTCTCAAGGCCACCCGGCATCAAGACGTCGTCCGAGTTTATCCATCCCATGACATCGCCAGTTGCCAAGGCAAACCCTTTGTTCACCGCATTGGCCTGCCCCGTGTCTGGTTCCGAAATAATATGGGCAAACGCATCCCGATGTCGCTCGGCAATGTCTAGTGAACCATCTGTGCTGCCGCCGTCGGACAAGATAAGTTCAAGATTCGGGTAAGACTGTTCGATCACCGAAACAATCGTTTGCTCCAGGAACTCGGCGCAATTCAGATTGGGAATCACCAAACTTATTTTCGGGATTTCCATTGTCTCAGATCCTTACATTCAAAAACCAAATCTAGATATTCTCATACCAGCAAAGCAACCAGCGCGCTCAAGGCCCCTCTTTCACGGTCCGAGGCAAAGTTCATCGTATTAAGTGCTTGGGAATTCTGCGGCCACTTCCCGGTCCGGTATGCTCAGTCTGCGCAACTGATAGCAGCCCGGGGTCGATGAAAAGACGCTTACCCTGTTCCCTCAGCAACTGGTGCAGCATGACATGCTCACACGTGATCATACCCGAAGCGTCACGCGCCGCGTATTCTGCATTCCGCAACGCGTCGGTTTTGTAGATCCCGAGCCCGCCGAAGGCGCTATCAACCTCGATAAGAGGGACGTCGGACGGTATATGGTACTGCCTGGAGTAAATGATTTTGCGTTTCATGCGGCGAAACCAGACGCTGCGCAACATCCTGGGCGGGGTCAAGCTGACGAGTTCCCGCCACGGATCAGCGGCACACCAACCTTCTCGGCGTAGCGCGTAGAGATCATAGTAAACAGGGTGTGAATTTGCGAATACGGCGTCCCACCTTGGGGTTTCCCGAGAAAGCGCGCGCAAAACCTGATCCGCATCCAACTCCGTGTTCGGACCATCCATGTCGAGAACCATCGTGAACGGAAATTGCTTTCCGCAGGCAAACAGATGCTTCAACACGGCATTTCTGGCTGCCGCAATACGCTCGACCCTCTCATCATGGAGCGCGGCCAGGCCCTCAAGAGTAAGTATTTCGACATTCTCATGGGAGGCGGCATAGCTCGCCAAAACCTGATCGGTGCCGTCAGAGTTATCATTGGTTGCAATGATGACACGACTGTCTTCAAGCCGCTCTCTTAGGCTCTGAATGCGCGAGAGGGTCGCACTTAGGGCCGTGCCGCCATCTCGGACAACTCCAAGAATGTTCATAAGGATTTAGGCACTCTCAATCTGGGCTCTGAAACGAAGATGACCCGAAAGCGTGCTTCCGGGTCATCTAAAATAGTACAAAGTGCTATCAGTGCAGCTTTTCGCCAACATCAGCGATTGCCGCGTCGATGAGCTTGTTCGCCTGCGTCGCGGTCATTTGCTTCGCCAGTACGGCGTTTGCAGCAGATACCGCAACCGAGATCGCCTGATCGCGAACTTCCTTCACGGCTGACGCCTCAGCCGAAGCGATCTGATCCTGCGCCGCCGCCAGACGACGTGCGATGGATTGTTCCAGATCGACCTTGGCCTGTTCGGCCGCGCGGGCTGCGTCTTCTTTCGCAGCAGCAACGATCGCGTCCGCTTGCGTCTGCACTTCCCGCTGCTTGCGCTCATACGAGGCCAGCAGGCTACGTGCTTCTTCATGCAGGGCGCGCGCTTCGTCCAGCTCGGACTTGATGCCCTCGGCACGGTTGTCCAGAGCGCCACCGATCATGCCGGGGACCTTGAAGTAGAACAGAACCGCGATGAATACGATGAAGCCCAGAAGAACGACAAAGTCGGTGTTGCCCAGCGAGAAGAACGGACCTTTGGCCGCCAATGCGGGGCTGGCTGCGCCGAACGTCAGGATAAGGGCAAGAGTGTTCCGCATGTCACTTATCCTTTCATCTGCGCGTCAACGGCACTGTCGATGGCTTTGGCATCCGCCTCGCCGCCCAGTGCAGTCACCAGTTCAGCCGCCGTATCCTTGGCAACCACTTGAATGCTTTCCAGCGCACCGGCACGGATGTCGGCAATTGCCTTCTCCGATTCAGCCGCCTTTGCAGCGATTTCCGCATCCGCCTTGGCAATCGCGTCATCCAGACCAGACTGGATTTCGGCGCGGGCTTCCGCTGCGATACGCTGTGCCTCAGAACGGGCATCGGCCAGCGCTTTGTTGTAGGCCTCTTCGGCCTCGACCGCCTTGGCCTTCAGATCTTCGGCCGCAGCCAGGTCATTTGTAATGGTCCCCTGACGTTCAGCCAGGATTGCCGCGATGCGGGGCAGAGCCACGCGAGACAGGACCAGAAAGATGACGACCAGCGTAATGACCAGCCAGAAAATCTGGTTGGGGAACCAATCGAAGCAGAGCTGTGGCATCCCGATGGCAGAGCCATAGGAGTCGACGCACGAGCCAGCTACCTCTTCTGTAAGGGGTTCAGTCGCCATGATATCCTCCGTCGGAAACTTGTCTTTACAACAGGTGGGCCGCTATGGCTTGGGCCCACCTGCGCGTAAGGATCAGGTTCCGCAGATTATACGGCGAACATCAGCAGCAGCGAGACCAGGAATGCGAAGATCCCCAGGGCTTCTGCGAACGCGATACCGATGAAGAGAGTTGCGGTCTGCGAAGCAGCCGCCGAAGGGTTGCGCAGAGCGCCGGCCAGGAAGTTACCTGCTACGTTGCCCACCCCGATTGCGGCTGCGCCGGAACCGATTGCTGCCAGGCCTGCGCCGATGTGTGCGAGATCGCCTTCCATGATGTATCTCCTTACGAATTGGAAGTTTCGATGTTGGGTGTTCGGACCTTAGTGCGACGGATGCAGCGCATCTTTCAGATAAACACAGGTCAGAATGGTGAATACGTAGGCCTGAATGAAGGCCACCAGGACCTCGAGACCATACATTGCGGTGATCGCCAGAACGGACACGGGCGAGATCACGGCAACCGCAGCGAAGCCTGCGAAAACCTTGATAACCGCGTGGCCAGCCATGACGTTCCCTGCAAGACGAATGGAGTGGCTGACGGGGCGCACGAAGTACGAGATCAGCTCGATGATCGCCAGGATCGGGCGCAGTGCCAAAGGCGCGCTGGAAACCCAGAACAGGCCCAGGAACGCGGCGCCGTTTTTGACGAAGCCCAGAACGGTCACGGTCAGGAACACAGCCAGAGCCAGCGGAATGGTGACTGCGAAATGCGAGGTTGTAGTGAACGAGGTCGGGATCAGGCCCAGGAAGTTGGCGCAGACAATGAACATGAACAGGGTCATGACATATGGAAAGAACTTGACGCCTTCCTTGCCGCAGATGTCTTCCAGCATCTTGTAGACGAAACCGTAGGTCAGTTCTGCGATCGACTGCATACGTGTCGGAACGATTGCGCGCTTCGATGTGGGCAGAACCAGCAGCAGAACAACCGCGACAATCGCAAAGAACAGCCACAGGGTCACGTTGGTGATGGTGAACATACCAACAGCGCCGTCGCCAAACAGCGGTTTGACGATGAACTGATCCATTGGGTGGAATACCAGGCTGCTGCCTTCTGCTGCGGTGGTCTCGGTTGCCACGTTCAGTCCCTCTCGTCCTTCTCGGCAGCCGTCGCCGCCATTTGTTTCTCTTGGGCCTCTTTCGCGCTGCGGAGCATAACCTTCACGCCCGCGACAAGGCCCAGCAATGTGAACAGCACCAGGAAAATCGGGATTGTCCCGAGCAGGCTGTCCAGCCCGTATCCGATGCCAAATCCGATCCCCAGACCGGATACCATTTCGATGACCATCCTCCAGGCAAGCTCGCCTCCGGATACGTCAGCATCTGCACGGGGCTTGGGCTGTTTCGCCTTTTTCGCCGCGTCGATCTTGGCCTCAAGCTGCGCCATACGCTGCTTTTGGTCGTCATCGGTCACGGGCGTTTCCCTCGTACAGTCTTGAGTAGCGTGCTAAGGGGCAAGGGGCGCAGAGTCAACGGGCTTGCGCGCCCGAATTGACGCAGGTTAAAGTATTGTAATTATGTTGCTAATTATGATTAGCCAACACAACCCATAGAACCCGAAACACTCCGCAACGGGAAAATCACCTGAATTCTCATATTCAACCTTTTGGTTGATCTTTGCTCGCTCATCAGTAGCTTGCGCATAGCTTTCACGTTAAAACCGGCTTGACTAACACTGTGAAGTTCAGGCCAACAGGCAGGAGATGTGCGAATACTTCTGCGCCCTCAAATGGGTCGCCTTTGCAAAAAGATACGTCCGGGGAAACGAGAGCCGAAAATGGGAGACATCGTTTGGTTGAGCAACATACATCGGGATCCATCTGCGACATATGGCTATCGGCCCGTCGGATTTCCAGATGTGCCAAGGCCACCGAGGGACAATGAGATTGGAGTCGCATTTAGCTCTGTCACAAAGCGGCAAACCGAGCATTTGCCCATCGAAGATCACGAATTTCCGGGACAGCTTTATGCTGTTAGACGTTGGGCACATCACAAGCGGCGCAAACGAAATATTTTTAGTGCTGGCGGTGCGCTGGTCGTCTCGCGCACTTCTGCAAATATCTTGCGTGACCACGATATAGGATCATCAAGACTTATCCCCGTTGAACTTCTGCACCCCGATCAGAAGACCAAGCTAGATGGAGATTGGTTTTACCTTGTTCTAGGGGATGGAAAGCCCTGTTTTGAGGGAGAGGCATCTGAAGGGGTCACACCCCTAGGAGATCCGGCCGAACGCTACATGGTGCGAGGCAAAGATCATGTGAACGATGGAGATTTGGTTTTCTCCGAAAATGTCCTGACCGGCCCAGACATCTGGTTCGATCCAGTTATCATTGACGCACCGATCCTGAGCGACCGCCTCGTCAACGCCCTGAAAATCGCGAAGGTGGCGAAGGACTGGGGTTTGTTACGCTGCAAAGTGGTTTCGGATTGAAGCCATGTCCAACGACCTCGACACCGTATTCGCCGCCCTCGCCGATCCAACCCGCCGCACCATCCTTGCGATGCTGCTGGAGGATGACATGGCCGTCACCGATGTGGCCGAACCGTTCGAGATGTCTCTGGCCGCGATCTCGAAACATCTGGTCATTCTGACCCGGGCCGGGCTGATCAGCCAGGAAAAACGCGGGCGGGTAAAATGGTGCAAGCTTGAGCCGGACGCCCTGCGCGCGGCCTCGGTCTGGATGCAGGGCTTCGGGCAGTTCGAACCCGTCAATCTGGACGCGTTCGAACGGTTTTTGGAAGTCGAGCTCCCATCGGGAGACGACCCTTAAGTCATCTGACCACGAAGACCGACATTTTTGAATGCTGCGCTAGTTTCCCGGCATGGCTCGTGAAGATATAGTCTGTGATCCGAGGGGCATGTGTACCGACAACGATCAGATCCGCGCCAATCTCTTCGGCGGCTTTCGCAAGATCCCCGTCCACTTCGGCGGCCACATCGACAGAGTGGATATTGCGCGTCTCAACCTCGGTGCCACTTAGTTTGCCGATCTCGTCTGCCAGCGCCGAAAGGCTTTCGGCAATCGCCTCATCCGTTTGCAAGGCCTCACCAGGCTGCATACCCGTCACGCTGACGAGGGTAACCCTGGCGCTCTGCCATTTGGCGATTTCAGCCGCGACTGCAGTTGCCTTCTGGACCTCAGGCGGCATATGCAAGTCGACGGGGATCATGATGTGATTGTACATGATGTCCTCCTCTCTCCGGGTTTGAGACTAGAGGACACTGCAACTTGCGGCCTTGATCTGGCTCAACCCCTTAGAAACGGCCGGTTTACCCCTCCTGACTGTATTCTACATCGGTGATCACACCGGTCACATCCGCCTGGCAAATCCAGGGCGCTTCGGCGCCCGCCACAGAGACGCTCACGACCGTTCCCGTTGCCTCTGACTGGATTGAGGTCGCCTGAACATCGACAGATGCCACCCCAGTTTCCGCCGAGACCAGCGCCTCACAACTGGCCTGTAGATCTGATCCTTTCTGGTCAGAGCCGTTCGAGGCACAGCCACAGAGGAAAAGGGCCGTTCCAATCACGAAAACTCGGGTCATTTTGCGTTCCTTTCGCGCAATAGTCGAAATCTGCCACAGCTGGGATCAGGCACAAGAGTCACTTTGGCTCTGTTTGCGGAGCGGGCGCTTCGTCTTTCAACAGCATGAGAAGCGCGAGGATGGTCAGCCCGACCCCACCAAGAATAAGGCCTGTCGGGATGCCGTTGCCCAGCGCGATCTCCCACAAGATCACCCAGCTTGGGACAAGATAGGTATAGGCCATCACCTTGGCCGAGGGCAGGCGCAAAGCTGCGAACTGCACCAGCACGAAACTGACGGCGGTCGCAAAGAAGGACAGGTAGAACAGGCCCAGCCAGACGATACCCGGAAGGTTGGCCCAGTCGGTTGCAAGGATGTCGCGCCAGCCAAAGCCGGTCAGTAACAGGCACCCTGCGACAAGCGTGCCGAAGGTGAACACTACAGCCGGCTCGCCCCGGTTCAGTTTGCGCACCATCGGGGTGTAGATCGCATGGGCGACACAGCCCCAGAAATAGATGATCTCGCCCCCTCCGATCGAGAACGCCCGGAAAGCCTGCCAATCCGCGCGAAAAATCACCCAAAGCGCGCCTGCCGCACCGACCACTAAAGCCAGTGCCATCCGGGGTGTTGTGACCTGACGCAACAGCGCCCACCCGGCGAAGGCGGCGATGACGGGCGTCAAGGTGAACACCGCAGCCGCGCTGACCGGTGGGGCGGTTTGCAGCCCGTAGAACATCAGCACGAAATAGGTGGCGAACAGCCCGCCAAGCACAAGATACCGCCAAGGCGCCTGCGCCGCGCTGCGTGGCAAACCGGTGGTGGCCAATGCGGCAAGGCCGATCACACCCGCGGCGATCCCGAACCTCACCGCATTCAGCGCCGCCGGGGCGATCTCATTGGCGATGATCGACCCCAACGAGAAACTGCCCGCGACCAGGGCCGAGAAGACCAGCATGGCCAGATGGCCACGCGCTTGTGGGCTCATGGCAGCCAGCCCTTGGACTGGTCCTTCAGGAATTGCAGGAAAGACTGCACCTTGGTCGTGCGATGCAGGTCCACATGCGTCACCAGCCACAACTTGCCGGACCATTCCGGCAGGGGCTCCATGACCTCTTCGAGTTCAGGATGGCGCGCGGCCTCCCACCGGGCCATGAAGCCTATCCCTGCCCCGGCCAGAACCGCTTCGCCACAGGTGAAGTTGTTGGAACACAAGAAGGTCATTGCCTCAACCGGTGCATTCGCACGCAGCCAGCGAGAAAACGGCGCGCGGCTGTTTTCGTCGTCATTTCCGACAAAGGCGTGGTTGCCAAAATCCTCGACGCCCGAAGGTTTGCCGCGCCGCGCGATATAATCCTTGCTAGCGTAGAGCCCGACTTCCTGCGCGACAAAGGGCTGTACCACGTTGTCTGGTTGATCGGGTGCGGCACCGGCACGAATGGCCACATGTGCCTCACCATATTCCAGTCGGAACAGACGATCCCCGGTCAGATAGCGAACGATCAGGCCCGGATGTGACCTCTGAAACTCGGTCAATGTCGGCACGACCAGAGGGGCCAGCGACGCCAGAGAGGTCACGACCAACTCGCCCGAGACATCATCGCCGCGCCCCTTCATGCGACCGACCAGCTGGTTGAATTGATCTTCGGTTGCTTGGGCCACGCGCAACAGGTCCTCACCCGCCTCGGTCGGGGTGTACCCCCGCGCATGACGCTGGAACAGCTTCACTCCGAGGCGCGCCTCAATGGCGTCGATATGGCGAATGACCGTCGCATGATGCACGCCCAGAACCTCGGCCGCGCCGCTGACCGTTCCCATACGGGCCACCTGATACGCGGTTCTGACTTCGTCCCAATTGTCCATCACGACCTCATAATGTGCAATTTCAAACACTCAATGTTGACTTAGCCGAGTTTTGTTCGTCAGCGCAATGCTCATATTGGAAGCAGAGCGAAAATTCCCCAATGAGGACATCATGACCAAAACAATCCTGCATATCGACGCCTCGGCACGCCGCAACGGATCAGCAACCCGCGACCTGTCGCATCGCGTCGTCCAGCATCTTGGCGCGGAACGCATCATCCGCCGCGATCTGGCTAGCCCCCTGCCCCTACTGACCGAGGACTGGATCGCCGCTAACTTCACCCCGGCAGACCAACGCGATGCCGTTCAGCGCGATCAACTGGCCCTGTCCGACGAACTGGTGAACGAACTGCAACGCGCCGATACCATCGTGATCGGCCTACCGATCTACAACTTCTCGGTCCCCGCGGCGTTCAAGGCGTGGATTGATCTGGTTGCCCGAGCCGGTCTGACATTCTCTTACACCGAAAACGGCCCCAAAGGTCTGCTTGAAGGCAAACGCGCCGTTCTGGCAATCGCATCAGGTGGCACGGCGGTCGGATCTGAAATCGACTTTGCAACCAACTACGCCAAACATGTTCTAGGCTTCATCGGCATCACTGACGTCGACGTCGTAGCTGCAGATCAATTGGCCATCGATGCCGACTCGTCGGTAAAAAATGCCCACAAAGCCATTGGTGAACTGGCAGCCTGATCCGGCTCTGGCCAAAACAAAGCGAAACGTCCAATCTGCGCAGCGGTAGCTTTCTGCGGATTGGGCGTTTGTCATGAAAAAGATCGGAATTCTTGGGGGCGTCGGCTGGGCCTCGACGGTGGACTACTACCGCGCGATTTCCGAAGGGGCGAGCCGCCACTTCGCCGCGCGTGGACACGGGTCCCCCCTACCCATCCCACCGATGACAATCGAATCCGTCACGCAAGCCAAGACACGAGCCCTACGCGGCGTGGCCGGGGATGAGGCCAGTTGGGCCGCATTCGACGCGGTGTTTCGCGAGGCGCTTCTGACCTTGGAGAATGCGGGATGTGATTTTGGGATCATCGCCTCAAACACTCCGCACGCGCGTCTTCATGCGATCCGGCAAGGCGTTTCGATGCCAATTCTCAGCATCTTCGACGCGACGGCGGAGGTCACCGCGTCAACAGGCGCTCCACGGGCGCTGGTTTTGGGTACAACCGTGACCATGCAAGCGACAAACTACGCCGACAGGTTGGCCAATGAGGGCATCGCCGCGAATGATCGTCTGCCCGAAGCCGAAATCGCCGAGATGCAGGCCATGATCGACAGCGAGTTTTACGGCGGTGCGTCAGAATCCGCTCATGACCGGCTACTCACCTTTTGCAACAAGCATGCAGAACCGGGCACGGCCATCCTTCTGGCTTGTACGGAACTGCCACTGGCTTTCCCCAACCATCTGGACGACCCGGTGTTCGAAGCCAACGGGCATTTGTTCATCAACCCGTCGGCGGCCCATGTCGCTGCTGCACTGAAACAGGCTTTGGAGGACTGACTAAGCCAGCCAGGTCACATCGCAACCTATCTGATCGAAGAACGCCAACAAATTCGCGCGCTCCATCGCGACGGTTCGGTCATTGACCAGCGGGTGCATGTAGATCACGTCGGCCTGCTGCGCCGCTGCGTCCATGAAGAACCGCACGTTATTCTGCACCCCGTTGATCATCGCCAGCGGGCTGACTGCACCCGGACGGATGCCAAGGTTCTGCAACAACCGATCTGCCGAGCCAAAAGACAGGTTGCCGATCCCCAATTCAGTGCCCAGCGCTTTGAGGTCAATCTCTCGGCTCTGTTCAAGCGTCACCAGATAGTTGCGCTTTCTTTTGTCGCGCAGGTAGAGGTTCTTCAACCGCAAGGCATTCTCGCCCGGCACCATGAACTGGCCCTCGACGGCCTTCGCATCCTCAACCGTGCGCAGTGGCACATGAGAATGCAGCCGGTACTCCAACCCCCAATCATCCAACTGCGCCAATAACGCATCGGAACTGAGCGGCAATGTATCTTGGTAAGCGGATGATGCGTCCATGAGAGCCTCCTGTTTGGCGCGCTCATCGTGCAACGCGCGGGCGAATTCAAGCCACGACAGACCTCAAATTCGATGCTAGCGTGCCGCCATGAAAGTCTCGCGCAACACTCCGGACCAGTTGATCCTATCCAATACACCCTGGCTGATAGGCATCATGCTGGTTGTCTTCATCCTCTGTTTCGTCGGCGCAGGCCTTTTCATGGCAACCGAAGGGGGTGAGGGTATCTTTTTTGGCATTTTCTTTGCCCTGGTCGGTGGCGGTTTGGGCTTTGGCGCCTTCTGCGTCTTTGTGAGGCGCGTGCAGGTCATACTGGACCGTCGCACAAACAGCATCGTGATCCGCCGCCAATCGATCTTTGGTTATGACACCGTGGAACATGATCTGTCGAACCTCTCCCATGCCGAGGTGGAGACCACCACCTCGAGCCGTAAAGGAACCTCGTCCAAGATGCATCGCCCCGTTTTGATTCTGGAAAAAGGCATGAGTGCAGGCCGTCACCCGATTGTCGAAGCCTATGTAAGCGGAGGCGGCGCACAGCGGATGGTCGATGCGGTCAATGGCTGGCTTCCGGCGCACAAGGTTGACTCTGACAGCCAATCCGCCTAAAGCCGCATCCAAACATCCGGAAGCGTATGACCTTCCGGTCCCTTGAGTCGTTCAGGGATCGCCCCCCACCAGCGAGTTTCGCCCGTGGGGGCAATTGTGTATTTAACCGGTGTTTCCTACCTAGGAAGGGCCATCAGATAACCGGCTAAGGAGGCCGAAGGCATGTTTGAAAATCTATCCGAACGCCTTTCTGGCGTCTTTGACCGGCTGACAAAACAAGGCGCCCTGTCCGAAGAAGACGTCAAAACCGCCCTGCGCGAGGTTCGCGTGGCCCTGCTTGAGGCCGACGTCTCGCTGCCCGTCGCACGCGCGTTCGTCAAGAAAGTGCAGGAACAGGCGACCGGTCAGGCTGTTACCAAGTCGATCACACCCGGTCAGCAGGTCGTCAAGATCGTGCACGACGCGCTGGTCGAAACTCTGCGCGGCGAAGAAGACCCCGGCAAGCTGAAGATCGACAACCCGCCTGCCCCGATCCTGATGGTCGGTCTGCAGGGCTCGGGCAAGACGACCACCACAGGTAAGCTTGCGAAACGCCTGAAAGAGAAAGAGGGCAAGAAGGTCCTGATGGCCTCGCTCGACGTCTATCGTCCTGCGGCGATGGATCAGCTGGCCGTTCTGGGGACTCAGGTCGGTGTCGATACGTTGCCGATCGTTCCGGGCCAGTCGCCCGTCGACATCGCCAAACGCGCCAAGCAGCAGGCGACACTGGGCGGCTATGACGTCTACATGCTCGACACCGCGGGCCGTCTGCATATCGACGAAGTCCTGATGGACGAGGTCGAGCAGGTGCGCAACGTGGTTGACCCGCGCGAGACCCTGCTGGTCGTTGACGGCCTGACCGGTCAGGTCGCCGTTGAAGTCGCCGAAGAGTTCGACGCCAAGGTTGGCATCTCGGGCGTAGTCCTGACCCGGATGGACGGCGACGGGCGCGGCGGTGCGGCTCTGTCGATGCGCGCCGTGACCGGCAAGCCGATCCGTTTTGTCGGTCTGGGCGAAAAGATGGATGCGCTCGAAACCTTCGAGCCGGACCGGATCGCCGGTCGTATTCTGGGCATGGGCGACATCGTTGCTCTGGTCGAAAAGGCCCAGGAAACGATGGAGATGGAACAGACCGAGCGCATGATGAAGCGCATGGTCAAAGGTCAGTTCAACATGAACGACCTGAAAATGCAGCTGGAACAGATGATCCAGATGGGCGGCATGCACGGCATGATGGGCATGATGCCCGGCATGGGCAAGATGGCCAAGCAGATGGATCAGGCCGGTCTCGACGACAAAATCCTGCGTCAGCAGATCGCCATGATCCAGTCGATGACCAAACGCGAGCGCGCCAACCCGCAGCTGCTTCAGGCCAGCCGTAAGAAACGGATTGCAGCGGGTTCGGGGATGGAGGTCAGCGACCTCAACAAACTGCTCAAGATGCACCGGCAGATGTCGGACATGATGAAGAAGATGGGCAAGATGGGCAAAGGCAAGATGCTGAAACAGGCCATGAAGGGCATGTTCGGCAAAGGTGGTCCCTCGCCCGAAGAAATGGCAGCAGGCATGGACCCCAAGGCGCTGGAACAGGCGGCCAAGGCCATGGGCGGCAAGATGCCCGGTGGTCTGCCCGGACTGGGTGGTGGCATGGGCCTGCCCCAAGGCCTCAGCGGGTTTGGCAAGAAGAAGTAAATGACTGCCCTCACGCATCATATCCCCCAGCTTGAGACCGAGCGCCTGATCCTGCGCGCGCCGTCTGAGGCTGATCTTGACGCAGACACTGCGTTCTTCGCCAGCGAAGCTGCGAAGTTTGTCGGCGGGCAGATGCGTCGGGATGAAGTGTGGCGTGTGATCGCTGCTCTGCTGGGCCACTGGTCGCTGCGCGGCTACGGATACTGGAGCGTCGATGAAAAAGACACCGGCGAATATCTTGGTCGTGTCGGTCTATGGTGCCCCGAAGGCTGGCCTGAACCCGAGGTTGGCTGGACGCTGCTGAACCACGCCACTGGCAAGGGATACGCGACTGAGGCCGGGTTTGCAGCGCGCAACTACGCCTATGATGTTCTGGGTTGGGATACCGCGATCTCGCTGATCGACCCCGAAAACCATGCCAGCATCGCCGTTGCCAAACGTTTGGGCGCACAGTTCGAATACAATTACGAGCATCCCAAGTATGGGACGTCGGAAATCTGGCGGCACCCCGCCCCGGCGGATCTGGTGAACGGTGGAATGGAGGCCTACGCATGACCTCTTTCACCATCCCCACTGTCGAAACTGAACGTCTGATCCTGCGCGCACCGCATCAGGACGACCTGCCCGCGATGACTGCGTTCTTCAAAACAGAACGCAGCTACATGGTGGGAGGCCCAAAGGATGAGCTGGGCAGCTGGGATTCGCTGGCCAATCGGTTGGGTCATTGGGCGCTCAATGGCTTTGGCCTGTGGCATCTGACCCAGAAATCGAGCGGCGCGTTCGTCGGCTGGGCGGGTATGATCTTTGCTCCGGGCTGGGATGAGACGGAATTAGGCTGGACCCTGATGGAGCAGGCTGAAGGCAAAGGTCTGGGCTTCGAGGCCGCACAAGCCGCGCGCCACTACGCAGCCCAGCATCAAGGCCTGAACGGCGTTATGTCTTATATCGCCCACGCAAATGACCGCTCGCGCGCTTTGGCCGAGCGTCTTGGCGCCACCTATGAGCGCGAAGCCGAGCTGCTGGGCAAGAAAGCCCAGATGTGGCGTCATCCGCGTATCGATAACTCTGAAACTGCTTTGACCTCCGAAAGGATCGGCCAATGACCAACCCCGTGACACAGGCTGCGACGCTGCTGAAAGAGCATCGTGAAAGCATCGACCGGCTGGATGCGATCCTTGTCTATACGTTGGGCGAGCGGTTCAAACACACGCAGGCCGTTGGCAAGCTCAAGGCCGAACACGACCTTCCCCCGTCCGATCCTACGCGCGAAGCCGCGCAGATCGCACGGCTAGAAGACCTGGCGAAAGAGGCCGATCTGGACCCCGATTTCGCCAAGGCTTTTCTGAATTTCATCATTCAGGAAGTCATCCGACACCACCGGAAACATCAAGAGTGAACCTCCGGTTCAACAAACACCAGAATTGACCGGGCAATTCCCGGCACACGCCATCTAAAGGAGATACCACCATGGCAATGAAAATTCGTCTCGCCCGCGGCGGCTCGAAAAAACGTCCCTTCTATCGCATCGTTGCGGCTGACAGCCGTATGCCTCGCGATGGCCGTTTCATCGAGAAGCTGGGCACCTACAACCCGCTGCTGCCGAAAGACAGCGAAGAGCGCGTGAAAATGAACATGGAGCGCATCCAGTACTGGCTGGATCAGGGCGCTCAGCCCACCGACCGTATCGCACGTATGCTCGAAGCTGCTGGCACCCGTGACAAAGCCGAGCGCAACAACCCCAACAAGGGTACTCCGGGCAAGAAAGCCCAAGAGCGCGCGGAAGAGAAAGCTGCAAAGGCTGCTGAAGCTGCCGAAGCAGCTGCTGCACCGGCTGAAGAAGCTGCAGCAGAAGAATAAGCAGGCCGACGCGTGCAGGATCAGGCTTTCACCGAGGATTTTCGCACGCAGTTCGATCTGTTGATGCGGCTCCGGCGCGATGTGCGTCGGTTCCGCACCGACCCTGTGGACGAGGCAGTGCTGACGCGCTGCCTCGACGCGTTTCTGCTGGCCCCATCCGTGGGGCTCAGCGAACCTTGGCGTGTGATCCGCGTCGAAAGCGAAGCCGCGCGCGACGCGGCGCTCAAGAATTTCCAAACCGCCAATGCGGACGCTCTGGCCGGGTATTCCGGTGAAAAGGCACAACTGTATAGCGGCCTCAAGCTTTCGGGCATGCATGAGGCGCCAGTGCAATTGGCGGTGTTCTGCGATGACACCACCAGCAAAGGTCAGGGTTTGGGCGCAGGCACCATGCCCGAGATGCGGCGCTATTCGGTTGTCTCGGCCATCACTCTGTTCTGGCTGGCTCTGCGCGCGCAGGGGCTGGGATTGGGCTGGGTTTCGATCCTGGATCCCGAGCAGATGAACACCGATCTGAACGTCCCGGACAACTGGCGGCTGATCGGTTACTTCTGCGTGGGCTGGCCGGAAGAAGAATCCGACACGCCCGAGCTGGAACGGGCGGGTTGGGAAGACCGCGACGATACTCTGCCGATCGAGGTGCGATAGGCCCATGTTCGGATTGTTACGGCTTCCCATCCTGTTGCTGATCGCATTTATTGTCGGCGTGTTCTTTGAACGCAACAATCAGCGCGAAGCCTGCGAGGGGATCGGGCAATGGCGAAACGGACTATGTATAACGGAAGGCTCAAATGAGTGATCTGATCTGCGTCGGCAGCATTGCGGGATCATACGGTGTGCGCGGCGAGGTGCGGCTGAAAAGCTTTTGCGCCGTGCCGGAAGACATCGAAGCCTATTCGCCACTGACCGACGAAGACGGCAAAGAGCGATTTCCCGTGGTGCTCACCCGCGCGATCAAGAACGGATTTGCCGCGCGTCTGGGCGGGGTTGAAACCAAAGAAGAGGCGGACGCCCTAAACGGACTGCGCCTGTATGCCCGGCGTGATCAGCTTCCTTCGCTGCCGGATGACGAGTTCTATCACACCGATCTGATCGGGCTGGAGGTGTATGACACCGGCGGCACCCTGCTGGGCAAGGTGAAGTCTGTGCAAAACCACGGTGCGGCGGATTTGTTGGAATTGCACGGGCCGGGTCTGAAATCGACTGTCCTGCTGCCGTTCACGCTGGAAGCTGTTCCGACAGTTGATCTGGAGGCCGGTCGCATCGTTGCCGATCCGCCTGAAGGCCTGATCTGATGCGGCGCGTTCTGCTGCATCTGGGGTTGCACAAGACAGGCACCACCGTTGCGCAGTCGTTTCTCTACAAGAACCGTCAGTTGATCTGGCCCCATTTTTCGCTGATCCTACCCTACAAGACCCGCAAAACCGGACTTGCAGACATCGCCACGCGGCATTCGGTGTATCGGATGAACAGCACACTGGCCGAGTTCGAAACAGGTGTGCATGCGCTGCTGGAACCGATCGATTTTGGCACCAGTCGCGGCCTGATCCTCAGCGAGGAGAATTTCGCCGGCCTGCGCCCCAGTCGCAACAGCGCCGAAGGCTACGGGGCGACCCCGGAATTGGCGACGACGCTGGTTGAGCAGGTGACAGACCGTCTGGGGCCTGAGCCGGTCGACCTCACGATCTATCTGTCCTTGCGACAGCGTGAGGATTGGATGCGCAGCCTCTGGGCACATGATCTGCGGCGGACGCGGCTGGTACAGGACTATGACAGCTTCTGGGGCGCGCTGAACCACCTGCCCTCCCCGAAAGAGACGGCCGACATGCTTCAGGACCGACTGCCGCTGGTCAAGGTCCAGACCGAGTGGATGGAGGACCTGCGCAAGCGGCGCTTTGGTCCGGGCGCTCCGTTTGCTGCGTTCCTGAACCTACCGCGCGACAAGATGTTCAAATTGGTCGCACCCGAGCCGCACAAGCCCCGTCCTACTGATGATGTTCTGCTAGAATTGCTGGAGTTGAACCGTTCCGCGCTGGACGATGCGGCTTTGATGGCGCAAAAGAAGGCCCTCATCAAACGCGCCAAGGACGATCTGGTTTCCCAGTCATGACAGATAGACCAAGCAAATCCCACGGTCGAAAGGCCATCCGCCCTACTCTGCAACCGCGCGAGTTGATGACGCCAACGCCGGATCTGCACGGTGTATGGAAGGCAAAGATCATCACCTTGTTTCCCAGCGCTTTCCCCGGCGTTCTGGGCGAAAGCCTGACAGGTAAGGCTCTGCAGGAAGGGCTTTGGCAGCTGGAAACTGTTGATCTGCGGCAGTTCGGGATCGGCAAACACCGCAATGTGGATGACACACCCGCAGGCGGCGGCGCTGGTATGGTGCTACGCGCCGATGTTTTGGGGCCTGCCATCGAACAGACTATGGCCGGAATCCGAGGCAACTGGCCGCTTATCTATCTCAGCCCGCGCGGCAAGCGCATGGACCAGCGTATGATGCAGAACCTGGCGCGCTGCGACGGGATGACCTTGCTCTGCGGTCGGTTCGAGGGCGTGGACGAGCGGGTGTTGGAGCACTATGGCGTGCAAGAGGTCAGCCTCGGCGATTTCGTCATGACCGGCGGTGAGATCGCGGCGCAAGCTCTGATCGACGCCACTGTACGGCTGATCCCCGGCGTGCTGGGCAATCAGGCCTCGACCGAAGAAGAGAGCTTTTCCTCGGGCCTGCTGGAACACCCGCAATACACGCGCCCCGCAGAATGGAACGGCCGCCCGATCCCTGAGGTCCTGATGTCCGGTCACCACGGTCGCATCGCCGAATGGCGCCAACAGATGGCCGAGGACATAACGCGGGAACGGCGGCCTGATGTGTGGGACGAATACGTTCGCGCCAGGCAGAAATCTATCAAATGACACAGGCGACTGTGGCCCGCAAACCGCAGGTCAACAGATAAAGCCGATGCTAATTGAAGTTGAGAAAGTCGTGACCTACTCATCCTTGAGTTTCGCGATGGACTCAAAAGATTCGCACATTTGAAAGACGGCAATTCATGAAAAAGCTATTACTTGTGGGCTGCGCACTTGTCTCGGCATGCGCGACCAGTGCTTTGGAAGACTCCGTGCCAACTCAGGCCGGACATAATATGGCTTCCGCCAGAAACGCGGTGTTGTCTTGCTCAAACGAAGCTGACATCGGCGGTAATGCAGCAGTGATCGGAGCCTATCCCGCCTTCATCCTGATGTCGTCACCTTTGGTCGGATCTGTGCTTGCATATGGCAGCCGACACGAACTCAGGGCGCAAGGCGAGATGGATCAGGTAGACCGCTGCCTGAGCGAGCGCGGCTTTGACCGCCGCGTGCTGACCCAAGGAGAAGCGTTCTGGCTGCGCAATGCCTACGGTGAGGAACGCGTGCGCAGGCTCGATCACCTTGTCACGGGCGGCACCGTGGAAAGCTACGCGGCAAATCAATCCTAAGGCGTCTACCCTTTCCACTGCGCCCAAATCTCGGGCGGGCCGCTAAAGACGTTTATGTCGACCTTGCCCTGAACACCCGGCACCAGCCCGGTGCCAGTGTACTGCCAGAACCTCCAGACCGCGCCGGGATAGACCTGGCGAGGATGTCCCGCGACCGAGCGAAGCCAGAACTCGGTCTTTGACAACCGTCCGATATCGGTGTCCTGGTAGAAATCCACCGTCGTGTAGACGATCGGCCGACGGCCATAGTGACGTTCGAGGATATCAAGGAACTTTTGCGCCTCGGCCCGGACGATTTTGCCATCAGGGCGAAGGGTGCAGGTTTTCGAATGCGGCGTCCATTCCATGTCCAGCACATGCGGCAGGTCCGCGCCTTTCGGAACATTCTGAATGAACCACTGCGCCTGTTCGCGGGCCGGTCGGCAGAAATAGTAATAGTGATACGCTCCCCACGGCACACCCGCCGCCTGCGCGCCGCGGCGATGTTCGTCGAACATCGGGTCGGTAAAATCACCCCCCTCGGTCGCTTTCATGAACACAAAGCTGACGCCCGAGGCCTTGGCTTGACGCCAGTCAATCGGCCCCTGCCAGCGCGACACATCTAAACCGTGAACCGGATACAGGCCGGGATGTCGCCCGTCCCAGTCATGGGGGTCGGCATCGCCAAAATCGGGGTAGATCACGGCGGGCGCGGTCCGGTCCACGCCCGGTGTGGCCTCTACGACCTGCGGCGGAGGTCCTCTGCGTCCGCAGGACATCAATACTGCGGCCGCCAGGGCCAGCATGATTGCAAATCGGGTCATTGTTTCAGCCTGAAATAACTGCTCTTGTAATTGATCTCAGAATGCCTGATCCAACACACAAAGCAACGTCGCATTCGGGAATTGGCAAAATCCCACCGCTGATGCCTGCGATTTAGGCTTGATCCCTGTTCGCAAACCCCCTAAAGCAGCGCAATCCGGTGCCGTGTGACGCGACTCCGGTGTTTTGGTTTGTTTCATGGCGCACCGCTTGGCTTTCTTCGGCCTCCGCGTGTCAGGGCAGACCGGACCAAAGGAACATTCGATCTGACCTCTGGCGGGCTGTTCGCAGGACCCGGTGAAGACCAAGAGCTCTCAGGCCGTGCCCAAACTTCGTGGACCAACCACGAGCAGATAGGAGTGAATGCGATGGACCTGATCGCACAGCTTGAGGCGGAACAGATTGCCGCCCTGGGGAAAGACATCCCCGATTTCAAAGCCGGTGACACCGTTCGTGTCGGCTTTAAAGTGACCGAAGGGTCGCGTACCCGTGTGCAGAACTACGAAGGTGTCTGCATCGCGCGTAAAGGTGGCAACGGCATCGCCGGTTCGTTCACCGTCCGCAAAATCTCGTTCGGCGAAGGCGTGGAGCGTGTGTTCCCGCTGCATTCGACCAACATCGACAGCATCACCGTTGTTCGCCGTGGCCGCGTCCGTCGCGCCAAACTGTACTACCTGCGCACCCGTCGTGGTAAATCCGCACGTATCGCAGAGGTCACCAACTACAAGCCCAAAGCTGGCGCCGAAGCGTAAGGAACGGAAAGATGAAAAAAGACATCCATCCCGATTATCACGTCATCGACGTCAAAATGACCGATGGCACCGTTGTTCAGATGAAATCCACCTGGGGCAACGAAGGCGATCAGCTGGCTCTGGAAATCGACCCCTCCGTGCACCCCGCATGGACCGGTGGTTCGTCGCGCCTGATGGACGCCGGCGGCCGCGTGTCGAAGTTCAAAAAGAAATACGAAGGTCTGGGCTTCTAAGCCTTACCGTGTTCGGTTTCGAAAGGCCGTCCCTTGGGGGCGGCCTTTTTTTCCGACTAAATGCATGATGCACGTCACGCTGGCCTGTTTCCAAAATGAAATCGGATCGATAACTGTCTTACTTCGTCAGTTCCACAGCACTGTGTAGTGGCGGCACGGGTCCGCGCAGCAGCAGCAGCGCCAAAACCATCCCGATCAGAGCGGCAATTGCAGCGACCACCATTGCGCTGTCAAAGGCGTTGTCCTGCAAATCCCGTAGAGCCTCAGCCAGAGCTGTTCCTGCCGTCGGCTCCAAGCTGGTGAGTAACTGCTGGACCTGGCCAGGTTTGCCATGGGTTAGCGCATGTGCCAGATCAGCACGCTGCGAAGATCCCGAGGGCAGTGCGTCAATCACTTCGGACAGGCCCCGGCGTATGGTGATGGACTCTGCCAACCCACCGACCACTGCCCCCATGGTTGCTCCGAAATAGAGACAGGCGTTGATCACGCCTGAGCCCTGCCCAACATGCTCTTCGGGCAGAAGGCGCAGGCCGAGGCGTGGCAGAAGCGAGAAACAGATACCCAACCCGATCCCGACGATCAGCAGCTTCCACCAAATTTCGGAATATTGCGTGGTATTCGAAACTGTCGTCAGCAACAGGAACCCACATGCCATTGCCCCCAGACCGATCGCAACCGGCCACTGGAAACTGTAGGGCGCCAGAAAGCGGGGCGCGGTGACAGATATGACAAACATGCTGAGGCTTAGCGGCATAATCGCCAATCCCGCTCCGATGGAAGTATAGCCAAAGGCATCTGGCGATTGCACAAATGTGTTGAAATAGACAAAGAAACAGAAAAGCGTGAAACCGGTAAAGAACATTCCCGCGGCGGCCATGAAGTAACGCGGATGGCGGAAATACCGCAGCTCGATCAACGGGTCATCACTGCGACGCGAAACAATGACCAGCAGGACGGTCGCCAGGGCCGCCACAGCCAGCGGTATTAGCGTCAGCGGTGTGCTCCACCCGCCGCTTTCCCCATTGCTAAGCGCAAAGGACAGCGGCCCGAGAAACAACAGAATGGCAACTGCTCCGGGATAGTCGAATCGTGCCCCGGCAAGGCGTGTGTCAGGTACGTATTTTCTTTTGCTGACATGCAACCCAATGATAAAGGCCACGACCAGTAGAACCAAATCGGCGGCAAACACCGCGCGCCAGCTGATGTAGTGCCCAAAGGCACCGCCTACAATGGGACCAACGCCGATAGCCAGCCCGACAATCGCGCCCCAGAAACCGGTGACACCGGCTCTCTGCTCCTCAGGTGTCGCCGCTGTCAGCAGGGAAAGAGAGGTTCCGAACAACGCCGCCGCCCCCGCGCCTTGCGCTCCACGCCCGATCAACAGCATAGTCGCATCTTGCGCAAACAGGACCGAGCCAGACCCAAAGGCAAAGACGACCATACCAAAGAAGAAAACCCCCATCTTGCCAGTGATATCGCCCAGACGACTGACGATGGTAACAAGCGAGGCGCTGGCGACGGTATAGATCGCCATTACCCATTGCAGGCCGGACGGTGTCAGGTCGAATTCGGCTTTCAGGTTGGGCAGGATCGTCGCAACGGCGGTGGTGTTAAACCCCACAACCATCATGCAGATTGCTGTCATCGCCAGCACCACGCGGGCGCGGGCTTGTGGGGTTACGTCTGTCGGCGTCTTTCCGTTCATCGTGTCACCCTGAGCTTGTGGCTCTTTACCGCAATTTTTCAGTAGATTACCGATTTTTGCAGCTACGCATAGGGTTTACGTCAAATCCAATAGGTCAAGGCCAGCGGTAGAACGAGTATGGTCGTCAAGGTAGACACTAGGATGAACCCGGCGACATCCGGGCCGTATTCCGGTACGTGCTGGTCGATGAACAGGTATGTCGCTACCGAGGACGGCATCAGGCTGCACAGGATCAGGGCACCACGCTCGGCACCTGTGAAGCCAAAAAGCCAGACCAGACCCATGGCGATGCCCACAGCCATGACCAGATGCAGTCCGGTCAGCAAGACGGCACGCCCCAGACTGGCAATCCTTAGCGTCGCCAGCGTGTGGCCCAGTGTCAGCAACATCAGCGGGATCGACAACCCGCCGAGGATATCGAAGGACTTGGCAATCGGTTGCGGCAGGCTGGTCCCTGTAGCCATCAGGATCAGCGACAGGGCCACGGAATAGATGATCGGCGATGTGACCAGCTTTATGACCGAGAACACTCCGGCCGGGATCCACATGCCAACAGTAAAGATGCTGATCAGCACAACGACGACAAAGGCCATTGTGTAGGCCATCCCCGCATCGCCCAGCGCAAGCAGAGTGATCGGTAGGCCAATATTGCCCACATTCCCATGCATCAGAGGGGTCAGAAACGCCCTTACAGGCAGGCGCAGAAGCCGCAAAGCCACAAAGCCCAGAACGCCAAAACTGGCCACAGCCAGCGCGGCGGCGCTCATCATATCCAGAAACGTGCCCAGATTCAGCTTGGTGCCCGCAAGATGCGACAGGATCAGGGTCGGATAGCCGACCCGCGAGACGATCCCTCCGACCACCTTATTGTCAAACGGAGACTTGGTAAGCGCCAGCCCATACCCGATGCCCACGCAAATCAGGACCGGTAAAACCACATTCAGAACGCTCAGGAACAGCTGCTCCAACCGGTATCCTCCTGTCCGATCCCCGATTGAACAGTGAATCACGGACCCGGGTTTGGCAAGCATGGCGTTCTAAACTGCCAAAGCGATTGGGTTTTCCAAATTAGAGCCTGTTATTGGTCGAAACAACGCTCCGAGGTTCTTTTCTTCCCCGCTGACACAACATATAGTGGCTCATAACAACGTGTGGACAAACACGGTAGGGCTTGGGAACGACGGCATGGCACATATCATAGTAGTGGGGAACGAAAAGGGCGGCGCAGGCAAATCGACCGTTTCCATGCATGTGGCCACCGCTCTGGCGCGTCTGGGCCGCAAGGTCAGCACGCTGGATCTGGACCTGCGCCAGCGAAGCTTGGGACGCTATTTCGAGAACCGGGCGAATTTCTTAAAAAACGCTGAGGCGACACTGCCCAGCCCGCGCCACCACGACCTGCCCGAGATCGACGCCAGTACCCTTAAACCGGGCGAGAATATCTATGACCATCGTCTTTCGGCGGCTGTTTCGCAGCTTGAGAATGACAGTGATTTCATCCTGATCGACTGCCCCGGCTCACACACCCGCCTCAGCCAGGTAGCGCATTCGCTGGCCGATACGCTGATCACACCGCTGAACGACAGTTTCATTGATTTCGACCTGCTGGCCCGGATTGACTCCAAAGGTGAGAAGATCCTCGGCCCTTCGGTCTATTCCGAAATGGTTTGGAACGCGCGGCAACTACGGGCGCAGGCTGGTTTGAAACCGATCGACTGGGTCGTCGTGCGTAACCGGGTGGGTACTCAGCGCATGGTCAACAAGGAAAAAATGCAACGCGCGATCGAGATGCTGTCGCAACGCATCGGGTTCCGCGTCGCTTCGGGCTTTTCCGAGCGGGTCATCTTCCGCGAGCTCTTTCCCCGTGGCCTGACTCTGTTGGACCTCAAAGATATTGGCGTCAAACAGCTGAACATCTCGAACATCGCCGCGCGTCAGGAGCTGCGCGACATGATGCGCGAGTTGAACTTGCCCGGCGTCGAGATCGACTTCTAAGCGCTATTTGAACCGCTTACTCGCCAGACCTGGCAACCCCAATCGGGCACTACAGCCTAAGACGCGCGGCGGTAGCGCTCGAATGTTATCCAGACAGTGTCACGAGAAATCTCGGCAAAGCGGCACTTCTTGAGGATCGATTGAGACGCAATATTGCTCTCGTGCACAACCGCAAAAAGCCGACTAATCTCAGGGTTTAGACGCAAGCACTGCGTGCAGAATTGCGCTACGATGGAGCTGGCATACCCTTTGCCCCAATGCTGCTCGCCGATCCAATAGCTAATTTCGGCGCTGTCTTGTCCCACCCTCAGTATTCTGGCTTGCCCGATGACAATGTCGTCTACCGTGGCGGCCAAGACTTCGTGATGATCTTCACCCGTCAATTCGATCAACTGTCGCGCGTCATCCTCGCTGATTGCACCCGGGTATCGATCGGGCAAATATTGCCACAATCGTTCTGACGAGAGCATGGCAGCATAGTCAGCTGCATCCTGCGCTTGCCAGCGACGCAACCGAATTTGCCGAGATTGAGGCCGGCTGGATGTTTCAGATATGTCATCCTCACAGAGCAGAGGCACCCATCCGATTTGCACAGGATCATATGCCAACTCGATGCCACGCATCTTGCACCAGTCAATTTCGTCCCGCGAAAGGACACCCTGCGATCGCGAAGTGGGCAAGTGGACTGAGGATAGAAATGCGCGGACATCGTCCGTTTTGGCAAAGTTGTTTTGAATATTCATGTAATCCTCCGAGCAAACGCACCAAAAACAAGCGCTCTAAATTAGGCCACAAGATAATGATGGTTGTTTCGGCCCAATATAATAGCCTATTGTGTTAGAAACTTTGATTGGAAAAACCTATCAATGGAATTGCAGCTGACACTAAAACAACTGGCTTACTTTCGAGCGCTGGCCGAAACTGGTCACTACAGAAAAGCCGCTGAGCGGATAGGTATCAGCCAGCCATCTCTGAGCCTGCAGATTGCCAATCTCGAAGCCGCGCTTGAACTGAAACTGGTCGAGCGCGGCAGAGCCGGAGCAGTACTGACACCAGAGGGGCGGGAAGTACTGGAAAAAACCCGAAGCATCTTGTCAGAGGTCGCTTTGCTGCAAGAAACTTCCGGCCGGATGAAATCCGAGCTTGCGGGCACGTTCCGACTGGGATCATCACCAACCCTCGGTCCGTACCTTTTGCCGCGTGTTTTTCACCACCTGCATGAAAACCACCCGAACCTAAAACTAACAGTGCGAGACGGAGCGCCATCCGAACTGATGCAGGAGCTTCTAAGCGGGGTACATGATTTCATTCTGACGCAATTGCCCGTGAACTCGTCAGACGTCACGATCCTGCGCCTGCTTCGGGAACCTCTGAAACTTGCGGTGGCCCGAAATCACCGCCTTGCCCACAAGGAAATGGCCAATGACCAAGATCTGAAGGGTGAGAGCATTCTGGCGCTCTCTCGTCGTTTCACACTTCACAACCAAGTAGCGGACCTCGCCAGTACTTTGGGGGCCAACCTCCTCCACGACTACGAGGGCACAAGTCTTGACGCAATTCGGCAGATGACAGCGGTGAATATCGGCGTTTCCTTTCTTCCCTCGCTCTACGCCGCATCTGAAATTCCGGAGGTCGGCGGAGATGTGGTTCTGGTGCCCTATCGCCCGGGACGGTTGAACAGGTCCATCGGTCTGGTTTGGCGAAAGTCCAGCGGTCACCACAAGACGTTCGCCTTCCTTTCGGAGATTATTCTAAGTGTCGCCAGAAATGAGTTTTCGGGACTGGTCAGCATCGAGGGCTAGAAGGAGTGCGTTTGGACCGATATGCCTGCGAGCAGGTGTTTCTATTTCAGGATAGAAAACCGAATTTGGCCAATCCGCTCTGGCACCTCTTTTCAGAGATCGATGCAGCAGGTCTGAGCAAGAGGAAAACCTGTGACCGCCGTCTGTGCGCTGCAGCACTTCAGCCGTCACCCACAGCCGCGATCAGAGCTTTGGCCAAAGGCAGTGGCGAATATCCCAACCGTGACGGCGTCAGCCCCAAACGCACTACGACCATATCTTGCGAAGGAAAAATGCCGACGGATTGGCCGTCATGGCCCTGCAGCCAGACGGTGTCCTCGAATTGCGGCTCACCACGTGGGCCGTCCAACCACATGTGCCCTTTGGCATAGGCCCCTTCCGAGATTGCAACGGGTTCGAACATCCAATCGGTGTAGCCTTCGGGCAAGATATGTTGCCCTTTCCAAACACCGCCCTGCAGCAGAAACTGCCCAAAGCGCGCCCAGTCGCGCGCGGTGGCGTACATGTAGCTTGAACCCACGAAAGTATCCGTCCCATCGGTCTCCATCACAGCTGAGTGCATTCCCAGAGGGTCGAACAATGCCTTACGGGGGTAGCCGAGGTCGCCCTCTTCAAGCTGGCCCTGCCACACCCGCGAAAGAACTGTGGACGTGCCCGAGGAATAGCTGAACCCGGTCGCAGTGGGATAGGCGGCTGGGCGTCCGGCGGCGAAATCGACCATGTCATCCTTGAGATACAGCATTCGCGTTACGTCCGAGACGTCGCCATATTCTTCATCCCATTGCAGACCACTGGACATGGCCAGCATGTCCTCGACCGTGATGTCGCGGCGCGAGTCCCCGGCCCAATCTGGGAAGATATCCGTCAGATCATCGCCCAGCGCCATATCGCCCGACTGGATCAGCGTACCAATCAACCCTGCGGTGATGGTTTTCGTCATCGACCATCCCAACAAAGGGGTTTCTGCGTCAAAGCCATCAGCATAAACCTCAGCAATGATGCGCCCGTCCTTGACCACCACGACGGCGCGGTAGCCTTCGCCCAGCAAGGACGGGTCCGACAATACATCAGCCAGCGCGGGGTTCTCGGACAGAACCACCTCATTTCCATACGGCCAAAGACCGTTGGGTACGGGCGCGGGTTCGGGCAGGGTGTGATCCGCCAACGTTACGTCGTGCACATTCGTGCATCCCAAACCGGGGCGATACTGGGATGTGGCCGGAGCGAAGAAGCCAAACATACGCGCCTCGACCGATTGGCCCTGTTCGTCGACGCTGACCGAAACCTGCTTCAGCAACGGATGCCCCGGCGCCTGCACATCACTTTGCAGCACGGTATCGGCATCGCGCCCGGCAAGGAACACGTTCGAACAGACGATCTTGGCGGAATAGTTGGTGCCCACTTTCAACAGATCCGGTGGCGCGACCCAAAGGTAGCCGCCTGCTGCGACAACAGCCAGCGCCAATGCGCCAACCGAGTATTTTAGAACCTTCCTGAACATGCCCCCATTTCGGGCCTAGGCGGCCCGCCTCTTTTTTCCATTTGACCAGAGGGTTTCACCACGACGCGCGCCACGCCACCGTTACGTTGCGTTCTTGGCCTCTGTCTCGTCCGAGACCTGCGTGGGGCTGTAGATCGTAAACAGCTCTTTCGGTTCGTTCACACCGCGCAACATGTAGCGCCCGACCGAAATCAGTTCCTGGCTGCAGGGTTGTGCGGCGCGGGCGACGTCGTCGGAGACGAGAATCCTCTGGCCCAACGACCGGTGCATCCCGGCAATCCGGGCCGCCTGATTCACCGCAGGGCCAATCACCGTGAAATCCAGCCGGGTTTCTGATCCGATATTGCCATAGAGGATCTCACCCGAATGCAGCGCCAGAGTGAAATTCGCCACCCTCTGCCCATCTGCCAGTCGTTGCGCGTTCAGCTCTTCCATCCGGCTTTGCAGCATGGCGACAGCGGCCAGAGCCGCGCGGGCATCAGCGTCGCTCTCTCCCACATCAAACATAGCCATCAGCCCGTCACCCATGAATTTTAAGATGTTGCCACCATTGTCGTGTACCACGCCCACGGCAACGGCCAGATAGTCGTTCAGCATGTCGATGATCTCGTGACCCGGCATATCCTCGGACAGGGTGGTGAAGCCTTCGAGGTCGAAATTCCAGATCACCGCATCAATCTGCTGCAATGAACCGCGACGGATTTCGCCAGACAGGACACGCCGCCCCGCATCGCGCCCCAGATAGACGCGCATCAAATCCTTGGCCATGGTCTGGTTCTTGGCGGATTTCAACGCAAGCCCAAGATGCGGCAGCGCGATGTGAATTTTCCCCAGATCGCTGTCATCAAAACCGGTCGGAGCGTCGCTGGTCCAGGACATCAGCACTCCATCACCGATCTTTTTCTCACCCGCCGGGCGCACCTGTTCCGAGCGTTCAAACGACACGCCCGTTGCGTAGTAATCCGTCGCTCCGATCTCGCGCAGGTCATTCAACAAGGGGAAACGGCTTGGTTCGTTCTGGTCCACCAGTCGAACGCGAAGGTCATCCATGTCCTTATGCAAAAGCGCATAGAGAGGGCTGCGTTGCCAGACTTCACTTGGGGTGTCGGTGTTTGCGAACCGTTCGGATTCCCCGCCGGAATCCCGATACCAGCTATAGCCAGTGCCGCCGTAAAGCGGATGCAGCGTCGACTGCGCCGCGTGGAATCGCATCAGTGGAAGCCCCAGATCAATCAGGCGGTTGCAAAAGCCGTCCAGCAATTCTTCCTGACCAGCCCCTTCAAGCCCTTTGGAAACAAGCCAGTCGATAAGGTCAAAGATGGGATCTGAAGAGGTCATGGAACTGTCCGTCAAAGTATTGCCCTGAATGTGGGCTGCGTGATGGAAATTACCAGACCTTATGCCATCCCTGCCAGTCGCCGCAGCATTTTCCTCAGCATGGCGGCCTCTTCTTCTGAGAATGCGCCCGCCAGTTTCGCGTCATATCGCTCGGCGATGCCGCTCAGTTCACGATAGACGGCTTGACCGGCAGGTGTCAGCGTCAGCCATTCGACCCTTCGGTCGTCCTCATCCCTTGTGCGTTTGAGGTAGCGGCTTTGTTCCAGCTTATGAACCGCGCGGCTGATCTTGGTTTTGTGCAGTTTCGCACGCGTGCCAATCTCTTTCGCGGTCAGAGTGCCCAAGACACCCAGATGGAACAGCACCCGCCATTCGCTGCGCAGCATGCCATAGCGTTCTTTGTAGAGGCGCTGAAACTCCAACGAGGCTGCCTCAGCCGCCTGATTCAACAGGAACGGCAAAAAACTCTGCAGATCAAAATCATCTTTTTCCTGGGACATGCTTGTTAGTTACAAAAACAACTAATATCTCACAAGCAGAAAACCGAGGAGTTCACGATGTCCCAAAAGACTGAACCGCATGGTCTGACGCAGGCTGCTACACCGGTCGGAACGCATCCCGGCTATATGCCGGGCTTCGGCAATGATTTTGAGACCGAGGCGCTGCCCGACGCGCTGCCGCAGGGCATGAACAGCCCGCAGCGCTGCAACTATGGCCTCTATGGCGAACAACTCAGCGGCACGGCCTTCACCGCCAACCCACCCGAGCGGACGTGGTGCTACCGCATTCGCCCGTCGGTCAAGCATTCGCATCGCTATGAGAAAATTGACCTGCCCTACTGGAAATCCGCGCCCTGTATCGACCCGGATGTGATCAGCCTTGGTCAGTATCGCTGGGACCCGGTTCCGCATTCTGACGCCTCTTTGACCTGGTTGACCGGCATGCGCACCATGACGACGGCAGGGGATGTGAACACGCAGGTCGGCATGGCCAGCCATGTGTATCTGGTCACCGACTCGATGGTTGATGACTATTTCTTCTCGGCCGATTCCGAGCTGCTGGTGGTTCCGCAAGACGGTCGCTTGCGGTTTGTGACCGAGTTGGGGATCATCGATCTGGAGCCGCAGGAAATCGTAATCCTGCCGCGCGGGTTGCTCTACCGTGTTGAAGTGCTGGAAGGTCCGGCACGCGGATTTGTCTGTGAGAATTACGGGCAGAAATTCGAACTGCCAGGGCGCGGACCGATCGGTGCCAATTGCATGGCCAATCCGCGCGATTTCAAAGCACCCGTCGCGGCGTTTGAGGACCGAGAGGTGCCCTCAACCGTGACGATCAAATGGTGTGGGCAGTTCCACGTCACTCGGATCGGTCATAGCCCGCTGGACGTGGTGGCCTGGCACGGCAACTATGCGCCTTACAAATACGACCTGCGCACCTACTGCCCAGTCGGAGCGATCCTTTTCGACCACCCGGATCCATCGATTTTTACCGTCCTGACAGCGCCTTCGGGCCAGCCCGGCACGGCCAATATCGACTTCGTCCTGTTCCGCGAACGTTGGATGGTGGCCGAGGACACCTTCCGCCCGCCGTGGTACCACAAGAACATCATGTCCGAGCTGATGGGCAATATCTACGGCCAGTATGACGCTAAACCTCAGGGCTTTGTTCCGGGCGGCATGAGCCTGCACAACATGATGATCCCGCACGGCCCGGATCGCGAAGCGTTCGAAAAAGCCTCAAACGCCAATCTGGGGCCGGACAAGCTGGACCACACCATGTCCTTCATGTTCGAAACCCGCTTTCCGCAGCATCTGACCGCCTTTGCCGCAACCGAGGCCCCCTTGCAGGACGACTATATTGACTGCTGGGCCTCGCTTGAGAAAAAGTTCGATGGGACACCGGGAAGGAAATAACCTGCCATGAGCTTTGATATCTGGATCACCTATGTCGCCACCGTCCTGCTGCTGATGAGCACTCCAGGACCAAGCCAGCTTCTGATGCTGTCGAACTCGGCCACCAACGGGCTGCGCCGGGGCGTGTTCACGGCTGCTGGTGATCTGACGGCGAACCTGTTGCAGATGTTGGCGGCGGGTCTCGGGCTTGCCGCGATCATTGCGGCCTCAGGCACCGCGCTGGCTGTGATCAAATGGCTGGGCGTCGCATATCTGGTCTTTCTCGGCGTCAAAGCGATTGTCAAAGCAAAACCTCAAACCGCGCAAACCGCACAAATGGCCAGCCGCAAAACCTTGTGGATGCAGGGCTTCATCACGTCAGCCGCCAATCCCAAAGCAGTGGTGTTCTTTGCTGCACTGTTTCCGTTGTTCATCGATGGCGCGCTACCTTTCTGGCCGCAATTCGCGATCCTCTCGGCCACCTATCTGATCATGGACGGGTTGTTTTTGATCGCTTACGGGGCCAGCGCCAGTTGGCTGGCGACGCGGCTAAAAGGGTCTGCGCGGCTGTGGCTGGATCGCGCGGGGGGCGGTTTCATGATTCTGGCTGCCGTTCTACTGGGGCTGAAGTCCCTGCGAGACGCTCAATAAACCAAGACAAGGATCAAAAGATGCCTTTGCTGAAATCCTGGGTCGCCTCGGCCAATGATGCGACCCATCCATTTCCGTTGAACAACCTGCCCTACGGGGTCTTTGCCCTAGGCGAAGAAGAGCCCAGATGCGGCGTTGCCATTGGGGATATGATCCTCGATGTCACCACCGCCGAGGCCGAAGGGCTGATCACCCTGACCGATGAGCCTCTGTTCGACCTGCCCTTCTGGAACCCTTTGATGGAGCAAGGCCCCGCCGTCTGGGCCGCCCTGCGCGACCGATTGACGGCGCTACTGTCTGAAGGCGCGGCGGCACAAGAGGCGGTGGAGCCCCTGCTGGTACCGCAAAGCGCGGTTGTCATGCACATGCCCTTCGCGGTCAGCGAATACACCGATTTCTACGCTGGTCGGCATCACGCCTTTAACGTGGGCTCGATGTTCCGGGACCCCGAAAACGCGCTGCCGCCGAACTGGTTGCATATTCCCATTGGGTACAATGGCCGGGCATCGTCTGTCGTGGTGTCGGGTACGGATATCCGCCGCCCGTGGGGGCAGCTGAAGTCGCCCGATCGGGACAAACCTACCTTCCTGCCCAGCCGCCGCTTCGACTTTGAGCTCGAGATGGGGGCAATCGTTGGCACTCCGTCCGACGGCCCGATCTCGGTGCAGCAGGCGGACGATCATATCTTCGGCTACGTGCTGCTGAACGACTGGTCCGCCCGTGACATTCAAGCGTGGGAGTATCAGCCCCTTGGGCCGTTCCAAGCCAAGGCCACGGCCACATCCGTCAGCCCATGGATCGTGACCAAACCGGCACTGGAGCCGTTCCGCTGTGACACGCCCGAGCGCGAATTCGAGTTGCTGGATCACCTGAAGGACTGCGGCCCGATGCTATACGACCTTTCGCTTGAGGTGACGCTGGCCCCCGAGGGGCGGGCTGCGACCACAATCACCCGCACGAATTACAGCGAAATGTACTACTCCGCCGCGCAACAACTGGCCCATCACGCCAGTTCGGGCTGCCCGATGAACACCGGTGATCTGTTGGGGTCCGGCACGATTTCCGGGCCGACGCGCGATACCCGAGGTTCGCTGCTGGAACTCAGCTGGGGCGGCAAAGACCCCTTGAGCCTTGAAACCGGTGAGGCCCGCAGCTTCCTTGAAGACGGAGACACGCTCACCCTGTCCGGCGCGGCAAAAGGGGATGGCTACACAATCGGGTTCGGGACTTGCCATGGCACTGTACTACCGGCGCTGGAAGACCCTTTCAAACCCTGAGCCATGCCGCACAGCACCTGTGTGCCGGTGTTGGTAGGATTGAGCGCCAAGACCGCCTAGGTTCATTGCATCCAAGCAATGAGGCCCCCGATGTCTGAGATCACCGGCTATCACGCCCATGTCTATTTCGACGCCGACACACAGGATTTAGCGCAACACATCTGCGAAGAGGCCGCCCACCTCTTCCCGGTGCAGATGGGACGCATGCATGCGCGCCCGGTTGGCCCGCATCCGAGGTGGAGCTGCCAGCTGGGCTTTGCCGCCGACGCGTTCGATCAGGTCATTCCGTGGTTGATGCTCAACCGACAGGGCCTGACGATCTTCACCCATGCTGAAACCGGCGATCACCTGGCCGACCACCGGGATCACGCCTTGTGGATGGGAGAGCTTTTGGATCTGGATCTGTCGATCTTCGACAAAGCCTAGCCCAACGAACGCGCCTGATCCCGCAGCACAAATTTCTGAACCTTACCGGTGGATGTCTTGGGCAAAGTTCCGAACACCACCGTCTTGGGCGCTTTGAAATGGGCCATGTTGTCCCGGCAGAACGCAATCAGATCGGCCTCGGTTGCGCTGGCCTGAGGTTTTAGCTCAACGAAAGCACAGGGGGTTTCGCCCCATTTCTCATCCGGGCGGGCGACCACTGCGGCCTCCATAACCGCAGGGTGCTTATAAAGGACACCTTCAACCTCGACGGATGAGATATTCTCACCGCCCGAAATAATGATGTCCTTGGACCGGTCCTTCAGCGCGACATAACCATCGGGGTACATCACCCCCAAATCGCCCGAGGCAAACCAACCGCCGTTGAACGCCTTGTCGGTGGCATCGGGGTTCTTGAGGTAGCCTTTCATCACCACGTTGCCCTGCATGAAGATCTCACCCATGGTTTCGCCATCAGCGGGCACAGGCTCCAGCGTTTCGGGATCGGCCACCATCAGGCCCGAAAGCGCCGAATAGCGCACGCCCTGACGCACCTTGAGGGCGGCCCGTTCGGCTGGAGCCTTCAGGTTCCACTCATCCTTCCACGCGCAGACGACTGAAGGGCCGTAGGTCTCGGTCAGGCCGTAGACATGAGTCACCTCGACGCCCATCCCCTCCATCGCTTCGATCACGGCGGCGGGCGGCGGGGCACCGGCGGTCATGACCTTGATCTGGTGGTCGAAATCCTTGAGGTGATCGGGGGCATGCGCCAGCATATTCAAAACGATGGGCGCGCCGCAGAAATGGGTGACTTTCTCCTCTCGGAAGGCGGCATAGATCGGCTCGGCCCGAACCGCGCGCAAGCAGACCGAGACCCCGGCATTCAGGGCCATGGCCCACGGGAAGCACCAGCCATTGCAGTGGAACATCGGCAGGGTCCACAAATAGACCGAATGCTTCGGCATACCCCAATCCAGCAGGTCAGACTGCGCGTTCAGGGCCGCGCCCCGGTGATGATAGACCACGCCCTTGGGGTTGCCGGTCGTACCAGAGGTATAGTTGAGCGTAATCGCATCCCACTCATCCGCGGGCAGAGACCAATCGAACTCCGGATCGCCTTCGTTCAGCAGGGCGTCATAGGTCAGGCTGCCAAGGCGTTCGCCACCATCAAAGCTAGGATCTTCGATATCGATCACCAGCAGGTCATGATCGACCTGCGGCAGCGCCTCTTTGACGACGGCGGAAAACTCAGGGTCGACCAACAGCACCTTGGCCTCGGCGTGGTTAAGGATGAAGGCGATGATCGGCGCGTCGAGGCGCGTGTTGATCGCGTTCAGAACAGCGCCGGCCATGGGAATACCGAAATGGGCCTCATAGAGCTCGGGGATGTTGGCGGCGATGATCGAGACGGTATCGCCCTTGCCCACCCCACGGGCCGTCAGGGCGCTGGCAAGACGGCGGCAGCGCTCATAGGTCTGCGCCCAGCTGTAGCGGCGGTCTCCATAGACGACGGACGGATAGCCGGGGTACACCGCCGCCGTCCGTTCAATGAAGCTGAGCGGGGATAGCGGCGTGTAATTCGCACGGTTCTTATCCAGATGACGCTCATACATATTGGCTGCTTGCATCCGCCAACCCTCCCAATTCGCGTGTGTCGCCACATGACCATAAACACAAGGCTGTGACCATCTTGTAGAAATACGACAACTGGCGGGGCTCTGGCGATACGCTATGATGACATCTGGCCCTATATTCGCGACCCCATTCGCGGTGATCTGGGCCATCGCAATTACTTGCTATCGTGGGACCGATCCCACAATCTGCACACCGCATCAGACTGAAAGGACATGTCATGGACGGCACGTTCAACGAAAACGATCTTTCCCGCGTGGTCGAGGCCGACCGCGCCCATATCTGGCACCACCTAATCCAGCATAAACCCTTTGAAACAAACGATCCCCGCATCATTGTCGAAGGCAAAGGCATGCGTGTCTGGGACCAGAAAGGCAAAGAGCATCTGGATGCGGTCTCTGGCGGCGTCTGGACGGTGAACGTCGGCTATGGCCGCGAATCCATCTGTAAGGCGGTCTATGACCAGCTTATGAAGCTCTGCTATTTTGCGAATTCGGCAGGGTCGATTCCCGGATCTATCTTCGCGGAAAAGCTGATCGAAAAGATGCCAGGCATGAGCCGGGTTTATTACACCAACTCGGGCTCCGAGGCGAACGAGAAAGCCTTCAAGATGATCCGTCAGATCGCGCATAAGCGCTATGGCGGCAAAAAGACCAAAATCCTGTATCGCGATCGCGACTATCACGGCTCGACTCTGGCGGCGATGTCAGCGGGTGGTCAGGATGAGCGCAACGCGCAATACGGCCCGTTTGCTCCGGATTTCGTACGTGTTCCCCATTGCATGGAATACCGCAAGCACGAACTTAACGGCGCGCCGGAGGAAAACTTTGGCGAGTGGGCTGCCGACCAGATCGAAGAGGTCATCCTGCGCGAAGGGCCAGACACCGTTGGCGCGCTGTGCCTTGAGCCGGTGACCGCAGGTGGCGGTGTGATCGAAGCACCCGAAGGCTACTGGCAGCGCGTTCAGGAGATCTGCAAGAAGTACGACGTGCTGCTGCACATTGATGAGGTTGTGTGCGGCGTCGGTCGGACAGGTACTTGGTTCGGCTACCAGCAGTATGGCGTGAAGCCTGACTTTGTCACCATGGCCAAAGGCGTTGCCTCGGGCTATGCGGCCATCGCCTGTCTGGTCACCACCGAAGAGGTCTTTGACATGTTCAAAGACGACGCGGCGGATCCGATGAACTATTTCCGTGACATCTCGACCTTCGGCGGCTGCACCGCTGGTCCGGCCGCGGCGATCGAGAATATGCGCATCATCGAGGATGAGAACCTGCTGGGCAACTGCGTCGAGATGGGCGATCGCATGATGGGTAACCTACAAGCGCTGATGGACAAGCATAAGGTCATCGGTGATGTACGCGGCAAAGGCCTGTTCCTGGGTGCCGAACTGGTTGCAGACCGCTCCACACGTGAACCGATGGACGAAAAGAAGGTACAGGCCGTTGTGGCAGACTGCATGGCGCAGGGTGTCATCATCGGCGCGACCAACCGCTCGCTGCCGGGTCGCAACAACACGCTGTGCTTCTCGCCTGCTCTGATCGCGACGGCTGATGATATCGACCAGATCACCGATGCGGTCGACGGTGCGCTGGGACGTGTGTTCGGCTAGCGAATGAAAACCGGGAAACCGGGGGATCACGCCCCGGTTTCCCGACCTCTGGGCCGCAAGCCTTTTTGCGAACCAGACGATCAGACACACCTCTTGCTCTTGCGCATCAACCGTCGCAGACTTGCAAGCAGAGGAGTGTATCATGACACCCAAAACCTCAGACTCGGAACCGTCGGGCGACATGGCATCGCCGCAAGGTGCAGCGCTCAAGGTCAACACAGTAAGCGCGCAGGACATCAAGGACTCACTGAAGGCGGGCGTGGCAGACTTTCTGGCCCGCCCTGTCATGAGCGGGTTTTTCGGCCTGTTCTACGCCGTTTTTGGCATTGTCTTTGTGTGGTGCCTGATCTGGCTCGGCAAGGTCTGGATGATCATTCCGGCCATTGTGGGCTTTCCACTGGTCGCGCCCTTTACCGCTGCCGGGCTCTATGAGATGTCCCGACGATTGCAGAACGGGGAACAGTTCGGATGGTCCGATATCTTGACGGTGATGGCCAATCAACGCAAACGCGAGATGGGCTGGATGGCCTTTGTCACCCTGTTCATTTTCTGGGTATGGGTCTATCAGGTGCGCCTTTGGTTGGCGATCATCCTGCAGAATGCCTCCTTCTCGGACTTTGACGGATTTCTGAACACCGTCTTCTTCACGCCCGAAGGCTGGACGTTTCTGGCCATTGGCACCTTTATCGGCGCGGGCCTGTCGGCCGTGCTGTTTTCGGTCACCGTTGTCGCCATGCCGCTGCTTCTGGACCGAGAGACCAACTTCGTTTCGGCCATGCTGACCTCGATCCGGGTTGTTACCGAAAACCCTGTGGTGATGCTGGGTTGGGCAGCAATCATCTCGGCAACAATGCTGCTCTCGCTGATCCCAGCCTTTCTGGGCCTGATCTTCACCCTGCCGATCCTTGGCCACACCACGTGGCACCTCTATCAGCGCGCCGTCCCTCCGGCCGAGGACTGAACGCGGTCCCCGTTGGGGAACAGGCGCACATCCAAAACAAAAAAAGACCGCCCCAAGTGGGACGGCCCTTTGTTCACTGTCTCTCTTTTCAGAGATCAGGCAGCAAGAGCGGCCTGAGCTTTGGCGACGATCGCACCGAACGCTTCCGGTTCGTGTACGGCCAGGTCGGCCAGAACTTTGCGGTCCACTTCGATACCGGCCAGGTTCAGGCCGTTGATGAAGCGGGAATATGTCAGAGCCTCGTCATGCGAACGGACAGCAGCGTTGATACGCTGGATCCAAAGCGCGCGGAAGTTGCGCTTGCGGTTCTTGCGGTCGCGGGTTGCATACTGGTTGGCCTTGTCGACGGCCTGACGAGCAACTTTGAAGGTGCTCTTGCGGCGGCCATAGTAACCTTTGGCGGCCTTGATAACCTTCTTGTGACGGGCGTGAGTTACGGTTCCACCTTTAACGCGGGACATCTCTTAATCTCCTCTTAGCGGTCGTAGGGCATGTAGCCCTTGACGATCTTGGCGTCGGGGGCGGACAGGGTGGTGTTGCCACGGGCGTCGCGGATGAACTTCTTGGTCCGCTTGATCATGCCGTGCCGTTTGCCGGCCTGGCCAGCAAGGACCTTACCGGTCGCAGTCACCTTGAAGCGCTTCTTGGCGCTCGACTTGGTCTTCATCTTAGGCATTTCCGTCTCCTTTCAGGGTTCGGTACTAAACGCGACTCGGCATGCCATCTCGGCCGGTCACGCGATCAGATGCGCCGTTTACGCAAGTTCGGTCATACTGGCAAGGGGGTTTGGCCCAGAATCTGCGCTTTTCGCAGCGGCCCAGGCACCGGGGCAGCATAGGGCCACCCCGGTGTATTGGTTTAGTGGCTGAATTTGCGGATTTCGCCGCTCTTCAGACGCTCGGAGTAGGACGCCAGCTCCTGACGCACCACTTTCATCAGGAAGTAGAGCGCAAAGACGTTCACAACCGCCATCGCAAAGATCGCCGCATCCGAGAAGTCGATGACCGGGCCAAGGTTGGCCGCCGCACCAATGACAACGAAGATGCAGAAAATGATCTTGAACACCAACTCTTTGGTGTGGCCTTCGCCGAACAGATAGGTCCAGGCTTTGAGGCCATAGTAGGACCAGCTGATCATGGTCGAGAAGGCAAACAGGACCACGGCAATCGCCAGAATGAACGGGAACCAGCTGAACGCGCTGCCAAAGGCCGCCGAGGTCAGGCTGACGCCGGTATTGCCGTCGACCGTTGCAATCGCATTGCCCGCTTCGTTCAGCATGTAGTTGCCGGTTGCCGGATCAACGATCAGCTGCTGGGTGATGATGATCACCAGCGCCGTCATTGTACAGATCACAACCGTGTCGATGAACGGCTCAAGCAGCGAGACAAAGCCCTCGGTGATCGGTTCTTTGGTCCGTACGGCTGAGTGCGCAATCGCTGCGGAGCCCACACCCGCTTCGTTCGAGAAAGCCGCACGACGGAAGCCCTGGATCAGCGCACCGACCATACCGCCAGCAACGCCAAGCCCGGTGAAGGCACCTGCGAAGATCTGACCGAAGGCCCAGCCGATCTGGTCGGCGTGCATCAGGATGATGACCAGCGCCGCCAGCACGTACATGACACCCATGAACGGCACGACCTTTTCGGTCACACGCGCGATGGATTTCAGGCCACCCACGATCACCGCAAAGACGATGCCCGCAAAGACCAGACCTGTGATCCAGCCCGGATAGTCTCCGACAATCCCGGCAATCTGCTGGTGCGCCTGATTGGCCTGGAACATGTTGCCTCCGCCCAACGCGCCAAGGATACAGAAGATCGAGAAGAGCACGGCCAGGATTTTGCCGCCCGGCAGGCCAAGCTCGGCAAAGCCTTTGGACATGTAATACATCGGGCCGCCCGAGACGGTGCCGTCTTCATATTCGTTGCGGTATTTCACACCCAATGTACATTCGGTGAATTTCGACGCCATGCCCAGCAGGCCCGCGACAATCATCCAGAATGTGGCACCCGGACCACCGATCCCGATGGCAACCGCCACACCGGCGATATTCCCAAGACCAACGGTCCCCGACAGCGCGGTGGCAAGGGCCTGAAAATGGCTGACCTCACCCGCGTCATTGGGGTCGGAGTAATCGCCTTTAACCAAGCTGATCGAGTGTCCGAAGAATCGGAATTGCACAAAGGCAAAATAGAGCGAAAACACTGTGGCCGCGACGACCAGCCACCCCACGATCCATGGGAATCCAGTGCCCGGAAACGGCGCGAAGATAAAGCTAACGAAGGGGCCGGTAAAATCCGCGAAAGCCTGATTGATCTTCTCGTCCAGACCCGGCGCCTCTTGCGCGAAAGCGGGGCCAGACATCAGAGCCATGGTCGCACCAAGGCCCAGTTTTTGAAGCATATTCATCCTAATCCCTCCGCTCAGTTCACAACCGTGACAGGCACGTCGGCATGCATGACCAGATTCTGGGTCGAGCTTCCAAACAGCCGTTTCTTGAACCCATCCGCCGAGGCCCGGCCGACGATGATCTGAGTGCCGCCGTTTTCAACCGTGATCGCGTTCAGCGTCTCGGCCACGTCGCCATGGCGCACGATGCCCTGCGCTTCGAACCCATCGGCCTTCAGCGCCTCAACCGTAGGGGCAATGATTCGCGAGGTGGCCAGTTCGACCTCTTCTTCGCGCCGCTTGTGCCGTTGGGCGTTTTCTTCCGGTGTTTGGAAAGTGAAAGGGGACCATTCGATGACATAAACAACCAGCATTTCGCATGAGCCAATCCGCCCGGCCAAATCCTTGGCAAAGGCGACGGCGCGCTCTCCGGTTTCTGTCCCGTCCAGTCCAATGACAATCTTTGTTGTCATGACGTTCCTCCAATTTTTTTCTGGTTTGACCGGGACCCGTGCCCCCGGTAGAGCGACCGGAACCTGGAACTATCTGAGATGATCGCCCTAAGGCTAAGTATCCGGCAAAATCACCAAAAAACAGAGGTATTTTTGCTGCATACAACCCTACGGGCATCTTCCCCTTGAAAACAAACAGGAAAAGTCGCCTAAAAATTAGGCGGCTTGAGAATTCTCAATATGATCCTTTCTGAAATCCGGTCAGACTCATCCCGGATCGGTGTTGTAGATCAGCCGCTCGTCACACGGCGCAATACGCAGAATATTGGTGGTTCCGGGGACATTGAACGGAACGCCTGCGGTGACAACGATCTGATCGCTTTCGGCGGCGAAGCCACCTGCGCGCGCGGCGCGGGCCGCATTGACCACGGCCCCTTTGAACCTCTCAAGCTCGGGCGTCATCACACAGTGACAACCCCAGCTTAGGCACAGGCGGCGGGCGGTTCCAGTCGCTGGCGTCATGGCGATGATCGGCACGCCTGGACGTTCCCGTGCCGTTAGCAACGCGGTGGTACCGCTTTGGGTGAAACAGCAGATCGCCTTGATGTCGGTCTTTTCCGCTATCTCGCGCGCGGCCGCCACGATACCATCCGCGATGGTCGACCCTTTGGCAGTACGCGAGGCCGCGATGATCTGCGTGTAGGTCGGGTCGGCCTCGACCTCGATGGCGACCTTGTTCATGGTCTGCACGGCCTCGATCGGGTACGAACCTGCCGCAGATTCCGCGCTGAGCATGATGGCATCCGTGCCTTCGTAAATAGCGGTTGCAACGTCCGAGACCTCGGCGCGGGTTGGCATCGGGCTTTCGATCATGCTCTCCAGCATCTGGGTCGCGACGATGACCGGCTTAGCCGCACCACGGCACTTGCGAACCAGACGTTTCTGGATGGGAGGCACCGCCGAAACCGGCAACTCAACCCCCAGATCGCCCCGCGCCACCATGATCCCGTCTGATGCGTCGAGGATATCGTCAAACGCCTCTACCGCTGCAGGCTTTTCGACCTTCGACAGGATCGACGCTCGTCCATCCGCCAGCGCACGCGCCTCGAACACGTCCTTGGCCCGCTGCACAAAGCTGAGCGCCAGCCAATCCACGCCCAGTTGGCACACAAACTCCAGATCGTCGCGATCCTTGGCTGACAAGGCCGCCAGTGGTAGCAGCACATCAGGCACGTTCACACCTTTGCGGTTCGAGATCGTCCCGCCCACCTCAACCGTGCAATTGGCGAAATCCTGACCGCAGTCCTGCACGGTCAGACGGATCTTGCCGTCATTAACCAGCAGCCGCGCACCGGGTTCCAGCGCCGCAAAAATCTCAGGGTGTGGAAGGCAGACACGGTTGATATCGCCGGCCTCGGGGTCGAGGTCCAGCCGGAAGGCCGCGCCCTCTACCAGTTCTTCCGCATCATTGGCAAAGACCCCAACACGCAGTTTCGGGCCTTGAAGATCGGCCAGGATCGCGATCGGACTGTCCAGATCCTTTTCCACCTGACGAATGATGCGATGCCGTTCGCGGATCTCGTCATGGCTGCCATGGCTCATGTTCAGGCGAAAGACGTCGGCCCCGGCCTCATGCAAAGCCCGGATGGTGTCATAGTCATTGGACGCCGGTCCCAGCGTCGCCACGATTTTTACATTTCTAAGGCGTCGCACTGGTTTCGCTCTCCTCAATCCCACGGTGATGCGGCAATGTTACCGCAAACAGTATGTGGGTGGTTATTGCGCAATTCCCTTTTGGAAGCAACTGCCATACACCTGCCGCAAACTTGATGACAGGCACATGACATACACTCCGTTTTTTATCCATGGCGAGGATCGCCCGTCCCGATGGCTGATCACCTGCGATCATGCGACCAACACCGTCCCTCCCGAAATCAACGGCGGGGATCTAGGATTGCCGCGCGAAGATATGGAACGCCACATCGCCTATGATGTCGGCGCCTACGAGGTCTCGAAACATCTGGGCGAGATCCTGAACGCGCCGGTCATTGCAGCCAATTTCTCGCGCCTTGTGATTGATCCGAACCGGGGTGAGAATGACCCGACGCTGCTGATGAAGCTCTATGACGGTTCGATCATTCCCGGCAATCGCCACGCTGATGCGGCCGAGCGTGAGCGGCGTTTAGACATGTGCTACCGCCCCTATCACGACGCGCTTGGACGGCTGGCCGCCCTGCCCCATGCGGTGATCGTGTCGATGCACTCTTTCACCCGCCAACTCCGCGGTCGCGAACCACGCCCTTGGCATGTAGGCGTTCTGCACACCCCGGATGAGCGCTTCTCACGCCCTCTGATCAATCGCCTGATGGCCGAAGACGATCTGTGCGTCGGCGTGAATGAGCCTTATACTGGCGTTCTGCCCGGCGATGCCATCGACACGCATTGCACCTCACATGGTCGGCCAAACGCATTGATCGAGCTTCGCAATGATCTAATCGCGGATCACGCGGGACAGCGGGCCTGGGCAGAACGGCTGTCGGTGATCCTTCAGGATGCGCTAACAGACAGCGGCCTTTGATCGCACATTGTTGTGAGCTGCACCTTCAGCCCCCACATTGGAAACCGGGAAGGAGGCGACCATGACACAAGAGTTGCTGACAAGAGTTTTTGGCTGGATGGCAATACTGAACATCGCTGTTTTGCTGTTCACAACCCTTATGATTGTGCTGCTAAAGGATTGGATTGCAGGCGTTCATGCCGGAATGTTCCAAATGGAACAGCCTGATGTAAAGCGTGCCTATTTTCGCTATCTGGCCAACTACAAAATCCTCACGCTGATTTTCTGCATCATTCCGTGGCTGGCATTTAAACTGGCCTAACGCAGAGTCAGTTGAAACACCCCCATCAGAGCGTTAATTCGGAAATAGACAGCATCCAATTCCTCGGAGCCACACCATGGACAAGCAAACTGAAATCGAACTTCAAGCCGCAGCGTTCCGTCGGCTGCAAAAGCACTTGATGGAAGATCGCACCGACGTTCAGAATATCGACATGATGAATCTGGCCGGGTTCTGCCGAAACTGTCTGTCACGCTGGTACCAGGAAGCAGCCAACGATAAAGGCATCGAGATGGAAAAAGACGAGGCGCGTCAGATCTTCTACGGTATGACCATGGATGAATGGAAAGCCAACTACCAGACCGAAGCCAGCCCCGACAAACAGGCCGCCTTCAAGGTCGCGTTTGATGAGAATGTCACAAAAAAGGACTGAGAGCTCTTAGCCAAGAGGTGAATAGCTTAAACTTCTACGCTTTTCTCATAGGGCAGAACTCAAGGGCACGCTGTGATGAATTCCAACATTTTTCGAGTTTAGGTTGGTGCGCAAACCCACGAGACCTCCCGACGGGCGCTATATCGCTGTAATAATGTAATATTTTTGGGTTATGAGATTAGGATTTGAACCTGCGACCTTGAGGTTATAGGCCTGACGAGGTGAGAACGCTAAGCGATTGATCCAGTGGATCAATTGTAGTCTGAACGGG
>NZ_JBQFTE010000013.1:0-145999 GCF_056538485.1 Ruegeria sp. BG3 | reverse complement strand
TTTGGAGAGAACGTCGAAATCCAAACCTATCTCCTCTGGCCGACCTTACTGATGCTCGGATTGCATTTGCGAGAGGTCAAATCAGTGGGTCCGTGGCACGCTACAGCGGAATTTGTCTCAGGGCCTTGTCCCAAAGCGTAGCTCAGTTCGACGGGAGCACCAGGCACGAGCCTCCCTGCAGTTGTAATGCCGCTGCGGGTCGGACAACCGTGTTAAACGACACCGTTCCCTGGACTGCGACTTTGGGCTGCGCCATTATAGGCACGCTCAGTCGGACCCAAGATACCCGTCCCCGCAAACAACGGCATGATGTTCAGCCCCAAAGGCTCCAAGAGCCATCAAAACGAAGACTACGTCAATCGCCACCCGACCCAAAGATACTGAATTCGCAGCCTGTATAGCCGCCATTTGCCGCCAGCCCAAAGTTCCGACAGTATAAAACTCACAACTTGGAGTACTGTACTGCTGTTCGTTGCTATCACCTTGCCGATCACGAACAAAAACGGTTTTTGCGGAAAAGCGAACGTTACAGATCTTTCAGGGATGTCAGCTCCGAACCCAGAGCCTCAGCACAATTTCTATCACTCTGACGGCCTTGCAAGTAAGTTACAGCCAAGTCTTCTAATGACGACACGCAATCCTCGGTTATGCGTTCATCCCTTCAATTAGCGTTGTTTTCATTGACACATTGCCTTGCATGCGATCCGCTTAGCTACGTCATCTGTTTTAACGCAAGGATTTGATGTCATGCCAGAATCGCTCAACCTGCATAAATTTGAAAACCTAAGTCCTTTCCAAATCAAAGACGAACTTATCAAGTTGGCGCAAAAAGAGGCGCGGCAGATGGCTCTGCCATACCTAAATGCCGGTCGAGGGAACCCAAACTGGATCGCCACCAAAGCGCGGGAGGCATTTTTCCTGTTAGGGCAGTTCGCCATGACAGAAGCTCAGCGCCATCGGAACGAGCCGGAGGTCGGTCTGGCTGGGATGCCGCAAGGGCCAGGCTGCTATGATCGGCTCAAAACGTATTGCGCCAAATCGGTTGAAGGAAACGGCCCTCCTGGTGCGGACACTTTGGTGGCAGTCGTTGATTTTGCGATTGAGAAATTCGGCTTTACGCCAGACGATTTCGTACTCGAATTGACCGATGGTATTGTTGGCGACCATTACCCGATGCCCGACCGTTGCATGGAACACAACGAAGCGATTGTGCATGAATATGTTATGTGGGCGATGTGCGCAGGGCACCGACCGGATGCGAAGTTTGATATCTACGCAGTTGAGGGTGGAACCGCAGCGATGTGTTACATCTTCAAAGCGCTCAAGAACCAGAGATTGCTGAATGCCGGTGACACGATTGCGTTGGGTACACCGATTTTCACACCATATCTGGAGATGCCGGTCCTTGAAGACTATGGGCTGAACACAGTGGATGTATCTTCGAAAGAAGAGGACCACTTTCAACTGAACGACGAAGATTTCGAAATTCTGTCCGACCCGAAAGTCAAAGCACTCTTTCTGGTTAACCCGGGCAATCCGTCTTCAGTCGCTATCAGCCCCGAGGTCTCAGCTCGGCTTGTCGAGTTCGTAAAGACCCGCCGCCCGGACCTGATCATTTTGACTGACGACGTGTACGGGACCTTCGTTCCAAACTTTCAATCTATCCTGGGGCATCTGCCTGAGAATACCATCGGGGTTTATTCCTACTCCAAGTACTTTGGTTGCACAGGGTGGCGTTTAGGCGCGATTTTGGTGGCTGAGAACAACATCTTCGACAAGATGATTGCGGATGCTCCGGACGAAACCAAAGCCGTCGTCAACGCACGCTACGAAACGCTGACGCCTGATCCATCGTCGTTCAAGTTCATCGACCGGATCGTTGCCGACAGCCGCGATGTTGCGCTGAACCACACTGCTGGCCTATCGCTGCCACAACAGGTGATGATGACTTTGTTTTCACTCGTCGAGCTTATGGACGAAGAGAAGGCCTATCAGAAATTCTGCTGGGGTATTCTGAAACATCGCTTTGACGAGTTGGTCGACGGGATGGGCATCGAAGTTCCCGATAACCCGCTTTTCGACAAGTACTACGGTATCATCGACTTCGAATTCTGGCTCCGCAAATACGTGGGCGAAGAGGTGGTCGAGTGGATCAAAGAGAATGTTCACCCGCTGGATATATCGTTCAAACTGGCTCAGGACCACGGGATCGTGTTGCTGAATGGATCGGGCTTTGACGCGCCGAACTGGTCGGCGCGGGTATCCTTCGCCAATTTGGATGATAGTGCTTACCGCCAGATCGGAAGAGCGGTGCGCGCCGTGGCCACCGGCTACGTGCAGGCCTACCGTGCCTCGAAAGGGTTGCCATTGCACGGTTGACATCTAGCTACAGCGTAGCGCAACGGATCAGCGTGGTGATTGACACACATGCTGATCTCACCCTTCTAGGTTAGGACCCTGGCTATTGTGAGGTCTGACTTACGGAACAAAAGCCACAACCAAAGGCCCCCAGAGAGTCAGGAAAATATTGGCCACGGCATAGGTCATTGTGAAGGCAGGTGTCGGTGTCGAGTTCCCGGCTTTTTCCAATAGTGTCGCAAAACCGGGATTGCCCGAGCGTGATCCGGTCACAACCGCACAGGCCTCAACCGGGTTCTTAATACGCAGGGCGAAGTAGTTGATCGGGAACTGAACGATCATGGGCATCAATGTAACCACAACACCCAAAAGCAGAAGTATGATCCCATATTCCTGAATTGCCTCTAGCGCAGGTTTGCCTGCATTTAGGCCAACAACACCAACAAACACAGCTAAACCAAAGCTCTGAAGGAAATTAGCGGCCCCACGGTTGATGCCGCCGATCTTGGGTCGCCGGATGCGCAAATATCCGATGATCAACCCTGTAACCAGGCAACCCAGGCCAGACCCCAAAGCCACCTTTGTTCCTGCAATGACAAAGCTGATCTCTCCGATCAGATAGCCGATGGCCACGCCGATCCCCAATGCAATGAAATTGGTGACCGAGGCCGAAGGCGGCACATAGCCCGCAACCTTGGCAACTCGGTTCAGGTCGTCCTTGTGACCGACAATACTGATCTCGTCACCTGCGTGGATCTCCGTGTTGTGTAGGACGGGGACATCATGGCCCATTCGGGTAATCTTTGAGACATGAACACCGCGCCTTTGATCCGCCGTCAGAGCTTCGCGCAGCTCTGCCAAGGTTTTGCCGGTCAGTTTACGGTTGGTAACCACGACATTGCGACGCTCCTCCACAACCGTCAGTTCAGGGGGATACTCTCCGATTTCACCACTGGCGCTCCCCTCGAATTGGGTCAAAGTCGCGACGAGGCCGGAGACGACCACCGTGTCTCCGGCATTGATTATCGTTTCGGGGGTCGGATCTATAGGAGCGCCATCGTGGAGCAATCGTTCTACGATCAGATCGCCATCATAGCCGCTTTCGATGTCTTTGACGGATTTTCCGGCAATGCTTGCATCGGCATTTACTTGATAGGCGCGGGCGTCAAACCGGTTCATGGGAAGGAACTCTCCTTCCTCTAGTTTGGGACCACCGCCGCCGAGTTTCTGAGCCAACTTAATCGCTTCTTGCCGCAGATCGACACGCATGATGATGGGAATGATGCTAACTGCCAATATCGGGCCGATTGAGCCGAAGATGTAAGTAACCGAGTATCCTACGGCGATGTTGGTTTTCAGTTTTTCCGCCTCATCAGCGGCGAGCCCAAGCAGATCGATGGCGTTCCCAGCGGTGCCAATGATTGCAGATTGTGTCAGGCCACCAGCGGCCAACCCCGCGGCCAGCCCTTTGTCCAAACCCGCCAACCGAGCAACAACAATAACAAAAAACAACCCCCAGAGGGTCATCATAAACGCGGCAAGTAACTTGGTCAGCGCAGTTCGGTTCAAGGCCGCAAAAAACTGAGGCCCGCCGTTGTAGCCGACCATGAATATGAAGAGAGAAAAGAAAACATTCTGAACATCGGTGCTAAGGTTGATCCCACCGATCTGGCCAATGAAGACGGCCACCAACAAAGTGCCAGCGATGCCCCCCAACTCAAACTTGCCGACCCGAAACTTTCCGACGCCGTATCCAAGACCCAGACAAAGAAACAATGCCATGATCGGGAAGGCGCGAAGCTGTTCTGTAATCAATTCCATTATTTGATCTCCAGGGTTCAAACGCTGGTCGTTTCCCCTCAAGATACAGAGCCTTACTGTATTGAAAACAAAAAAATTTGGACAACCGACGTCGTGCGGACTCTATGAAACCCTTCGGAACAATTTCTCTTAATGCTTGGGTGAACTTGAAATCAAAAAACTATTTTCAGAATGTAGGTCACGCCATTCACTCTTTGCCTTTTGGCAATGAGCTTTGCCATTTCGATGGTTTCATGTGCTCCCTGAGCTCATGCTGAAGATCTTCACATAATTTACAGCGAACGGAGGTCGTTTCTCTGACCTGATCTGCAGAAATGGAGCAAAAGCTATGAACCTCAGGCGACTGTTTACAGAATAGCACCCGCGCTAACCACATGGCAGATCGGCAGGAACATGCGCCAACTGCTTCTGGCCTGCAAAACAATCCTGATTTTCCTGAGAGGAAGCCGGGAAAATGAAAAAAGTCTAGGTACTGGATGAAGCAAGCGAGGTAGCAAGCGCAGTGTTCTGTTGCTGGACGCAAAACTATTTGTCACATTGCACAATCACTCTAGAACGCCACCGATTGCCGCCTTCGTTTAAAGTGCAAAACCTCAGAAAACCGGTAAATCTCTTGGGTCATTTCTAAGCCAAACTTCCTCCGGGCTTCACAAACCCGCTCAGTCTCTCGAGTTTTATTAGGCTAGACCAGTCAGAGAGATCATCCCGCGCTACAAATCAACCGATCAAGCATTTCGAACTTCTGCTTTATGAACTCAAGCACGCGGTTCGACGAAGCAGGCATGCTTCGGGCGCTGAGCGTAACGCATCCCAAGTGTCGGTCGGGATCACCGATTTTTATCGGCAGTGCTGTCAGAGTTTTTTGCCGTTGCATCATAAAGACCACTGAAAAAGGTAAAACGGTCAAGGAGTCAGAACCCGTCAGAACGTTCACAACCGCACTCAAAGACCCGCCTGTGAAACTGATTTTGAGGTCTCGCATACCGATACCGTCCAGCGTGTTTCGCAAGTCACGAAAAAGCGGGCTGTTTGCAGGTGGCGCGATCCAGGAAAACTCAGTGATGTCTTCAAGCTTCACCTCTTTTTTGCGCGCCAATGGGTGCCCAACACGGCACGCAATGACGTTTCGACCAGGCAGGATTTGACGAAACTCGTACTCATCAGACACGTCTGCTGGGCGCATAGGAAGAATGGCCAAGTCCAGAGTTTCAGCGGACAACTGGGACAAAAGTTCAGTGGGGTATCCATAGGATTGGTCGATCCGAATATTGGGATACTCAGCCTGAAACTCTGCAATCACGTTCGAGATGACACCGTCCATAAAGATCGGCGTACCCGCAACCCGCACTGCACCGGCAATGCCCTGACGGTGTTCGTCCACAACGCGGCTTGCATGGCGACCTGCGCTTAGGATTCTTTGACCTTCCTGAGCAAGCGCAAGACCAAGCTCAGTGGGTTGCAATGGCCTTCGGGTCGGCAGGAATAAGGGCTCTCCCACCCTGTCCTCCAAGAGAGAGACGCTTCTGGAGACACTGGGTTGAGATTTCCCAAGTAAAGCAGCGCCTTCGGTTAACCCTCCGGCCTCGACAATAGCGGCAAGAATCTCGAGATGTCTTGGATCAAGCTTCATAACTCAAAGTTATATTGATGGTCGATAATTCGATCAAGAGTGCTGTCTTTGCCTGCTAGCGTTCCCTCCAGATCCGCAATCCATCGTTTGTCAGGAACGCGCCCAATGGCTCTCAGCACCACCAGAATCAATGGCCAGAAAGTCCGATTCGGCGCAGGTTTGCGCAACGACATCTGCGCGGAGTTGGCGGAGCTGGGATCGAACAAAGCGCTGATCCTATCGACGCCTCAGCAAGTCGATATGGCAATGGAGCTTGCAACAACTGTTGGGGATCGTGCTGCAGGCGTCTTCACCCGGGCAACGATGCACACCCCGGTCGGCGTGACCGAAGAAGCGGTTGAACATGCATTGTCTGTCAAGGCCGATAGCATTGTCTCTATTGGTGGAGGTTCGACGATTGGCTTAGGCAAGGCGATTGCCCTTCGTACCTCTTTGCCACAAATCGCCATCCCGACCACATATGCCGGTAGCGAAGCTACTCCGATCCTGGGCCAGACTGAGGATGGCATCAAAACCACCCTGACAGAACCAAAGGTTCTGCCCCGCGTCATCCTGTACGATCCCGAACTTGTGGCGTCATTGCCGCCCGCAATGACCGTGACCAGCGCCTTGAATGCCATGGCTCATGCTGCCGAGGCACTTTATGCCAAGGATCGCACGGATCAGACCACGGAATTGGCTATCGGCGGCTTGAAGGCGTTTGCGGAAGGTCTGCCGACCGTTGTCGAAAGCCCCGACGACCTCAAAGCCAGAGAGGAAACACAGCGCGGTGCATGGGCCTGCGGCACTGTGCTTGGTCTGGTTGGAATGGCGTTGCATCACAAGCTTTGCCATACGCTGGGCGGATCCTTCAATCTGCCGCATGCGGAAACTCACGCGGTCATTCTGCCTCATGCCATCGCCTACAACGCGGCGGGTGTGCCGGAGCTTTTGGCACCCGTGTCAGAAATTCTCGGCGGTTCCGAGCCCGGCCAGGCGCTTTGGGATTTTTCCAATTCCATGGGCGCACCAATGGCTCTTAAAAACTTTGGTCTTTCAGAGGCAGATCTGGATCGCGCCACCGAAATCGCACTCAAGAACCCGTATTGGAACCCGCACCCCGTCACGGCTGATGGGCTGCGGGCGCTTCTTCAGAGCGCGTGGGCGGGAAACGCCCCAAGCGTTTGACTTCACCGTGTCGAGGGAGGGACACATGATCACACGACGCAAATTGCTGCAATCCAGCGCCGCGACCGGCCTCGGGCTGGCCACCGGTGCCCTTGCTGCACCGGCCATCGCGCAAGGTGCCAAAATCAAGCTGGGCTATGTCAGCCCGCAATCCGGGCCTTTAGCTGCCTTTTCTGAGGCCGACAAGTTTATTCTGGACAACTTCGCCGCGTCCGAGGCCGGTGCGAATTTCGAAGTCATCGTCAAAGACAGCCAGTCGAACCCGAACCGTGCAGCTGACGTCGCGGGCGAGTTGATCGTGGATGATGAGATCGACCTTATGCTGGTCGCTTCGACACCCGAAACGACCAACCCGGTTGCCTCCACCTGTGAGGCCGAGGAAGTGCCGTGTATTTCCACTGTTGCGCCATGGCAACCGTGGTTCATCGGCCAGCAGGGCAACCCCGGCGATCCAGCCAGTTGGGAGCCGTTCTACTACGCCTATCACTTTTTCTGGGGTCTTGAGGACGTGATCTCGGTCTTTACGGCGATGTGGGGCCAATTGGAGACCAACAAGCAGGTCGGTGCTCTGTTCCCAAATGACGGCGATGGCAATGCTTGGGGCGATCCGAATGTGGGTTTCCCGCCGGTTCTATCCGAATTGGGATATAGCCTGACAGATCCCGGGCGGTACCAGAACCTGACCGACGATTTCTCGGCCCAGATCAACGCGTTCCGCCAGGCGAATGTAGAAATCGTAACCGGCGTTCCCATCCCGCCTGACTTCACCACCTTCTGGAGCCAGGCCAAGCAGCAAGGTTTTACCCCCAAGGCGGCGAGCATCGGCAAAGCCATCCTGTTTCCGCAAGCGGTTGAGGCGTTGGGTAACGCAGGCAACAACCTGAGTTCCGAGGTGTGGTGGTCACCGACGCATCCGTTCTCATCGTCGTTGACCGGCGCAAGCTCGGCTGAATTGGCTCAGGGTTACATGGCCGCCACCAGCCGCCAATGGACCCAGCCCATCGGCTTTGTGCACGCACTGTTTGAAATGGCCGCTAACGTCATGGGACGTGTTGATGACGCAGGTGACGGGGATGCAGTGGCTGAGGCCATCGCTGCCACGCAGTTGGATTCCATTGTTGGCCGGATCGCCTTTGATGGTGCGGGTCTGCCACCCTTCGCCGCACAGAACGTCGCGAAAACGCCCTTGGTCGGAGGGCAGTGGAGGCTGCTCGACAATGGCAGCTACGACCTCGTGATCGTCGACAACTCTTCAGCACCCGAAATTCCGACTGCAGGTGTGATGGAAGAAATCTCCTGATCGCAACGAAACCAGCGCCCCGGACCCTGTCCGGGGCAGGAACTCCGGTATGACCATACTTTCGCTCAAAAACGTCTCGAAAAGCTTCGGTGCGCTCACCGTTACTGACGATGTCAGTTTTGATGTCGCGCAAGGGCAGGCCCTTGGGATCATTGGCCCGAATGGGGCGGGTAAGTCGACGCTGTTCAATCTGATAACGGGCAACCTGACTTCTGACGCGGGGTCGATCCATTTCGACGGGACCGATGTAACCCGCGTGCCGCCGATGCAGCGCTGTTTGTCGGGTATAGGGCGTTCGTTCCAGATCCCTCAGCCCTTTGATCATCTGACGGTGTTCGAAAACCTACTGGTGGCTGCGACGCATGGGCAGAGCAAATCCGAACATGAGGTTGAACAGGACTGCGCCCGCATTCTTGAGCAGACAGAATTGCTGGATGTGGCCAATGACACAGCCGGAGGATTGCGGCTGTTGCAACGCAAGCGGTTGGAGTTGGCCCGCGCGATGGCAACCAATCCAAAGCTGTTGCTGCTGGACGAAATCGCCGGAGGCCTGACGGACGCGGAATGCACCGCGCTGATCAACACGATCAAGGGGCTGCACAGCAGCGGCGTCACGATCATCTGGATCGAACATGTCCTGCATGCGCTGACCTCTGTTGTTGAACGGCTGCTGGTTCTGGATTTCGGCAAGGTCATCGGCCTCGGCGAACCGGATGAGATCATGAACAGCCGGGAAGTCAAAGAAATCTATCTGGGGATCGAAGTCTGATGAGCCTGTTAGAGACCCACGCGCTGACCGCCCATTACGGAGATTTCCAAGCCCTGTTTGGCGTGGATATCCATCTGGACGAAGGTGAAACCGTCGCCATCATCGGGGCAAACGGGGCCGGGAAATCGACCCTCATGCGCTCGATCTCGGGCGTTCTGACCAACGGGTCGGATCAAGTGCGCTTTGACGGCCAACCCATTGGGGGCTTGGCTGCTGATGAGATCATGGCGCGCGGCGTGGCCATGGTGCCCGAGGGGCGCCGGCTGTTTCCTTCCCTAAGCGTCGAGGAAAACTTGCTGATCGGCACCTATGGCCGCAAGGTATCGGGCCATTGGTCATTGCAAACAATCTACGACCTGTTCCCGATTCTGAAAGAGCGCCGCAACCACCCCGGCACAGCCCTGTCTGGCGGGCAACAGCAGATGGTTGCAATCGGTCGCGCGCTGATGAGCAACCCCCGTGTTCTGCTGTGTGACGAGATCAGCCTTGGTCTCGCGCCGGTGGTCATCAAAGACATCTACGATGCCGTCCCCCGCATTCAGGAGGCCGGGGCCAGCCTGATCGTGGTGGAACAGGACATCGGCCAAGCCATGAAAGTCGCAGACCGCGTCTACTGCATGATGGAGGGTCGCGTCACGCTGGAAGGCACTGCCGAGACGCTCAGCCGCGAGGCCATTCACGACGCCTATTTCGGAGGAGCCGCCGCATGATCTGGATCGATACCATCATTCAGGGCGTGCTTTTGGGCGGACTGTATGCGCTGTTCGCGGCAGGCCTGAGCCTTGTGTTCGGGATCATGCGTTTGGTCAATCTGGCCCATGGCGATCTCATCGTCTTTGCCGCCTATCTGATCCTTCTGCTGGTCTCGTTGCTTGGGCTCTCTCCGTTTTTGGCAGCAATCATTGCCGCACCGGTCATGTTTGGCGTGGGTTGGGCATTGCAGAGACATGTGCTGAACCGCGTGCTGGGGCCTGATATCCTGCCACCTTTGCTTGTGACATTCGGTCTGTCGGTTGTTTTGCAGAATGCTCTGCTCGAAGGGTTCTCTGCCGATAGCCAACGTTTGCCCGCGGGTGAGATTGCAACGGCTTCCGTTCAAATGGGCGGTCTGAACCTAGGCGTTCTGCCGCTGCTGACCTTTGCTTCTGCGATCCTTGTCATCATCGGTCTAAACCAGCTTTTCTACCGCACGGAATTGGGGCGGGCGTTCCGCGCGACCTCGGATGATGCGGTGACAGCGGGTCTAATGGGTATCCGGCCAGAACGTATCTTCGCAACTGCGACAGCCATCGCAATGCTCGTGGTGACCTTGGCGGCGCTTTATCTGGGAATGCGAGCGAACTTTGACCCGAATATCGGCCCAGCACGCCTGATCTACGCCTTTGAGGCCGTGATCATTGGTGGCCTCGGCAGCCTGTGGGGCACTCTGATCGGAGGCATCATCATCGGCGTCGCGCAGACTGTCGGCGCAGCAATCAACCCCGAATGGCAAATCCTGGCTGGCCACCTGGCATTTCTCATCGTGCTTCTGATCAAACCCAGAGGCCTGTTTCCAAGGGCGGTGGACTGATGACTGATACTTCGATGTACCGCGTCCAAACGCAGACCCGCGCGTCTTACAGTGCCGGAGCCGTCTGTATCGCTCTGATCATCCTGTTCATCCTGCTGCCGACATTTGCCAGTAGAGGGTTGATTCAAGACCTGTTCTTCATCTTCACCATGCTTGTACTGGCTCAGTTCTGGAACCTGCTGGCCGGGTATGGCGGCCTTGTGTCCGTCGGCCAGCAAGCCTTCGTCGGTATGGGGGCCTACGCCATGTTCGGCGGTGTCATCCTTTGGGGTATGGACCCGGTTCCAGCGATCCTGCTGGGCGGCGTTGCAGCCCTGATCGTCGCAATACCCACGGCTTTCTTCGCGTTCCGGTTGCAAGGAGCTTATTTCGCCATCGGAACATGGGTCATCGCCGAGGTCATGCGCCTTCTGGTGGCCCAATGGAAAGTGCTCGGCGGCGGCACCGGAACCTCTCTGCCGCGCACCGCGACGCGTGAGATGTGGGCCACCGAATGGATCCAGACCACCTTTGACGTTCGCGGAGCGGCAGCGCGCGATATCCTGACCTACTGGCTGGCCTTGGCGCTGGTGATCGCAACGATTGCGGGCATCTACTGGCTGCTCAGAACGAAGCGCGGGCTGGCATTGGCTGCGGTACGCGACAATGTCGAAGCAGCGAAATCCGTCGGCGTCGATGCGGTTCGGATGAAATGGCTGGTCTACTTAGTCTCAGCCGCAGGAACCGGGCTGACCGGTGCTTTGATCTATGTGCAGAAACTGCGCATCTCTCCGGATGCGGCGTTCTCGGTCACCGACTGGACGGCTTACGTGATTTTCATCGTCGTGATCGGAGGCATCGGCACCATCGAAGGCCCAATCCTGGGCGTGCTGATCTTCTTCATCCTGCAAAGCCTGCTGGCCGACTACGGCTCTTGGTACCTCATGGTGCTTGGTCTGATCGGGATCGCCGTCATGCTCTTCGCCCCGCGCGGCATCTGGGGGCTGATCTCTGAGAAAACCGGGCTTCAAATATTCCCCGTGCGCCGTCGTCTGGTGATTGGCGCTCAGTCGAACAAGGAGGATTGATCCATGAAAACACTCGCATTGACGGTCGCAGTCACAGCATTGGGAACTGGCGCATTTGCGGGCAGCTCCCTGCCGGGAATGACGGGCACAGACCACGTGGGATTTACAGTCCCGAGTGTCGATGAGGCCGTCACCTTCTTTCAGGACGTCATCGGTTGCAATGTGTTCTACCCTTTGGGACCGTTCTCGGGCGGTGACAGCACTTGGATGGCGGACCATCTAAACGTGGACGCCAAGGCCGAGATTCCGACGATGCGGCTGGTACGCTGTGGAAACGGCGCCAATTTCGAAATCTTCGAATACACCGCGCCGGATCAGGATACGAAACTGCCGCGAAACTCGGATATCGGCGGACATCACATCGCGTTTTACACCACCGATATGGACGGTGCCGTCAGCTATTTGCAGGACAAGGGTATTGAGGTTCTGGGCAACCCGACAACCATGACCGACGGGCCAAGCGCTGGCGAGACCTGGGTCTATTTCCTCGCCCCCTGGGGCATGCAGCTGGAACTGGTCAGCTACCCGGACGGCAAAGCCTATGAGGCCGAATATGACGGCCGCCTCTGGGATCCGCGGTCCTGAGAAATTCAAAGAACAAGGGAGAGAGCTTATGGCCACCATCACAACGGATGTCCTGATCATCGGGACCGGCCCGGCGGGGTCTGCAACGGCGGCTTTGCTGTCGAGCTATGGCGTCGAGAACATGGTCATCAACCGCTATCGCTGGCTGGCCAATACGCCGCGCGCGCATATCACCAATCAGCGCACGATGGAGGTGCTGCGCGACCTTGGTCATGAGGTCGAGGCCGAAGCTTATATGCACGCCGCGCATCAGGATTTGATGGGTGAAAACGTGTTCTGCGAAAGCCTCGCCGGTGAGGAAATCGGACGGATGAAAAGCTGGGGCAATCATCCACTGTCCAAGGCCGAGCACTTGCTGTCCAGCCCGACGATGATGAACGATCTGCCGCAGACATTCATGGAACCGATCCTGTTTGGCACCGCTTGTCGCCGTGGGACTCAGGCGCGGATGAGCACCGAATACTTGCGGCATGAGCAAGACGCAGATGGTGTGAAAACGACGTGTTTGGATCGTTTGTCGGGCGAAGAAATCACGATCCGTTCAAAATACCTGGTCGGCGCGGACGGGGGCAATTCTCTGGTCGCCGAACATGCCGATCTACCTTTTGAAGGACAAATGGGCGTCGGTGGGTCCATGAACATCCTGTTCCGGGCCGATCTCAGCAAATACGTGGCGCATCGGCCATCGGTCCTCTATTGGGTGATGCAACCGGGTGCGAATGTCGGAGGCATCGGCATGGGTTTGGTCCGCATGGTCCGCCCATGGAACGAATGGCTCATCGTCTGGGGCTATGACATCAACCAACCCGCCCCCGAGGTGGACGAGGCCATGGCCACTCAGGTCGCACGGCAATTGGTTGGCGACCCCGAGCTTGAGATCGAACTGATCAGCGCCAACACCTGGACCGTCAACAATATGTACGCAACCCATATGCAAAAGGATCGCGTGTTCATAATGGGTGACGCGGCACACCGACACCCACCGTCCAACGGGCTGGGGTCGAACACGTCAATTCAGGATAGCTTTAACCTCGCCTGGAAACTGGCGGCAGTCCTGAAAGGCCACGCCGGAGAGACCCTGCTGGACAGCTACAGCGAAGAACGCGCGCCCGTGGCAAAGCAGATCGTCACACGGGCCAATCAATCCATCGGTGAATTCGGTCCCATCTTTGAATCGCTCGGAATGGCCGAAGGCGTCGATCCAGAGGTCATGCAAAGCAATCTAGAGGCTCGTACAGGATCAACGCCTGAAGCCGCGGCACAAAGACAGGCCATTCGCGAGGCGATTGCTTTCAAGAAATATGAGTTCGATGCGCATGGCGTTGAAATGAACCAGCGCTACGACTCCTGTGCAATTGAAACGGATGGTCAACCCGATCCCGGTTTTGATCAGGATGAGGAGCTGCACTACCAGCCGACGACTTGGCCCGGCGCGCGTATTCCACATGTCTGGGTGTTTGATCATAATACTGGGAACAAGCATTCAACTCTGGATTTGTGCGGTCGTGGGGAATTCACCGTGCTGACCGGAATTGGTGGCGAGGCTTGGGTGACTGCGGCCGAGACCGTCTCGAGAGAACTCGGCATGCCCATTCGCTGTCACGTCATCGGCCCGCGCCAGACCTATGTCGACCACACCGGGGATTGGGCGCGTGCGTCCGAAATTTCGGATACGGGCTGTTTGTTGGTCCGTCCTGATCAACATGTTGCGTGGCGCTCAGCCGATATGGCCGCGGATGCCGAAGCCGAACTGCGTCGCGCGCTGACCACAGTGCTTTCGCGATGAGCCAATCTGGAGCAAACTTACACAAGTCAGGAGGCCAAAATGGACTCGCATGAGATGGGATACTTCACCGAGGAAAACTCGGCCGAGGTCGTCACGGCGCGCAACAAAAACGCTGAAAGCGAACGGCTGAAGCAGGTGATGGAGGTCATCACCAGAAAACTCCACGAAGCCGTGAAGGAAATCGAGCCGACGCAGCAGGAATGGTTCGAGGCGATCATGTTCCTGACCAAGGTTGGGCACATGTGCGATGATTGGCGACAGGAATACATTCTTCTGTCCGATGTTCTGGGTGTATCGATGCTGGTGGATGCCGTGAACTCACGTCGCCCCACGGGGGCCTCCGAGAACACTGTGCTGGGTCCATTCCATGTGGGAGGTGCCCCGGAATATGAGATGGGACACAATATTTGTCTCGACCAAAAGGGCGAAGACATGGTGGTGCGGGGTCGTGTTACCGATGTGGAAGGCAACCCGTTGGAAGGTGTCAAGATTGATGTCTGGCAAGCCAACGATGACGGGTTTTACGACGTGCAGCAGAAAGGTATTCAACCTGATTTCAACCTGCGTGGCGTCTTCACAACCGGAGCCGACGGCACCTATTGGTTCCGGGCCGTGCGACCCAAGAACTACCCTATCCCGGATGACGGGCCGGTTGGCGATCTGTTGAAGCGTCTTGGTCGGCACCCGTACCGACCAGCGCACCTGCACTACATCGTTTCAAAAGACGGCTACGACGACCTGACCACGCATATTTTCGATCCCGACGACCAATATATCAATTCGGACGCGGTTTTTGGGGTCAAAGAAAGCCTGATCGCCGAATTCAACCAGGTCGATGATCCGGCGCGATCTGCGGAAGTTGGCTTTGAAGGTCCCTTTTGGGATGTCGAATTCGACTTTGTCCTCGCACCGAAAGAGGCGTGAAATGTCTGAACCCTGCATCATCTGCGTTGCAATAACCGGATCCTTGCCAACCAAGGTCAATAACCCGGCCGTACCCATAACAGTCGAGGAACAAGTCGAAAGCACACAGGCCGCTTTTGAGGCAGGAGCATCCATTTGCCATGCCCATGTTCGAAACGATGATGAAACGCCTTCAAGCGACCCGGAAAAGTTCGCAAGGTTGAAAGAGGGGCTTGAGAAACACTGCCCTGGCATGATCATCCAGTTTTCGACAGGAGGGCGATCGGGGGCTGGCAAGACGCGCGGCGGCATGCTGCCGTTGCGACCGGATATGGCGTCGTTGTCCGTGGGGTCGAACAACTTTCCCACGCGTGTGTACGAAAACCCACCCGATCTTGTCGACTGGCTCGCCGCTGAAATGGCAACTTATGACGTCAAACCAGAGATCGAAGCCTTCGATCTGAGCCATATCCTGAAGGCGGCCGAGATGCACAAGAAAGGTCAGATCAAAGACACGCCTTATGTGCAATTTGTCATGGGTGTGAAGAACGCGATGCCTGCGGACCGGGACGTATTCGATTTCTATGTGAAGACAGTAGATCGACTGTTTCCGGGTGCGCCGTGGTGCGCTGCAGGCATTGGTGCCCAGCAGGAGGTTCTGAACCACTGGGCAATTTCGTCAGGTGGCCATGCACGGACAGGTTTGGAAGACAACGTGCGCCTGGATCGCAATACGCTGGTACCGTCAAACGCAGCGCTTGTAACGCGGACTGCAGAGATCTGTGCCCAATACAACCGCCCGGTTGCGACCACCAACCAGGCGCGTGAGATACTCGGGCTTTAAACCGGAACTAGCTGTCTAATACAGCCGCCACACGTTCAGGCGTAAACGGCATGTGTCGCAAGCGCTTGCCTTGCGCGGCATAGAATGCGTTGGCGATGGCCGCAGGCACCATCGGAGTGCCAACCTCGCCAACACCAACTGGCGGCGCATCGACCTCTGCAACGTAGATCTTGATCTCCGGCATCTGCGCCGCGCGTGTGATCTCGTAGTCCCAGAAGTTGCTCTGGACAACCTCGCCGTTTTCGATGTCGATCTTTTCGGAAAGAGCCATCGAGATGCCAAACACGATGCCACCTTCGATCTGATTGAGTGCGTTGTCCGGCGTGACGATCAGGCCCGCATCGATTGCGGCCCAGAAGTTGGTGATCTGGATCTCTCCACTGTCCGCGTCGACTTCAACTTCCGCCACACCTGCGGCCATGGACGAGCTGTAGCCTGCAAAAGAAAGCCCTAGGTTTCGATCTCCGCGATTGTGCCAATCGGACATCTCAGCCACCTTCTCAAGCAGGTGCTGCCCACGCGGGTTTTCGGAAACAAGGTCAAGCCGGAACTCCAATGGGTCCCGCCCGGCCTGTTCTGCCAGTTCGTCCATGAAACACTCTGCCGCAAAGGCCGTGTAGGACGCACCAATACCGCGATAGGGGGCAAGGCGCGCGTGCCTTTCCATGATCAGGTGATCGGCGCGGAAATCCTTGATTCCATAGAACTTGCTCTCGGCACCCCGCATTGAAATCACATCGTTCGGGTTAACCGCGTCCCAACGCATGGGATTGAAAAACCCAATGACCGTTGGTGTCGCGACCTTGTGATACCACCCATCCAGCTTTCCTTCCGCTGTCAGACCTGCCTCAAGCTTTTGGGCCGCAGCCGGGCGGAAGGTCCCCTGCTTCACGTCGTCTTCACGCGGCCAAATCACTTTGACAGGGCGTCCAACGGCCTTAGAGCACAGCGCCGCATCACGCACATAGTTCTGCATCAGGGCTGTGCGTCGACCAAAGCCTCCGCCCATCGTCATCATGTTCAGTCGAACGCTTTCGGCGGGGATATCCAGCACCTCGGACACGGTGCGCGCAGTCCATGACTGCGTTTGCGTGCCCGCCCAAACCTCAGCACCTTGTCCGTCCGCATCGACATCAGCGACCGCCGCCATCGGCTCAATCTGAGCATGGTAGGCATAGTCCGACAAATAAAGCTGCGAAAACTGACGTGCAGCGTTGCCAATAGCTGCAGGGGCGTCGCCTTTTTCAGCCCAGGTTGCCCCCGACGCGTCCGGGGCGCTAACAGCAGCGGCGTATTCGGCCAGCGTCTCTTCGCTGTTTGAGGTCCGGAAGGGTGAGGTTGTGGACCATTCGACCTCAAGCAAACCCCGTGCGCCCAAGGCAGACCACAGGCTTTCCGCGACGACGGCGACACCGTCGGGTACGGTCACGATGTCGATGACGCCCGGTACCTCGCGCGCGGCAATGTCGTTGATGGAAAGCGGTACTTCGTCCTCAACGGGTGCGCGCAGGACAGCTGCATAGGCCATATTGGGCACTTCCACATCAATGGCATATTCAGCCTGACCTGTGCTTTTGGCCGGAACGTCGCGACGCGGCAGATCTTGCCCGATGATCCGAAACGCGGATGGGTCTTTCAGCGGCACGGTCTCAGCGTCTGGCACCGTCACATCTGTCAAACCGAACGCCGCCAGTTCACCATACCCTGCCTGTTGGCCATCGGGGCCCAAAACAACACTTGGTTCCGTCCTGAGGCTGGCTTTGTCCACACCCCATTCGCGCGCTGCGATTTGCAGCAACACGTCGCGCGCTTGAGCGCCCGCCTTGCGCATCGGATCGAAGTAGAACTGTGTTCCGGTGCTGCCAGCCGTATACAAAACCCCGCCAAACAGCTGATTTCCAAAGCGTCGATCATCAGCGTTGAGCTGTTCGATCTCAACATCGTCCCATGCTGCATCAAACTCCTCAGCAAGGATTTGGGGTAACGTGGAGTAGCTGCTTTGCCCCATTTCGGTCGACGGGAAGACAACGCGGATGCTTCCATCTGCTCGGATCGTCAACCAGTGATTGACATCCAGAGTGCCAGCAGCTGCCTCAGCCCGGACAGATGAGATCCCTCCCGCACCGATGAAAAATGTCAGTCCGGCAGCGCCTTGTAGAAATCCACGGCGGTTCATGGTCATAGTCATCTCAAACCTCCTTGGCTGCGCGTTCGATGGCTTTGAAAATGCGGTTATACGTCCCGCAGCGACAGAGGTTCGCGCTCATCTCATCGACAATTTCCTGTCGTGTCGGGGATGGATTGTCTGCCAGAAGTGCCGCCGCGCGCATGATCTGACCCGACTGGCAATAGCCGCATTGTGCGACCTGCTCTTCGATCCAGGCCCTCTGAACAGGATGCGAGCCGTCTTCGGACAATCCTTCGATTGTCGTGACTTGCGCATCCTCCACGTCGCTGACCGACATCTGGCACGCAAAGCTCGCTACACCATCCACATGCACCGTGCAGGCCCCACACATGGCAGCACCGCATCCGTATTTCGTACCCTTGAGTTTGAGCGTATCTCGAAGGACCAGCAGCAACATTTCGTCAGGGGGGTTATCAACCTCTACGGGTCGGCCGTTCAATTCGAATTTGATCATTTGGAACAGTCCTTGTGATGCCTGATGTTGAGGGGATCTTGTGGGGTGGATTTCTTCATGGCCTGACCATGGAGTGGTCCTGCTCGGCGCCGGTGACTGGGCTGACCACGGGCGTGACACGAACTTTCATTCCCGGTCGCAACGTTAGGTCGGGGTTTTCCAGATCTGCCCAGACACGTATCTTTCCGCTGTTTTCATCGAACCAGACCGCCGATCCAGTGAGCCGAATTGCATCTGACAGAACCCGACCAATTTCCGTTTCAACACGAAACCAGCCAGATTTTGATAACTCCTCTGAGCGCGTGTTAGTCGTGTTCAGCCCTGAAACCCATTGGGCATAGGGAAGCTCGAACACAACGCGCAGGCGGTTGAGATTTACGAGTTGAAACAGGGGCGGGTCGCCGGAATTGAACTCAACCAGCGAACCCGGTCCAACACGCGGGTCTTCAACATGTCCTGAGATCGGCGCACGTAAGAGGGTGTCTTCGTAGTTGGTTTGTGCGATCTCCAACTCGGTTTCCGCCAAGGCCCTTTCGGCCTCAGCCAAAGCCAGATTGGTTTTAGCGTCCAACAAGGCGACCTCTGTTGCCGCTCCTCGCGTCGAGAGTTGGGCTGCGCGGTCCAACTTATCTCGGGCTTGAAGCAACAGAGCCTCGGCTTTGGCTAACTCTGCATTCGCGGCATCGACCGCCAGTTTCTCCAGATCGTTTCGTAGCTGCAGCAATGGCGTGCCCGCTTGGACATACTCACCTTGCTCAACCAGCACTTCTTCGACGACGCCCTCCGCCCGGCTATAAACGTCCGATCGATCGACTGCTTCGATACGGCCTTCAAACTCCGCACCACCTGCGGATGCCTGCTCAGGCGCATGGGCCCAGAACATAGCCGCAAAGACTGTGGCTGAAAGAATGGGCCTTTTGGTGACCAATTTCGACAGCATCTCAAACACTCTCATCATGGTGCGATCAAATGGCGAACGACGGGCCCGCTTTCACGGGTATCGAAGGCTGCGACAGCCCGTTGAAGGTCCTGATCCTGGTGTGATACACGCTCGTGCTGAGCCAGATGTTCTTCCCAAGATGAAACCATGAAGGCTTCGACCCATAGCTCAGGCTCTTCTGCACTTTGGAAAACGCGCCAATCATAGGCTCCGTCGCGCCAGCGCTCGCCTGACCATTCTTGAATCGCGGACAGGAACGCAGCTTCGTCCTCGGGTCGGATGCGATACTCGACTTCGACCATGACGGGACCGCGGGATGCCAAGCCGTGCTCTTCAAGGGCAACTTGCGGCGCCGGCCAATGCATAGAGGGCGTCAGGTCCAGATCTTCGCCCTGACCAAGCTGGAACTTGCGCGTAAGAAGCAAGCCAACGATCAAACCGCCTGCTGCGATCAGCAAGGTGATCGAAACAGATGTTGCCGTGGCCACCTGACCCCAGAATGCTGATCCAAACGCCATGGACCCGAAGAACACCATCAGATTCACAGACAATCCTCGGGCCCTGACCCAGTTGGGCAGCGCGGTCTGCGCCGACACATTGAACGTGGTGAGAACGGCAATCCAGCTAAAGCCACCCAATAGTGCGGCGATATAGGCCAGAGGAGGGGTTGTCGCCGTCGCAAGAATTGCCATGGCAACGGCGGTGCCGATGGTGCCGCCTGCAGCTGTCGTGCTTGCATCAAGCGTCGCGCGGAAATGCGGAAGGGTCAAAGCACCCGCAACAGCCCCGGCGCCGATCAAAGTCAGCAACAATCCATACAGCGTCGCCCCGCCCCCTTCGATCGTTCGGACGACCAGCGGCAGCAGAGCCCAATAGGCAGAGGCAAAGATGAAGAAGGCAAAGGATCGGATCAACGTGGCCTTGAGCGGGCCGTTATGTGCGACGTGCCGCATGCCGGTCATCATCGCGTTGAACACGGGCTGAGATGTCTTCGATACACCGCCGTCATGCTTCCACAACAACAGAGCGCCAATGATCACGAGATAACTGACCGCGTTGACTGCAAAGGGGGCTGCCAAACTGACCGATGCAATCAAAACGCCCGCCAAAGCAGGGCCGATCGCGCGGCTGATGTTGATGCCCATTGAATTCAACGCAATGGCTGGTTGCAACGCATCACGCGGCACCAGAGTTGGCACGATCGCTTGCCAGGCCGGAGCCATGAAGGCGGTGCCTGTTCCGATGGCCAACGTGAACAGGATCAGCAGCGTCGGTGTTACCAGTTCGAGCTGAACCAGCACGGTTAGCACCGACACCAGCACCAGAAGCACCACGTTCACCGTGATCAACAGCTTGCGTTTATCCAACCGATCCGCCAGCGTACCGGCGTACAAGGCGAAGATGAACACTGGCAGGGTTGTTGCCGCCTGCACGAGTGAGACAACCGCCGGAGATGAATTGAGCGTCGTCATCAGCCACCCTGCGCCAACGTCATGCATCCACGTGCCGACGTTAGAGATCAGGGTCGCAACCCAAAGAAGCGCGAACGCCCGATGTTTGAAAGGGGCCCAAGCCGAGTTTGATGCCGCAGGTGCAGGTTTCGCGATGCTACCACTGGATGACATCTGCCAACTCCTCGCGGTTTTTTTCGGCGTAGGACCGCACAAACGGGCAAAGAGGCACGATACGGAGACCCTTATCGCGCGCGTCCGCCACAAGCTGCGCGGCCAAGGTCCGAGCCAAGCCGCGACCACGCAACTCTTCCGGGACAAACGTGTGGTCGGCGATAACGAGGCTGGGCGTGACTTTTGACAGCGTTAGTTCCGCCTCGCTCACGATCCCGGACACCGAAGCGCCGTATCGTGCATTTGTATCGCTTTCGCTGTAAGTGATTTTTAGCTTTTGATCGTCCAACATAGGAAATCTCCTGAGGTCTTGCCGCTATTCAGCGGCAAGGCGGCCTTGGCATTGCGTCGAAGCGCCGGGAGCGCCGAAAATTGGAACGGGTGACCAATCGGGAAGCTCTGGCAGAGGGGCCGGTGCATGCGCCGCAAATCGGGCCTTGGCGTGCACGATCTTGCCGCCTGTGAGTGTCAAGTCGGCCTCGATCTCGGTGATCGCGTCCTCGGCGATCGAGAAATAATCCCGGTCGAGCACGGCGATATCCGCCCATTGCCCCGCCTTGATCTGACCTTTCTTTCCCGCTTCCCGGCTGAACCAAGCCCCGGCGGCGGTCCAATGACGCAGCGCGTCGTGCCGATCCAAACGGTTCGCCGCACTCCAGATGATGTCCCCGCCACGACCCTTGCCAGAAACGGCCCAGTGAATGGCCAACCACGGATTATAGGACGACACCCGCGTCGCATCCGTGCCAGCAGCCAGAGGCACACCCGAGGCCATCATCTTCTTGACCGGCATGACTTTGCGCAGGGCATCTTCGCCATAGCGATCACGATAGGCTGTGGTCTGAAAAGCGATGCGGTTTTGGTAGCTGATCCCGCCGCCCAGGCGGGCAACCCATTCCATGGTGGATTCTGAGATCGTCTCACCGTGATCGAAAATCCAATTCAGCTCTTCCAGCCCTTTGTCACGGCCGACCTCTTCAATAAGGCTCAGCAACCGGTGGGCGCTTTCCTCGTAAGTGCAGTGGAACCGGATCGGCCAGCGGTTCTCGAACAGAAACTCGAGTACTGGCCTGAGGTCCCCTTCCATTCGCTTGGGCAGATCGGGGCGCGGGTAGCTGAAATCTTCGAAATCATAGGCAGACGCGACCAGCATCTCGCCCGCGCCCACACATTTCAGGTAGTCGTTGCCTTCGTCTGGCTTGACGATGTCATTCCAGCGTTTGAAATCGTCCAACTCAAACATCGGACGCTGCGCAAAAAGCTGATAGCCGATTCGCACGGTTTGCTCGCCGCGTTTGTTCAACTCGGTGATGACGCCGTAGTCATCTGGATAGTTCAGGAACCCACCCGCGCAATCCAAAGCCGAGGTCAATCCAAGACCATTCAGCGCCTTGAAATAGTGCTTGGTCGAGGTGACCTGCTGTTCGAAATCCAGCTTGGGGGCCATATCCAACAACGCGTAAAGCGGTTGCGCGTTGGGGCGCGCCATCGCGAGACCAGTCGGGTTGCCCTGATCGTCCCGCTCCAGACGCCCTGAGACAAAGGGCTCGTAGAAGTGTTTGTCGATGCCGATTGCACGCAGGGCGGCTTTGTTCAGCCACGCCCGATCATAGAGATGCAACACGTAGACAGGCACATCCGGCGCGACCGCATTGATCTCATCAATCGTTGGCAAACGCTTTTCAGCGAATTGATCAACGGACCAACCACCAACCACGCGGATCCATTGCCCGGCAGGAGTGCGCTCTGCCTGCGCCTTCAGCATACGCAGACCGTCGGCAAGCGACGGAACGTGATCCCAGCGCAGCTCCATGGCGAAGTTGTTGCCTTGTCGGATGATGTGCGTATGGCTGTCGATCAGACCGGGAATTACACGCTGGCCGCCCAGATCAATGGTTTCGGTTTTGGGGCCCGCAAGCCCAAGCATGTCCTTGTCCGTTCCAACGGCGGTGATCTGATCCCCTGAAATTGCCACGGCCGTTGCTTCGGGCCTTTCGGGATCCATTGTCGTGATCTTGCCGTTGAAGAGTATCTTGTCTGGGGCGGCCATGGTGCGCATCCTTTGGCAAAGCGGGAGTGGTCGGCGCCCGCAGGTCGGGCACAGATGAGAATGGTTTGGAAATTCTCCCGCTCGGTTTCATGGGGAGGGATGAGGGGACCGAGCGGGCGTTGCGCGGCAGACTACTCTGCGGCGACTTTTCCGGCAGGTACCGCTTCCAGCGTAGGGCCAGAGTGGCGGCTGCGCGATGGCGCCTTGTGAACCATCGTGTAAGCGTAATCGACGCCCATGCCGTAAGCACCGGAGTGTTCGCGCACCAAGTCCATGACAGCATCGTAGGTGTCGCGCCGTGCCCAATCTCGCTGCCATTCCAGCAGAACCTGTTGCCAGGTCACGGGGATGACTCCGGCCTGAACCATCCGGTCCATCGCGTATTTGTGGGCATCAACCGACGTACCGCCCGACGCGTCAGCAACCATGTAAATTTCGTAGTCCGTGTCGGCCATGCAGCTCAGCGCGAAGGTGATATTGCAGACCTCGGTCCAAAGACCCGAGACAACGATTTTCTTGCGTCCTTCCGCAGCTCCTCGTGCCAGTGCATCGCGGACTTTCTGGTCGTCCCAGGAATTCATCGACGTGCGTTCGAGAAGAGGTGCCTGTGGGTTTACATCCAGAAGTTCAGGATAGGTATGCCCCGAAAAACTGTCCGTTTCGACCGTGGTGATGATAGTGGGCACGTCAAAGATCTTGGCGGCTTTGGCCAAGGCAACGGTGTTATTCTTCAGCGTCTGACGATCAATCGACTGCACGCCAAAAGCCATCTGTGGCTGATGGTCGATGAAGATGATCTGGCTGTTCTCTGGTGTAAGGACTTCAAGTTTGGACATTTTTCATTCCTTGGTTGAGGTTGGATGGGGCTAAAGGGTTTTGGGTTCGGTTGATTGGCCCGTCTCTTCCGCCTGCGTGACGGCGAAGGATTTTAGATGCAGGGCCTGTGACACGGCGTCGGAATGACCCCGGATCCATTGCACTGCAGCTTCTCCGGCGAGCATGCCCAAGAGGCCCAAAAGCGCGATGATTGGCGGGGCGGGACTGCGGACTGCGATCAGGCCATAGATGACCCCAATCCCGAGGCCCGCTGCGAGCGATATGAGATATGGTTGCCAAGTCACGTCGGGTCTCCTTGCAATTCTGGTTCGATTGATCTGGCTTTGAGGGTTTTGGGTTCTTTCCTTGCCGAGGGGCTTGGCATATCGAAAACCAGCGCAGCCCCGTCGGTGTGCCACCGCAAGGTGACCTGTTCGGATCGCGGAACCTGTAGACCGTCACCCGCGCTCAGACGTTCGTGCTCGGCATTGGCAAGGCCATCCAGCAGATGAACGAAGTGGTCACTTTCGCCATTTGGAGAAAGCGCAAGTTCTTGTCCTTCGGTGAACCGACGAAGCACCAGTCGCGCCCTTGATCTCAACGGGATCAAAGGGTGCAACGTGGCGGGTCCAGCGAGCAGGACATCCCCTTCGCTCGGAAGCGAGGCTTGTGTGTATGAAGGCTTACCACCGAGCTGATCAGGGATCAGCCAGATTTGCAGGAATTTTGCGGGCTCCGACGTGGACCTGTTGTATTCGGAATGGCGCACGCCCTTGCCTGCCGACATTCCCTGCACTTCGCCTGTGCTGATACTGGCGACATTGCCCTGATCGTCCTCGTGGCGCAGCTGTCCATCCAGAACCAGTGTAATGATATCCATATCCGCATGACCATGTGCAGCAAAACCACCACCCGGGATCAGGCTGTCTTCGTTGATTACGCGCAGATTGGCGAACCCCATCCGCGTCGGGTCTTGGAACTGGCCGAACGAAAACGTGTGATAGCTGTCCAGCCATCCGTTTTGCGTACGTCCCCGCGATGCTTTTTCGTGGATCTTGATCATTTCACTCAGTTCCAAGTTCTGTTGCTCTTCGATGTGGGGCGTAGTTTGAACTCGACAAAGCAGAAGTTCTGCGGGTATGCATTAGTTAGGCTAAACTGTTTTTCTGTATTGCCATGCCGCTGTCCCGATTGCCTTCCTTGCTAAGTTTGCGCGCCTTTGAGGCCGCAGCGCGGCGCGGCTCGATCAAGGAAGCGGCCTATGAGCTTTCGGTGACGCCGGGTGCGGTTAGCCAGCAGATCAAGGCGCTGGAGGCCGACCTTGGGGTGGCTTTGTTTGTGCGAAAGACCCGCGCGATCCATTTGACACCCGAAGGGCAGCGCTTGCAGCCAACGATCAGCGAAGCGTTCTTGCAGATCCGTCAGGTTGTCGATGAGGTCCGACCCAAAAAGACGCCTAAACTGCGCATCAGTTCCAGCAATGCGTTGATCAGCAAGTGGCTTTTGCCAAGGTTGCACAAGTTCACCAAGGACCACCCCGATGTTCAGGTCCATATTGAGTCCGAAAACCCTTCGGACCACAAAACCCACGCGACCGCCGATATCGAAATTCGATACACCAGCGAACCGCCTGAGGACCGCTATACGGAGTTGCTTCACCGCGAGTTGATGCTGGTGGTCGCCAGCCCAGCTGTGCTGGACACGTTCGATATAAAGTCCCCTGCCGGCATCAAGGCCACGCATGTTCTGTACGATACAACGCCGATGCTGGACGGGTCGGTTCCCAGTTGGGTTCTTTGGAGCCAACACGCCGGGCTTCCGAATGCGGTTGATCCTTCGAAAGCCATGCGGTTCGAAAGACCTCCGGGTGGCCAGATTGTGGACGCTGCGATCGCAGGCGCGGGTGTCGCGCTCTGCGGGTCGCTGCTGGTCTATTCCGCGCTTTCGGACGGTCGGCTTGTTTGCCCGTTCGGCCCGGTGGTGGAAACCGGGTTCAGCTATTTCATATGTTGCCACCCGGGCCGGGAACTTGAAGAGCATATTCATGAGTTCATGTCCTGGGCGCGCAAAGAAGCCGCCGTGTTGTCTACGTTGAATGCAATGCGTGAACCTTCACCCGGGGCCGACATTCCCGTTGAAGTGGGAGGCTAAAGCCGTCAGTTCAGAGTTTCGCAGCTCGTGTCCGCCTTCATGGACGTCCGAAGTGACCTCGGCACCATGTTCAGAAAGCCAACTGATAAGGCGTTCCGTCATTGGCCATGGCGTGATTGGGTCGCGTCGTCCGGCGGTCACCAGAACTTTCCGCCCCACCAGCTTAGGATGCGCGTTCGGTTCCCACGTAACCATCGGATGCAAAAGGCCGACCCGCTCGAACAAGTCAGGGCGTTTTAGAAGGACCGCCGCCAAGATGTTTGCCCCGTTCGAATAGCCGAAGCCATAGACCGGATGACCGGGATGAGACGCGCGATGGGCCTCGATGAACGCAGTCATCTTGTCTGTCGCACGCGCAAGGTCCTCCATGTCATACACTCCTTCGGCCGTGCGGCGGAAGAACCGCGCGGCCCCCATTTCAGAGACATCGCCGCGTGGTGATACGACCCCGGCGCCAGCAACAAGAGTGCCGGCCAATTCAACAAGCTGATGCTCATCCCCTCCGGTGCCATGAAAGGCAAAGACCAGCGGACGGGCGGGTTGCGGCGCATGCACAAGCGCCTGATAGAGATCTTTGGACATTTCAACCTCTGAAATCATGATGCAAGTGGGGGCAGGAGACTTTCGATCTTGCTGCGATGTGGCTCGTAGCGGGTAGGCAACTTAAGCGCCTTACCCAGATGGGCCGTGTCTTCATCGCGGTCAAAACCGGGCTCGTTGGTAGCGATCTCAAACAGCACACCACCCGGCGTGCGGAAATAGATCGCCCAGAAATAGTCACGGTCGATAACCGGCGTGACCTGATAGCCTGTATCCAGCAAGGCCTGCCGAACACGCAGTTGCGCGGCGCGGTCCTCGACGGCAAAAGCGATATGATGAACGGACCCAGCGCCCTGACCAGCGGTCGGGGTACTTGACGATAGCTGCTGCAGATCGATCGTGTCTGCAGCGTTGCCCCCTTCGATCACATAGCGAGTGACGTCACCTTTGGTTTCAGCCTTCTGGTATCCCATGAAGGTTAGCAGTTCGCCCGTCGCATCGACATCCTTCAGAGAGAACCGAGCGCCCCGGAACCCAAGAATCGCGGCCTCATCAGGAACCCCGCCCTGAGTCCAAGCTGTCCGGCCTCGCGCATCAGACTCGACCAATGCAAAGCTATCGCCATCGGGGCCGTCAAAAGACAGACGCTTTTCTCCGAAGACCGTGTCATCGGCCAGCCCAGTCACACCCTTGGAGGCAAGACGTTGTTTCCAGAATTCGACACCACCTGTGGGGATGGCAAACTCTGTCACGCCGACTTCGCCGGCGCCTCTGCGTCCCTTTGGCATCTGACCAAAAGGAAAATAGGTCATGACCGAACCCGGTGTTCCAACCTCGTCCCCGTAGTAGAGGTGATACACCTCAGGCGCATCGAAATTGACCGTCTTTTTCACCCGGCGCATGCCAAGCGTGTTGGTAAAGAAAGCGTTGTTGGTGCTGGCATCTGCAGCCATCGAAGTGACGTGGTGCAGCCCTTTGATATCTTTGATCATGTTCCGCTCCTGGGCGAGAGTTCAACTTGCATCAAAGATGGCGCATCTATTATTAAAGTTAATAGACAATAATTTTTGTTTATTATTGACGAAAACGGAATTATTGAACTGAGATGATCGAGCTGAAGCCCATCCGCGTTCTGCGCGCCGTATCAGACCTGAAAAGCTTTTCTCTGGCAGCGCGCGAACTGGGCATCGCGCCGGCATCAGCAACACGCATCATAGCACAGCTTGAGAGAGACCTGGGCACACAGCTTCTGGTGCGTACGACTAGGCAAGTTTCACTAACCAGCGCCGGAGCAACTGTCCTTGCGAAGTACAGACCGCTTTTGGAGGGGTTTGAAGAGGTCACACGAACTCTTCAACGGGCCAATCAACCTGACAAGGGCCATTTGCGTCTGACCGCGCCGGTATCACTGGGCGTCACGTTGCTGCCGCAAGTGATCTCGGGGTTTCGTCTCGCCTATCCGAATATTTCAGTCGAGATCAACTTCACCGACACCCTGCTCGATGTGATTGAGGAAAACTGCGACCTCGCTGTACGTGTGTCAGGTCCGCCTACCGACAAGTCGACAATTTGGCGCAAACTCTGCGAAGTTCCGCGGCATATGATTGCTGCGCCATCTCTGTTTGAACACATACCCCGGCCTGATCATCCGCGCGATCTGAATCCAGACTTTCTGATGTCTTACAGCGCGCAAGGCCGCTCGGAAACTTGGGATTTCTCGCATGCAGGTAGCAACGTTTCAGTTCAAGCAGGCGGAAATATAATCTCCAACAATGGAGACTTTCTCTACGCTCTTGCGGTCGCAGGAGAAGGCATATGTGTTCTACCGGATTTCATTATTGACAAGGGATTAGCTGGCAGGCAAGTCGTGCAGGTCATGTCAAACTGGTCTATCACGTCGTTATGGTTGACGCTGTACTACCCCCCATACGAACAACTCCCACCGATCGTCGGAACGTTTGCCGAGTACTTTGAAAAATTTGTTCAAGACCACCCGAATCTGGAAACACAGGTTTGAAGCCATTTGGGCTGCAATTCGGCGCTGGTTCTGCGTAGGGCAAGTCAGGTTGAAGGGCACTGTTTACGGGACCATAAAATGGGTGAGTTCGCTCAGTTTACGATGCAAAGGTCATAGTTCAACTGATGTACAACACAAGGGTGCTACCTGATGCCGATCGTTCGCCTAGTTTCTGGTCCAACCGTAACGGTTGGGTCAAGTTCGCGTGAAGTTCAATAACTATGCGGGGCGACACATAGATCTGCCTTTCGGTGACAGCTGAGCTTTCACCCTTTTACCAAGTGATTTGCCTCAATCTCATCAAAACTACCATTGACGACAAAAAGACCTTCAAACGCGTGGTCAGCGCACATAGGCCCATCTTTCTTTTCAAGCCCAAGAAACGGTCAGAATAGTCCACAAACAACGTTGTTGGTAAATCTTCTAGGTTCGGTCAATAACATGCTTAAACTGGAGCATCGTTTTTCGAGGGAGTTAAATTCGCTACGCTGGTCGCGCAAGAAGACGACTGTTGAAAGTGTAGACACAAATCATTTGAGAGAACGCAGGGCAAACCGACTTGGGTTACTGCTTTGGCCGGGGGGGTAGTATTCAATCTAGCATTTCCCCAGTTTGGCCAACGCTCAGCGTTCCGCCTTTAGCCACCTCAATGTAGACACCCATGTCCATATGGCCCATCAACTTCCGAATTAGATAGGGTATCTTCAAGTCCCGCTCGGCCGTACCCGGGTTCACCTCGGTGGCAGCACACCTTTTCGTGCGCGAGAGTATCTTTAACTCGACATCGCCAAATCTAAGAACTGATCCAACTGCGTCCAGCTCAGAAAACGGGGGTAAGCCTTCTATCTCAATATTCGCCCGGAAGCGTGCTGGGTGGATTTCCGCGTTCAGTTGTTCACCCAATTTCTCCACAGACGCCAGATTTAAAACGGATATCGCATTCATCATTTTAGGTGAGACGACAGACACATCTGTAAACCGATGAGGAGCAGACGAAACGAAATTTGGCGGTTCGGGATCTTTTAAATCGATCTCCGAAGACAGGAAACTTGCCGCATTCATCCGATCTTCTGGTGCTTGCATATTAAAGCTGTGTGTTTTGCCGCTCGCCTTGATCTCAAGAAATTGGGTCTCAATATCAAAACTCGTCTTAACGCCTGCCAGTGCAGCCTCATTCAACAGAACAACAAAGCGATCTTTCGGTAGTGGCTGAGGGTTCTGCGCATCGAAACCGGAGTTGTAGCGCGCGAATCCGAACAAACGATCACCAGGAATCCCCTCTCCTGCTCGCAGCTTTACGGTTTGCATGGGCTCGGCACTCAAACCTTTAATTGGGTACCGGTTCAATCTGACGATAGAGAGCGTGTTCATACGTCTGCACCTGACCAAACGAGTTTTACACGATCCTGCGTGGTCCGTGCTGTTTGACGCTATCTCCAATTCTCCAAGGTATCGACCAAATAATCTGTGAGTGTCTCAAAAGCGTGTTCGCTTAACCTGCTGGACACATCATTGCAGCGGTACGGGATGTACCATTTTGGATCAACAGGGCCTCAAAAATCCTAACTGTCAAAAATACATGCGCATCAACGAGAACAAGTAAATTAAATAAAATCAATAACTAAAAAGCGATGTCGACGACCTTCTTTGACTATTTGAGGTACGAACCTCAAAAATTTCTGGACTTGAGGTGCGTACCTCAAATAGCCTTGGAAGTATGCCGCGATTCGCACATCCTCGATTGACGGCGCAAAAAGGGAGGAATGGATGACTTACACAAAACTGGCCTCGGCCAGCGCAATAGTCCTTGCCGCTACTACTCTTTCTACCAAGGCAAATGCTGAAGATCTGACGCTTTGTTGGGCTGCATGGGACCCGGCCAACGCGCTTGTTGAGCTATCAAAAGAATTCGAAGCAGAATCCGGCCACACAATGAACTTCGAGTTTGTTCCCTGGCCAAATTTTGCGGACCGGATGCTGAACGAGCTGAACTCCGGGGGTAAGCTCTGCGACCTGCTGATTGGTGACAGCCAATGGATCGGTGGTGGCGCCGAGAATGGTCACTATGTCCAGCTGAACGAGTTCTTCGACGCCGAAGGCATCAGCATGGACGATTTCGCGCCGGCCACTGTTTACGCTTACTCGACCTGGCCTAAGGGTACACCAAACTATTACGCGCTGCCTGCGATGGGCGATGCAAACGGCTGGTTCTATCGCAAGGACTGGTTTGAAAACCCCGACATTCAAGCTGCATACAAAGAGGCGACGGGTCAGGACCTGCGTGAACCGCAGTCTCAGAAAGAGCTGCTGCAGATCGCACAGTTCTTCCAAGGTCGTGAGATCGACGGCAAGACCGTCTATGGCGCCGCAATCTTTACCGAGCGCGGCTCGGAAGGAATCACCATGGGTGTGACCGGAGCGCTGTATCCTTGGGGTTTCAAATACGAAAACACTCCGGGCTCATATGACATGGAAGGCGCGGTAAACTCACCCGAAGCGGTTGAAGCTTTGGAGTTCTACAAGGAATTCTACGAAACCGCGACGCCTCCGGGATATACCAACTCCTACATGGGTGAGAGCCTGGACGCCTTTAAGTCCGGTCAGGTCGCCATGGCCATGAACTGGTTTGCGTTCTTCCCAGGTCTCTATGCTGACCCCAATACCGGCGGTGACAAGATCGACTTCTTCGTGAACCCACCCCAAAATCAGGCTGGTTCGACACTGGGCGGACAAGGTATCTCTGTTGTCAGCTACTCCGACAAGCAGGACGCTGCACTTGAGTACATCAAGTGGTTCGCGCAGCCAGAAGTGCAGGCCAAATGGTGGGAGCTAGGCGGCTACTCGGCGCACAACTCGGTACTGGAAGACCCCGGTTTCGTGGACAGTCAACCGTTTGCCGGAGACTTCCTGGAAGCAATGGGCGGTGTGCAGGATTTCTGGCAAGAGCCTGCTTACGCGGAACTTCTGCTGGCAATGCAGAAACGCATCCACGACTACGTGGTTGCTGACCAAGGTACAGCTCAGGAAGCGTTGGATCTTCTGATCGAAGATTGGACGGAAGTCTTCGAAGACGAAGGCAAGCTTTAATCCGGACACAGGCCGGAGCGGGTGCAATCCCGCTCCACCTTCACCCGTGAGTCCTACACCAACAAGAACTGGCAAAGAGATGTCTGACAGGACCGTAGATCGCGTTGCGCAGGCAACGCCCGAGCGAGTTGCGCGAAAAATCCGGGGACTATCCGACCGCGCGATCGCCTGGATATTCATCTCCCCAACGATTTTTCTATTGCTGGCGATCAACATCTTTCCGTTGATTTGGACCATCCAACTGAGCTTTACCAACTACAAAGCCAACCGGATCGGGCGTGAAGTCAAAGATGTCGGGCTCAGGAACTACGAGCGTATCCTGACGGACTCGGACACCTGGCTGAACATGCAGGCGACGGCGCATTTCCTGTTCTGGACGATCTTTTTCCAGGTTCTGATCGGGTTTGCTCTGGCGTGGCTGATCAACAAGAAATTCAAGGGCAACGATCTTTGGACCACGATTATCGTGCTGCCGATGATGCTGTCTCCGGCGGTTGTCGGGAACTTCTGGAAGTTCCTGTATCAACCTCAAATCGGCCTGTTTAACTACATCGTGTCCTGGTTTACCGGCAAGGACCCATCGAGCTTTGAAATGCTGGGATCTGTCACGTTGGCCCCATGGGCGATCGTGATTGTCGACACCTGGATGTGGACCCCCTTCGTGATGCTGATCTGCCTGGCAGGCCTGCGAAGCATTCCCGACTACATCTATGAGGCGGCTGAGATCGACAGGGCTAGCAAGCTGCGGCAGTTCTTTACGATTACCATCCCGATGGTGCTGCCGTTCCTGATGCTCGCTGTGCTGTTTCGAGGGATCGAGAACTTCAAGATGTTCGACCTGGTGGTGCAACTAACCGGCGGTGGGCCGGGGTCTGTTACGGAACTCACTTCGATAAACCTGAAACGCGAAGCCTTTGAAAAATGGCGTACGGGCTATGCGTCAGCCTATGCGATCATCCTTTTCGTCACCGTGTTCGGCCTTGCGTCGATCTACGTCAAAGCCCTGAACAAGGTGAAACAGAGATGAGCAGTTTTTCCGTCACTGAACCTTCGAACCGGTCCAAATGGATCGCAGGCTTCCTAGTCATTACTTATGCGCTGATCACAATGATCCCGCTGGTATGGATCTTGTTGACCGGTTTCAAATCGCCCGCCGACGCGATCAGCTATCCGCCCAAAGTGGTGTTTGACCCCACGCTTGAAGGCTACGTCAATCTCTTCACCACCCGCACGCGGCAAACCCAGGAATTTCTGGAAGCCAACCCGCCTCAGAACTGGGCCGATGAGATCGTGCGTCAATACGACATGGTGATTGTCGGGCCGTCCAAGTTCGGCGAGCGTTTTATGAATTCAGTAATCATCGGATTTGGCTCGACATTCTTGAGTATCTTCCTTGGCACGCTTGCCGCCTATGCGTTCAGCAGGTTCAAGGTCCCGCTCAAGGACGACCTTCTATTCTTCATCCTCAGTACAAGGATGATGCCTCCGGTCGCCGTCGCCATCCCGATTTTCCTGATGTTCAGAAACCTTGGTTTGAGCGACACGCATCTCGGGATGATCCTGCTCTATACAGGGGTAAATATCTCCCTGGCGGTTTGGTTGCTGAAAGGGTTCATCGACGAAATCCCCAGAGAGTACGAAGAAGCCGCGCTCATAGATGGCTACACGAGGTTTCAGGCCTTCTACAAAGTGGTGCTGCCGCAAGCCGCCACAGGCATCGCGTCAACTGCGATCTTTTGCCTGATCTTCGCCTGGAATGAGTACGCGTTTGCCGTGCTGCTGACATCCGCGAATGCGCAGACTGCACCTCCGTTCATTCCGACGATTATCGGTATTGGCGGCTTGGACTGGCCCGCGGTGGCAGCAGGTGCCACGATCTTCCTGATCCCTGTCATGATCTTCACCATCCTGATGCGCAAACACTTGCTGCGAGGGATCACATTCGGAGCCGTACGCAAATGAGCGAGTTTCTGACCGGATTACTACGGCTCCGCCGCGGCCCATGGGAGATGGTTGCAACCATCCTGATTGCACTGGGTGTCTTCATGCTGATGCAACCCTTTGTCCTTTGGGCCTTCACCTACTCTTTCATCGTCACGCTGATCGGAACCGTCATGTTCATCATCGTCAGTCATTTCCCGGAGTAGAAATGGCCCAGATCGTAGTTAAAAACGTAAAGAAGATGTTCGGCGATTTCACGGCTGTCCGCGAAAGTTCGTTCACGATTGAGGACGGCGAGTTCTTCATGCTGCTGGGCCCGTCCGGATGCGGAAAAACCACGACCCTGCGTATGATCGCAGGGTTGGAGCTTCCAACGTCGGGTGAGATTTATCTGGACGGCGAAGAGATCAGCCAGCGCCCGCCGTCAGAGCGGGACATTGCCTTCGTGTTCCAGATGTTCGCGCTGTACCCGCACATGAACGTACGCAAGAATATCAGTTATCCGCTGATATCGCAGGGTATGCCGCGTGCTGCTGTCAAAGCCAAAGTCGAGGAAGTCGCGGGAATTCTGGGCATCAACGATATACTCGATAGCCCGGTAGGTGGACTATCAGGCGGCGACAGGCAGCGCGTGGCGCTGGGTCGCGCGATTGTTCGCGAACCCAAGGCGTTCATGATGGACGAACCGCTGGGTGCCTTGGATGCCGAGTTTCGTGAGCATATGGCCGAAGAACTCCGCGCGCTTCATGATCGCATGGGCGCAACGACTGTTTACGTCACGCATGATCAGCTGGAGGCCATGCAAATGGGCGACAAGATCGTGGTGATGAACAACGCTGTGATCGAGCAATTCGGCACACCTCAGGAAATCTACGACAAACCAGCTACGATGTTCGTTGCGGACTTCATCGGATCGCCTTCGATGAACTTCTTGCCGTTTCAAGGAAAGGTCGAACCTGGCTCGGAAATGGTTCGATTGAATGGCCATGACGAAGCCGTGCCCAAACTGATGGAAGGGGCAGAAGGAGACTTGGTTTTCGGTGTTCGCCCCGAGCATGTTTTTCTGTCGGATGCGAGCGCCTACAGGGCCAAGGTCCTGGCCGCAGAGTATTTGGGAACCACCCAGATCGTGACGCTGCAAAGCCCGAACGGAGAGCTAAAAGCCCGGATTGATGCGCGCGAAACCGTTAATCCCGGCGAGACAGTGGGATTGGAGTTCCGCTCCCGCGCAGTAACCCTGTTTGAAAAGTCTACTGGGCGCGCGTTGAGGTCCGCTCTGAACGACGAGGTACTAAGCAATGGCTGAAGTCGTGTTGGAGAATATCTCGAAGTCATTTGGCAACGTCAAAGCGGTGGATGATATCTCAATGACGATCCCCAACGGGGCCTTTGTGGTGTTGTTGGGCCCGACTGGAGCGGGAAAAACAACGACTCTGAGATTGATTTCCGGGCTTGAGAAACTGGATTCGGGAACGGTGTGGATTGCCGGGCGAGATGTTGGAATAGATACGCCCGCCCAGCGCGATGTGGCGATGGTCTTCCAGCAATACTCGCTATACCCGCATATGACGGTGCGCGAGAACCTGTCTTTCCCGCTGCGGTCGCCGATCCTGAAGACGCCAGAGGATGAGATCGCAAGGAAGGTCAACGAAGTCTCAGAAATCCTCCAGATCCCGCACAAGCTGGACAACAAAGCCACTGAACTGTCAGGCGGCGAAATGCAGCGTGTGTCGATCGGACGGGCTCTGGTGCGCGATCCGCAGATCTTCCTAATGGACGAACCGCTCAGCTCTTTGGACGCTAAGCTGCGGGCGGATTTGCGGGTCGAGCTGAAAAGGATTCAGGCCGATCTGGGATCAACCTTGCTCTACGTGACCCACGATCAGGTCGAAGCCATGACAATGGCGACGCATATCGGCGTTTTGGAAAACGGCCGGTTGGTTCAATACGGAACACCCCGGGATATCTATGAAAACCCGGGCAGTGTTTATGTCGCCAGCCGGTTGGGTCTGCCGCGGATCAACATCCTGCCGTCCGAGTTATTTGGAGGCGATCACAAAGGCCCGCAGATTGGCCTGCGTCCGGAAAACATCATTGAAGGCGAAGGCAGCGAGGCGCGTGTGATACGCGCCGAGCATCTGGGAGATCAAACACGGCTGCACCTGGACCTGAATGGTCACCCGGTTGTGACCCTGATTGATGTCCATCAGGACTACCCATCTGGAAAGATTATAAAAATCCGCCCCCACAACCCGTTGTATTTTGACGCGTCCGGCGCGCGCGTGAATTAAGGAGCAAAAGCATGGCCCAGTTCCTCAACACAAAAGAAACCCTGGTGACAGAGGCGATAGACGGCCTTCTGGCTTCCTCTGGCGGGCAGCTAACCCGGCTAGACGGCTATCCGCATATCAAGGTTGTTTACCGGTCGGATTGGGACAAGTCGAAGGTCGCCCTGGTATCCGGAGGAGGGTCCGGTCACGAACCCGCCCATGCCGGTTTCGTTGGCGCCGGTATGTTGACAGCCGCGGTGTGTGGGGAAGTGTTCGCCTCGCCCTCGGTCGAGGCGGTTCTAGCGGGCATTCTTGCTGTCACGGGTGAGGCTGGATGCTTGCTAATTGTCAAGAATTACACTGGTGATCGGCTGAATTTTGGACTGGCGGCGGAACGCGCCCGCGCTTTGGGTCGCAAGGTCGAGATGGTCGTTGTCGACGATGACATCGCCCTGCCCGACCTTCCGCAACCACGTGGCGTTGCGGGAACGTTGTTCGTTCACAAAATCGCCGGGGCGCTTGCCGAAAGCGGTGCCGATTTGGACACCGTCACCGCCGCAGCGAGACGAACCATAGCAAAGGTTGTCAGCATCGGTATGAGCCTGGACACCTGTACCGTTCCGGGTTCTCCGAAAGAAGACAGGATCGCACCCGGGAAGGCAGAGCTTGGCTTGGGTATTCATGGCGAGCCCGGTGTACAGCAAGTCGAGTTCTCAAACGCGGTATCGGCCATGTCCACAGTGGTGGAGAAGCTGAAGCAAAGGGTTGGGTCTGGGGACTGCGTGGCGTTGGTTAACAACCTCGGCTCAACAACTCCGTTGGAAATGTCTGTCCTCACGCATGCGTTGTCCGAAACCGGTATCGCCCACCATATCATTGGCCCGGCCCCCATGATGACATCGCTGGATATGCACGGGTTTTCGGTTTCCATTCTGCCCGTGGATCAGGACGATTTATCAGCCCTTGAAGCACCTGTTGATCTGGCCGCATGGCCCGGGGTCAATTCCATCGGCCCGATCAAAGTTGCACCATTGCCTGATGGCCTGACCCCGATCGATCCAATTCCTTCGAACAATCCCGCAACAAAGGAAACGATCACCCGGTTGTCTGAGCTGCTCATCAACGCCGAGAAAACCCTGAATGAGCTGGACGCGAAATCCGGAGATGGCGATACAGGAAGCACATTGGCGACTGCCGCAAGAGCATTGCAAGGTAGCCTTGATCGCATGCCGCTTGCTGATCTGACGCAACTGTTTCCGGCGTTGGGCAATGAGTTAAGCCAGACAATGGGTGGCTCATCCGGCGTGATACTCGCAATCTTTTTCAACGCAGCTGGAGACGCCTGTGCGAGCGGGGCTTCGGTGCCAAAGTCCCTGGTCGAAGGTCTGAATCGCGTCAGTCAGGTTGGGGGTGCCAAGGTCGGTGACAGAACAATGATTGACGCCTTGGCACCGGCACTTGCCGCACTGCCATCTGGTCTTACGCATGCGGCCGAGGCTGCCCGCGAAGGCGCGAACAACACCGCAAATATTCGTCGTGCGAAGGCAGGCCGGGCAGCCTATGTTCCCGAAGAAAACCTAGTTGGACATAACGATCCCGGTGCTGAGGCTGTTGCTTTGTTATTTGAAGGCTTGGCGCGGGAGATTGAGGGCTGAAGAACACGTGGAAGACCAAAAACAAAAACTAGAATTGGTGAAAAAGCCAACCGTCAACGACCTCGCGCGCGTCGCGGGTGTCAGTCTCGCGACTGTAGACCGGGTCTTGAACAGACGCCCCGGCGTGCGTGCCGTAACCGTACAGAAAGTACAAAAGGCAATTGATGAGCTGGGCTATGTGCGCGATACGGCCGCGGCCAACCTTGCGCGAAACCGAGTTTACAACTTCCTCTTTGTTCTGCCGGACACGGACAACGAGTTTGTGGAGGCAATCAGCAGTCAGATCGCAGAACAATCCCGTGACCAATTTATCGAGCGGACCCGCATTGCGATAAAGAAGGTCGCTCCGTTTGAACCGCAAGATATCGTCAACATTCTGGATGCTGTGGACAGTTTGGATGTAGACGGAGTCGCCGTTTTTGGGCCCGAAACGCCTTCTGTTCGCGATGCTGTCAAAAGGCTCAGGGACAAAGGCGTTCCGGTGGTCGCCTTGGTGTCTGACTTGCCCAGTTCCGATCGAGACCACTTTGTAGGAATTGATAACGTTTCGGCAGGACGGACCGCCGCTCAGCTGATGGGACGGTTTGTGCATCGCCCGGGCAAAGTGTTGGTTCTTACAGGTTCTCGTTTGGCACGTGATCATCTGGAGCGCCGCCAGGGTTTTGATTTAGTTGTGGCTGGGGAGTTTCCGCACCTCGAAGTGGTCGCGTCCGTCGAGGGCCGGGATGACCCGGATCTGATTTACAAGATGATGCCTGAAATCTTTGAGACTTACCCGGATCTTGTTGGAATATACTCGTCAGCAGCGGGCAATGCGGGTCTGATTCAATTTCTCTCAGAAAACAGGTTCAGCAAAGATCTGGTGATCATAGCGCATGAGCTCACGCCGCTCAGTCGTGAGGCGCTTAGGCTTGGCACATTTGACGCCTTAATCTCACAAGACACCGGGCATATTGTTCGTTCTGCCGTCCGTCTATTGCGCGCAACTACGGATAAGGTTCCATTCAACAAAGCGCAGGAACGTATCCGTATCGACATCTATCTGAAGGATAATTTACCGCCATAGAGGCATAGGTTTTGGGGAGGAAATTATATGAAGACGATCAAAGGTCCAGCTTTGTTTCTTGCACAATTTGCGGGGGACGAAGCACCATTCAATTCGTGGGACGCGATCACCAAATGGGCGGCGGATTGTGGATACAAAGGCGTTCAAGTTCCCAGTTGGGACGGTCGGTTATTCGACCTGGAACAAGCCGCGTCCAGCACCGGTTATTGCGATGACTTCAAAGGCAAAGCCCAAGAAAATGGCGTCGAAGTCACCGAACTTTCAACACACCTTCAGGGGCAGCTTGTGGCCGTTCACCCCGCCTATGACAGCGCGTTTGATGGCTTTGCTGCCGAAAGCGTTCGCGGGAACCCGAAAGCCCGGCAAGAATGGGCAGTGGATCAGGTCAAAAAGGCTCTGTCAGCGTCAAAAAACCTGGGTATTTCCGCACATGCAACATTCTCTGGCGCGCTAGCATGGCCCTATGTCTATCCTTGGCCGCAACGCCCTGCCGGCTTGATTGAAACGGCGTTTGATGAGCTTGCGCGTCGTTGGGTGCCAATCCTTGATCACGCCGAAGACTGCGGCGTTGATGTTTGCTATGAAATCCACCCCGGAGAGGACCTCCACGATGGTGTGACGTACGAGATGTTTCTGGAACGGACGGGAAATCACCCACGGGCCTGCATGCTATACGACCCGTCACACTACGTGCTGCAATGTCTCGACTATCTGGACAATATCGACATCTACAAAGATCGGATCCGGATGTTCCATGTGAAAGACGCCGAGTTCAACCCGACCGGGCGGCAGGGTGTTTATTCCGGATATCAAAGCTGGGTTGATCGGGCCGGGCGGTTCCGGTCGCTTGGCGATGGCCAAGTGGATTTCGGGGCTGTGTTTTCAAAAATGGCTGCGAATGACTTTGATGGCTGGGCTGTGGTCGAATGGGAATGCTGTCTCAAGCACCCCGAGGATGGCGCGCGTGAAGGCGCTCAGTTCGTGTCCGATCACATCATCCGTGTGACCGAGAAAGCCTTTGATGATTTCGCTGATGGTGGTGCCGACGAAGCCGCCAATCGTAAAATGCTGGGGATTGAGTGATGGTCACAGGACGCAGTGAAGAAACGTCAGGACGTATTCGCCTTGGCATGGTTGGCGGCGGAAGTGACGCCTTCATAGGCGGTGTTCATCGCATAGCCGCTCGACTGGACGACAAGTTCGAGCTGGTTGCCGGTGCTTTGTCTTCGACGCCAGAGAAGTCTCTTGAAAGCGGTCAGGCATTGGGGCTCGAACGGGTCTATGAAGACTTCAAACAAATGGCGATAAGGGAAGCCCGGCTGAAATCTGGGATTGAGGCGGTCTCAATCGTCACGCCAAATCACGTCCATTATGCAGCCGCGCGTGAGTTCCTGAAACGCGGTATTCATGTCATTTGTGACAAGCCACTCACCTCGACCCTTGCCGATGCAAAAAAGCTGGTCAAAGCAGCAGAAAGCGCGAATGCCCTATTCATTTTGACCCACAACTACACGGGTTATCCGATGGTTCGGCAGGCGCGCGAAATGGTTGCCAACGGCGAAATTGGCAAGATTCGTGTGGTTCAGGTTGAGTACCCGCAGGACTGGCTGACCGAGCAGCAGGATTTCAAACAGGCTGAGTGGCGAACTGATCCCGAACGCTCGGGCGCGGGCGGATCGACCGGTGACATCGGAACCCACGCTTACAACCTCGCTTGCTTTGTAACCGGGCTGACAGCGGAAAGCCTGGCGGCGGACTTGCAGGCCTTTGTGCCGGGGCGCAAAGTCGATGACAACGCCCACGTCTTGCTTCGCTTCGAAGGCGGAGCGCGAGGTATGCTGTGGTCGTCTCAGGTGGCTCCCGGAAATGAAAACGCACTTCGGTTGCGGGTCTACGGCGAAAAAGGTGGGCTGGAGTGGGCCCAAGAAGATCCCAATTACCTTTGGTTCACACCATACAACGAACCCAAGCGTCTGATCACTCGAAATGGAGCTGGAGCTGGTGATGCTGCCAATCGGTTGAGCAGAGTCCCTCCGGGTCATCCCGAGGGATATCTTGAAGGTTTCGCCAATATCTATGGAGAGGCTGCTGAGGCGATCCAAGCTTTCCGAAATGGGAGTTCGCCTGATGCGTCGGTTGTTTATCCAACGGTTTATGACGGGCTAAATGGTGTTAAGTTTGTAGCCGCATGCGTGCAGAGTTCTTCAAGGAATGCGGCTTGGGTCAGCTTAACTTAAATCCTGGTTGTGGGCGTAGGGCATGTATCTTGGAAGGCAGCAATGGTATGTACCAAAAACCGAAGCGCGTAACCAATAGATAATCAATCCAAAAAACGAACGGCGAGCGTCATTGAATCGGTGTTGCCTGAAGTGGCCTCTGGTTGAGTGGAGTCCACATCCACGGACAAAACGGACAATCAATCCAATGTGCGAGATATGATCCAATTGTCTTGTATGCCAAGAACGACCACAATGAACTCGAAGTGCAAATTGCCATATCGTGTATCATAGCAGCTAGTGTGCAAAAGCTGACTTTGCAACATTCAACGTAGGACGCATTTTCAATTGTGATCAACTAATCAGTGCGCAGCGTAAAAAAAAACCGCACTTTTGATAGGTTTCTGTGTGTGTTGCTTTCATGCTTGTGACCCTAGGAACGTCCCAGGGTCACTACTGGCTATGCAATATTATTCCGCTGGCATCGTCGATGTTTCTGGATCAATAGTTGATGCGATGCCGGCAGCTTCGCGGCGCCCATCGTTCCAGATCGCTTTTATCAACGCAATGCACATCAGCGCCATGACTATAGAGAAAGGTAATGCGCCGATTACCATGGCTGTCTGGATTGCCCCTGTTCCACCAGAGATTAGTAAGCCGCCAACGACCAATGCCAGCGCCGCACCCCAGAACATGATGTGCGGGCGAGCCTTGGGCCCTTCGTCTCCAGCAGCGTTGATCGTGTTCACGATCAGAACTGCCGAGTCAGCTGAAGTTACAAGGAACGTCATCAAAAGGATCACGATCACTACCGCCATCGCCCAGGCAAGGAACTCCGCTATTGGCGCGAGCATGTACGTAGTCATGGCAAAGATCTTGTCACCATTGGCTGCGTCTAGAATCACGCCATTCGCACCGCCATTCAGTTCGAGGTCGATGGCCGTACCACCGGCCCACGCAAACCAGACAAAGCACATAAGCGAGGGTACGATCATTGCGCCCAGCACAAATTCACGGATGGACCGACCGCGCGAAATGCGCGCCAAGAACAACCCGACGAAGGGTGCGAACGCGATCCACCAAGCCCAGTAGAACACCGGCCACCAGCCTTGCCACTGTGCTAGTAGGAAAGCCTCGGAGCCCTCAACGCCATCTGATGCGTAAACATTGAAGCTGAGCCAAGGCAAAGCGATCAAGTAATCCCAGATACCGACAAAGAAGGCCTTGGCGCCAAAGAATGTCGCTCCGAACAGCATGAAGAATCCCAGCAAGAAGATCGACAAAGCCATGTTGATGTTTGACAGCCACTTAATACCTTTACCCACACCGGACAGAGCCGACAGCGTCGAGGCACCCATAATGACCAGCAAGGCGACGACGATACCCAGTGTTGTGGCAGACCCGTCTGCGTTGGCCAATCCACCAATGCCGATACGGGTCAGACCCGCCACAAATTGCTCGACACCAAATCCCAAGGTCTGTGCCACACCGAGGATGGTCGCAACAACGGCCACGATATCAATCAGGTGCCCAAGGTTGCCCGACAGCGCTTTACCAAAAAGTGGTGTCAAGGATGAGCGGATCGTTAGTGGAAGCCCGCGGCGATAGCTGAAGAATGCCAGTGCAAGACCAGCAATCGCGTAGCACGCCCAAGCGCCCAATCCCCAATGTAGGTAGGACCACACGTAGGCGGTGCGCACATTGTCTGCATCTAGAGCTGTAGTGACACCCTGAATAACCGAAGGGTTGTTCTTGAAGTGAGCTACGGGTTCTGCAACCGCCCAGGTCAACATCCCAACGCCGATCCCTGCACCGAACATCATCGAGAACCAGGAGAAATTTGAGAACTCCGGCTTTTCACCTTCGACACCAAGGTTCAAACGTCCCGCAGCTGGCCAGATGGCCAAACCAATACAGACGATAACAAATCCGGTTACGACCCAGATGTACCAAGCAGCAAACTGAGCCAGAATAGCCGCGTTCCAGTCACCAAGAATCCTGCCGGCCTGGGTTGGCCAAACGATGCACCAGACGACCAACAAACTGATAATGATCTTACTGATCACCGTGACATTTACACTGAACCCCCGATAAAAACCGTTATCGGCGGTCTTAATCGGAAGTTCGGAAAGAGGTGGCTTTATTGCCATAGTCAACTTCTCCCTGTTTTGGATATTGTAGTAAGACTGTCTGCTAGTCTTGGTCCGACAGCCGATATTGCCGGGAAAGCAATGAGCCCAACGATTCACGCAAATTGCGTCGTCAACCTCAATGGATCCGGAGAGTTAGAGCTCTCTGAAATTATTAGCTTCTTAGAGCCATCGTACGTATGTGAATATCGCTACTCGGATGGCGGTCCGCGCTTATGGCCGCGGCTTTGTTTTGTTATCATTGGCTCCCGTGTTGCTTTCACAGGGCTGCACTCGCGCCCATTGGCATAGTTTTTGGTATAAATTTTCTTTCTTTTGCAGTAGCTGAGTAATTATGGATGACATTAACAAAGTTAATACCAATCTAAGCCGGAACCTCGTGGCGCTCTATGCGTTCGAAATGGTCGCAAAGCATGGAAACTTTACGAGTGCGGGAGACTCTCTCGGGCTGACCCAGTCCTCTATCTCGCAACGGATAAAAGGTTTGGAGGTTGATCTGGGTGTCGTCCTCTTCAAAAGGGAACACCGGGGTGTCTCACTGACACACGAGGGTTTGAGGCTTTTGAACGTGGTCAGACCAGCAATGACGCAGATGAACTATGCGGTAAACTCTTTGCTGGAACGCAAAACTAAACCCAGCGTTCGAATCTCAGCCGATTTTGCGTTCTCAACATTCTGGTTGCTGCCTCGTCTTGGTTACCTCCGAGAGGAAATCGGGGATGAAATTGAATTTCAGATTTTGGCTTCAAATGTGCCACCCAGTCTGAATGATACCGATTGCGACATTCGTATTCATGTTGCGCCCCAGGACCAGATCAAACCTGATGAAATACTAGTCTTGGAAGAGGTTGTAGCTGCTGTTTGCAGTCCTCAGCTGTTAGAGAAGATCGGGCCAATCCAAAATCCTGCAGACTTGCTCAATGTTCAACTCTTGAGTCTGTCAAAACCCGCAACCGCGGCGTGGCAAACCTGGCAAGGATGGTTTGATAGCTTAGGCGTAACGGGCGAAAGAAAGAAAAATTACATTAGTTTCAACAACTACGACATGGTCACTCAGGCAGCTTTGTCAGGTGAAGGCGTTGCATTAGGCTGGATTGGATTGATTGATGATCTGCTCAGCAAGGGTTCTCTTGTGACCGTTACGGACGATCTCGTTTTCAGCGATGCCGGTTATGTGATGTCACGGAGCCATACCAACTCGGGCCGAGGACCCAGGCTTGTGTTCGACTGGATCGCGGACCAAGTTCTCGCAACATCTTCAAAATAGCGCACTGTCGGATCCTTCGGTCGACTCTGCCATAAGTTCAGTTCAACTCGAAAAAGCACTGCAATACAAAATTGCTCCGAAGCAGCATTGGACCCTCCTTTTTTCGCGCCTTGCGGACTATTAATGTCTGGTTACGAGTTTCGGCAATACGGGAGCGACTTCAGCATCTAGGTTTCCAGTCAAGTGACCGAATTGGGCCGTGAATGATGGTGAGCCTCGCGATGTCGCTCTGCATTATTACGCTGACTCTTAGGGCAGCAAAGAGCCCAAAAAGACAGATACTGCACACAGCGTGAATGTCCGTTCAGAAAAGACAAAACACTTTTTCATTCTTACCCTGATGAAGTGCGGCTTCGGCCTCGGTCAGTTGATTCTTGGCGCGGCGTGCAAGTCTGGCATCCTGTGCTTTTTCAGCCAAAGGAAAAAAGCTATCGCTTCGTTGCCAACAGTGTTGGGCTAGTCGAGCGGGACGCGGTCACGGGTTGCAGCCTTTAAAACGGCCCAAGGTGGTCCATAGTAATCAAATTGATGGCACACTTCAGCTACCTCGAACCGGCTGCTCCTATGCGTCCGCATTGAGTAAGAGCGGTTCCTTCTTGACTAAGACTTGAACCCAAGAAGCTTAGGCTACATCCCAGAAAGCCCAGCATTGGTGTTCAACAGAAACTGGCGGAAAATTGGGCTGCTTGCCGCTCCAATACCGCGGGCGTTTTCTCCAACAGCTGCAGCTTCAACAACTGGAGGAATCAAACCGCGTTTGTCTTGGTTGGCCAGGTAACGACGAACTCGTGAGACCAGCTCTTCCCGTATTTCAGGTGGGAATGCGCCGTCGATGAAAATCGCTTCAAAGTCGATGACCGCGCAAATAGACAGCGCAGCCTTGGCCAGTTCCTGTGCCGTGGTGCCGATCCAGGGTTCGACATAGCGAGAAATGCTGCTCCAATCCTGTGGCTTTTTCCACAAGATTACCGGATCAATACCCGCTTCGATCAGCCTGTCCTCGAGCAGAAACAGCGATGCAGTGTCGATCAGTTGCTGGCTCTCACCCAAAGGACCCGTTGTCCGCATGGCGCCCAAGGCACCGGCATTGCCTTGGTTGCCCTCAAATACGGTGCCATTCAAGGCAACGCCTCCGCCAATCATTGAGCCGATGAAGAAATAAAAATAGTCTCGATACTCGGCCCCGCGGCCATAGAGATGTTCGGCGTGACACGCGGCTGTGGCGTCATTGACCACAAAAACCGGCAGGTTGCTGAACTTGGCGACTTCGGAAAAAAAGTTCACGTTTCTCCAGGATTTGAATTTCTGAGCCGCAAGCCCAGACAGGTCGTGCCACTTCCACAGCTCGAACGGTGTACCGATCCCGATCCCGCATACACGGTCGCGAAGCTTCTGGGGTTCATTGGCCAGAAGCTCTTGCAATCCTTCCTCCAAAAACCCGAACACAGCTTCGGGCAGCGGGTAGTCATAAGTCGTCGAGAGCTGTTGGCGAGGCTTGCCGGTGAAGTCGATCAAAAGAAGATCGGCGCTGCGGCGACCGATCTTCATTCCCACCGACAGAATGCCTTCGGGATTGAGTTCCATGGGGATCGAAGGTTTCCCAACTTTGCCCTTCAACGGTGTCCCACGTTTGAGAATCTCGTCCTTTGCGAGCTTACGCAGGATGATCGACACGGTCTGCGGGGACAGGCCCGTCAGCCGCGCGACATCGGCCCCGGCAGCAGGTCCATGCCGTTGTAAAACCGTCAGAATCAGGCGTTCGTTGTGATCACGAACACCGCTTTGGCTTACCCCGCCAGTTAGTATTTTCAGCGCCTCTCTTTCCATTACCCTAAACATAAACACCTTGTTTTCTTATGAAAAGATGCGCAGTCAAATTAATAAATAAACTTTATTTATTTATTGACACAGAGACTAGAATCACGGTTTCTTGAGCAGGACCTTCATTGCAGGATGGAGGCGCGCCTTGTCGCTATTCCGCGCGGGGCCACAACAATTTTCTGGGAGGAGACTAAATGAAAAATCTATTTAAGGTTGCCGCATCCGCCACAGCGCTGACTTTGGCCGCAGCATCCGCACAGGCGGCTGGTGAAACCGTTTGCCTGATCACCAAGACCGACACCAACCCCTTCTTCGTCAAGATGAAGGAAGGTGCGACCGCCAAGGCAGAAGAGCTGGGCATGACGCTCAAGGCGTTTGCTGGCAAGGTTGATGGCGACCATGAAACTCAGGTCCAGGCTATTGAGACCTGCATTCTCGATGGCGCAAAAGGCATTCTGCTGACGGCATCCGACACCAGCTCGATCGTTCCCGCGGTCAAACAGGCCCGTGATGCAGGCGTTCTGGTCATTGCGCTGGATACGCCGTTGAGTCCGATTGACTCGGCGGACGCGACTTTCGCCACGGACAACTACAAGGCTGGTCTGCTGATCGGTCAATGGGCGAAGGCCAAAATGGGCGACGCTGCAGCAGATGCCAAGATCGCGACACTGGATCTGAACGTCAGTCAGCCGACGGTGGACGTTCTGCGCAATCAGGGTTTCCTCGACGGGTTCGGTGTGGACCTGGCGGACCCGAATGTCATCGGTGACGAAACCGATGCGCGTCTGGTCGGCAGTGACGTGACCGACGGTAACGAAGAAGGCGGCCGCCGCGCGATGGAAAACCTTCTGGCCAAGGATCCATCCATCAACGTAGTTCACACGATCAACGAACCGGCCGCTGCGGGCGCATATGAGGCGCTGAAATCCATCGGGCGCGAAAACGACGTTCTGATCGTTTCGGTCGACGGCGGATGCCCCGGTGTCCAAAACGTCGAAGCCGGTGTGATCGGTGCGACAAGCCAGCAGTACCCGCTGTTGATGGCCTCGCTTGGTGTTGAGGCCGTAAAGAAATGGGCTGAAGAAGGCGTGAAGCCCGAAAACACACCCGGCAAAGACTTCTATGACACAGGCGTAGCGCTCATCACCGACCAGCCGGTTGATGGGGTTGAGTCGCTGTCGGTTGCAGAAGGCCTGGATCTCTGCTGGGGCTAAAGACAGCCCTATTGGATGAGGCGCGCCGCAGCGCCTCATCAATCCTTTCACCTGCAAACCGAAACTTCCTGTACACTGATTTCGTGGACGCGATGCCAGCCACGAAAAGGGGGGGATATGTCTGAAGCAAACCAAAACACCCAGGAATTTGAAACCGCCGCCAACGCGTCAGAAACCGTTGCGGAGTTTGAAGATCATCGGCGTGGTGTACTGGGGAAGTTGCAGCATCTTCTCCACGTCAATCCATCCTTTGTTCCCTTGATCGTACTGGTTGGCGCGATCGTAATTTTCGGCCTTCTGCTGGGCTCAAAGTTCTTCTCACCCTTTGCGATGACACTGATCCTGCAGCAGGTTCAGATCGTCGGCATCGTGGCCGCGGCACAAAGCCTTGTCATTCTGACCGCCGGCATCGACCTAAGCGTCGGTGCGATTATGGTGTTTTCTTCCGTCATTATGGGTCAGTTCACGTTCCGGTACGGCATCCCCGTGCCAATTGCGGTGATGTGCGGTCTTGCAATGGGAACCCTGATCGGGGCGCTCAATGGATGGCTAGTCAGTCGCGTGAAGCTGCCGCCATTTATTGTCACGCTCGGCATGTGGCAGATCGTTCTCGCGACAAACTTCCTGTATTCCGCAAACGAAACAATTCGCAGTCAGGATATCGAGGCCAACGCCCCGTTCCTGCAATTCTTTGGCACAAAATTCAGCGTCGGTGGCGCGACCTTTACGGTTGGTGTGATATTCATGCTCGTTCTGATTTTCGTGCTGGCCTACGCGCTTAAGCACACGGCCTGGGGCCGTCATGTCTATGCGGTGGGGGATGATCCCGAGGCCGCCGAACTATCCGGTGTGAACGTCCACAGAACGCTGATGTCAGTTTATATGTTGTCCGGATTGATCTGTGCCTTTGCAGGCTGGGCCCTGATCGGGCGCATCGGGTCGGTTTCACCTACATCCGGGCAATTGGCCAATATCGAAAGCATCACTGCGGTCGTGATTGGCGGTATCTCACTGTTCGGCGGGCGTGGCTCCATTCTGGGGTCCCTGTTCGGGGCTCTGATCGTCGGTGTCTTTACTCTGGGGCTCAGGCTTCTGGGCGCGGACGCACAGTGGACCTTCCTGCTTATCGGACTTCTCATCATCGCTGCCGTCGCAGTCGACCAGTGGATCAGAAAGGTATCGGGCTAATGTCAGACACAACTCCAGTCGTCCAAGGCCGCGGGATCGTGAAGCGCTATGGACACGTTACCGCCATTGACCATTCCGATTTTGAACTGCGGCAAGGCGAAATCCTTGCGGTGATCGGAGATAACGGCGCGGGCAAGTCATCCATAGTCAAGGCGATCTGCGGTGCCACGATCCCGGACGAAGGCGAGATCCTCATAGAAGGCAAAAAGGTCAACTTCACCTCGCCGATTGATGCCCGGAACATGGGGATCGAGATCGTCTATCAGCAACTTGCCATGTCCCCTGCCCTGTCGATTGCGGACAACATGTTCATGGGGCGCGAGATTCGCAAACAGGGTTTCATGGGCAAATACATGCGTCAGCTGGATCGGCCTGCGATGGAGAAGTTCGCCCGCGAAAAACTGACAGAGCTTGGGCTGATGACCGTGCAGTCGATCAATCAGGCGGTAGAGACGTTGTCCGGCGGCCAGCGCCAAGGCGTTGCCGTTGCGCGCGCAGCTGCCTTTGCGACCAAGTTCATCATCATGGACGAACCGACGGCGGCTTTGGGCGTGAAGGAAAGCCGCAAAGTGCTTGAGCTGATCCAGGACGTAAGAGCGCGTGGCATTCCGATCATCCTGATCAGCCACAACATGCCGCATGTCTTCGAAGTCGCCGATCGCATCCATGTGCACCGGCTGGGCAAACGTCTTTGTACGATCGACCCCAAGGATTATACGATGTCCGACGCCGTGGCCTTCATGACCGGTGCCAAGGAACCTCCAAAAGAGGACGCAGCGTGATCGAGCAGGATGCAAAGCACGTTTGCGACCTGATCTCCTCCCGGAGGCAGGTTGGGGTTCGGACGATTGTTGCAATCGCCGGCCCCCCTGCATCCGGAAAGTCGACCTTAGCGGAAGCCGTTGTTCAATCGCTGAACGCGCAACAGAGCTCGGCGGTTCCTTCAGCCACTCTTGTGCCAATGGATGGTTACCATTTGGACAATCGCGTTTTGGAAGCGCGCGGCTTGCGTGCAAAAAAAGGCGCACCAGAGACCTTCGATGCCGTTGGGTTTTGCAAGGCGATTAGGGCGCTGCAATCCGCGCTACATGAATCCTTTCATCCCATGTTCGACCGCCAAATGGACCTTGCCATCGCCAATGCGATTGCGGTTCACCCTGAAACTCCGATTGTGGTTGTGGAAGGGAACTACCTTTTTATGAAAAGCGACCCGTGGAGGACGTTGGAGGATGTTTTCGCCGCAACGGTTTTTGTCAGCCCCACATTGGAAGAACTTGAAAGCAGATTGCAGCAGCGCTGGATTAAGCACGGATTCGACCCGGAAATCGCGCTACAACGCGCGAAAACCAACGATCTGCCCAACGCAGAACGTGTCATCCGTGACAGCCGAAAAGCCGATCTTACATTGAGTCAAAACTACACCGAATTCGGGACGCGCCACGCGTTCTGAACCCGTGCACTGACTTCAGCCAGACCCTGGTGCAGCGCCTCCTAGCAGCTTCAGGTGCAATCCAAGTCACCCCATTACGCGATGAGGGCAACTGATGAAATTCTTCGAGGACACCGCAGAAGTAAACGACATCAAAGACCCTTTAGGCTTCGGCCTATCGGATGGGGTGACAACCAATCCAAGCCTAATCGCTAGGTCAGGTCATGATTTCAAAGAAGTTATTGCATAAATTCGCAGTCTGACGGATAGAGCGGAAACGGCTGAGGTTGCAGCTTTGGTTGCCGCGGGAATGATTGCATAGGCAGAGCACCTAGCGGGGATCGCCAACAACATCATTGTTAGACTGCAACAGACCTTGGATGCCGTATTCCGATAGAGATGGTCAGGCGGAAACATCTGAACAACTCCGTAGTACTGGACCAGCGGATCATCAATAGACGAACTCGCCCAATACTCGGCTTCAAGTCTTTTGCATCTGCGTCCGTGAGCCTCCCCAACTGAACTGGTCCTCCGCTTCCTAACATAACGGAGGACCAGTTCAGTTGGGGAGGCTCAAGTGTATCGGGGAAAGTTTTAGCCTAACGATAGATTCAGCAGCGCAAGGCTCACTAACCATGTCTGACACCTATGTAAGTCCTACCAAAGTGGCTGTGCCAGTAACTTGCTCGATGGCCGAAAGAAACACGGCAGCTGGCTGCATACAAAGAGTTACGGATGAAACTGTCCGCATTATTTCCGTCGATTTCAAAACTGGCTCGATCGTTTTCGTCGCCTATGACGACCCGCACCCAAGGACGATTCCTAGCTTGCACAAACAAAATCCTGCGAAGGAGAGCAATAGTTGCAACTTCCCGAGACCAAACTGACGACAAAAACCAAGTATACATTTCGACATACGGTCGCTGCATTCATGGCCCTTCGCGATCTACCAGAAACTGCTGCAGAGCAAGCAGCCTGGTGGTTTGGACCAGAAGGTGAGATGAATATTGTAAAATGCACAAAGTCAGCACATCACTTGGTCACTTGGACAGCGCTAAAAAGGCTATCGCAATTTGGGCTAAAGCAGACAACTCAGGTGTTTTCGCTGAGATTAGTGGATGGCACCGACGGCAAGAGCGACAAAAAAGCAAACCGCAAAAGCTGTTCGTTACACAATGGTTCGACGATGAAGGCACGAATACGGGGTGTTTTGGCAGCCTAAGCGAAGCACTGCTGTTCATTAAGTCGATAGACTATTTCTACGGTCACATGGATATTGAGGATGGTTACAATTGGCAACGTTTGAAATTCCTAGGGGGCGAATTGGCTGCAAACAGTGGTCAAATGCTTGTCAAGAAGGATAGCTGGCATCCATTGGCCTTGAATAGGGAATCCTGAGAGACTCGGGTGATTTTCTTGGTCCTTTATCTGACTGCGGTGTTCGGCTTTCTTTCGTATCTTCTTTGAGTCTCCTTCAACGGTCGCTAACCCAAACACTAGCAGTGCAATTGAACGAAAGACCAAGATCAGAAGGATAGTGTTTTGGTCTGCTCCTTGTCCTCGCAGGGTTCCTTTCAAATAGGCTCTACATTTCGCCGATCACAATGGGATGGCATCGCAACAGATCGGGATTGATCTGGTTTCTGAAAGGTCTTGTTAGATCACCCCTTTTGGCCATTCTTTTGCTATTGGCCTTGGGTGAGGCGCCAAGCCAACCAAAAGCCTAGCGATGACCAATCAGGCCGCGCAGTTCTGGTTCGGTCGGTATCGCATGATTTGGCGGCTCCACCCCGTACTTTTCCATCCATTCCAGCAATTCACCCCTTTGGGTTTGGATGCTTGGTGCGCTGCGATACTTGCGCAACTGCTCCAACCGACATTTCAGACCATACAGAATCGTTCATGGCTATTTCTTCATTAAATGCCACTGCGACTACGTTTTGCGGATGTTTTGGAACGTCGCTGATCTTTAACTCAATCGGCCGCCAAAACCTCAGTGAATTAGAGAATTCCGCCCTTCGATTCTGACCCAAACGTCAGGCATTCCCGACCTAATACACACTACAACTATTCAGTGCAACGCGGCTGAGGTCTCAGTTGTGTCGACATTTTCCGAATTCAACACTTCATATGAAAGGTGGCAAAGCTCTATAACAGCCTTTACGTCTTGTGACGCGACCCAAAACGGGCGCGGGCAGTGTGTTTATATGATGCAGTACTAAAGATCTATTCGCCTAAATGTCCCGCCGCGCAGAATACCTGCACGGCGGGTAAGTCGTTTAATCGACGATCTCGCTGTAGTTCCCGCGGACTTGTACCATCACTGATACGTCACCAGAATCTCGGTTGCGCCAGAACCAGCCATGTTCACCGGCAAAGGCCGCTTCGATGGTGCCTTCGGCACCGGTCGATCCACGCCCTTTCTCATAGGTGATCGACTCACCGCCACCGTGGCCATGCAGGTCGAAGTTCACCCGGCCGCCTGTCACGACCATGCGGTACTCAGCCGTCGCGCCTTCTTCCATGACCAGCTTCCATTCAGTCGACTCTCCGGGCGTTAGTATGAAGCTGGTTTCATCCTGCCAGATCTCGGCCTCTTGCGCATGAGCCGACCCGACAAACAGGCCAAGGACGTCGTTCAGCAGGCTCGACTGATCCTGGCTTTCGAGTTTGCGGTCTGCTTCGGCCTCGTCAGCAAGTTGCGATTTGATTTCGCCCATCTCTTGCAGCCCGAGCACGCGGCCAACGCCAGTCGGGTCGATCCCGTATTCGGCTGGCAGAACCACCGTGACAAGGATCGCGACGGCAGACGCACCTGCAATGACGGTCGAGCGGATAAGCTGAGCCGAGCTTGGCAGTTCCTCAAGACTTGGTCTTTCTGTGTTGAACATTTTCTGAACTCCGTTACGCGGCAACAAAATAGCCGGTGATCTGATAGCCCATCAGGATGAACCCGAGGGTCATCATGATGACGTTTACGCTGTAAGCTTGCTGGAAGAAGTACGGGCTTTTGCGCCAGAACCCCATAACGATAAGGATGATCGCAAGGGCCGTAAGCTGGCCAAGTTCCACACCCACGTTGAACGCCAACAGATTGGCAAGAAGCCCTTCCGGAGCGATGTCGTAGTCGAGGATTTTGGTCGCCAGACCCATGCCGTGGAACAGGCCAAAGATCAGCGTCGCGACTTTGGTATTCGGCTGAAACCCCAACCAGCGCTGGAACGCACCAAGATTGTCGAGCGCCTTGTAGACAACCGAAAGGCCGATAATGGCGTCGACGATATATGCGTTTACGCCCCAGCCAAACCAAACGCCCAACAGCATTGTTGTCGAGTGTCCGATCGCGAAGAGGCTGACATAGATGCCGACATCTTTGGCTCGATAGAGAAAGAACACGACGCCAAGCAGGAATAGGATGTGATCGTAGCCTGTGACCATGTGTTTTGCGCCAAGATACATGAAGGGGATGATGTTCACGCCCCAGATTTCTTGGATGTAGCCCGCATCGCCTTCAGTGACGTTATGAGCCAGCACCTGAGACGTGCTCAGTGCCAGATTGGTTATAATGAGGGCCAGCAGGAGCGTCGCGCGCCTGTCTAGACCCCGTGAGATTAGATTCATGGATGTTCTCCGTTGTTATGTGATGTCGAAAACCCCGATTGGGGCGACGTCACACGCGCGGAGGCCGGTCTATACCGTAGTTCTTCGTTGGGCCGTCCGGCACTCGGTCGAACGCCCTGTCATCTGAGAGCGAGGCCAGTGACAGCGCATTTTCCGGTTCCGGTATGACCATTTGGCTGTGGTCGTGATCTGCACCATCATGACTGTGCCCGTGCATCGCCCACAACAAATCTTCTTCAAAGCCATGGGTATGCCCGTGCTCTGCAATGATCTGCAAATGCTCCTGCACAGTTTCAATCACTGTCGGAGCATGGCCCACGTTTGGCTGAAGCGACCAAAAGATCAAAGACAGGCAGAGTAAAGCTGCCATCGCATTCTGCGCATATCTTTGAACTGCTCTCACGTTTTCAGTGCCTCTGCGGCCTTTCTATATCCCCCCCAGGGGTTATCTCGACTTATATGTCAAAACCACAAATGCTCGCAAGCCATCCGGTACGCATAACGCGGCAGAAACGTGCCTGAGAGCATCCGTGGTCTCTGTGGCGCCTAGGTTCGGTTGGCAGTCGCTCTATTGAACAACCAAGAAACCTTCCAACGAAGTGACAGCAGCGCCTTCAAGGATGACGCGGCTACCATCTGCTTCACACGCAATGATACCGCCTCGCGCAGAAAGCTGGCGAGCCAACAAGTGTTTTTTCTTCAGTCTCCGAGACCAATATGGCGTCAAACAGCAATGTGAAACGCCTGATACGGAATCTTCTGGCACACCATTTGACGGGGCAAAGAACCTTGAAACGAAATCAAATTCCCCTGCCCCTTGCGCCGATATGATAACTGCGGGCAATGGTAGTTTTGCCAAAGCAGCAAAATCTGGAGCACAGCTTAGAATGTCATCTTCGCTCTCAAAAACAGCCAGATAGTGCTTTGCGGCCAACAAAGCCGAGGGCTTCTTCCCAAGTGCTTCGATCAGACCTATGGGGACATCGACCACCTCTGGCACAAGTGCGGGCATATCCAGACGCAATCCGTTTTCCCCACGTCGAACAGTCATTCGGGCGGATTCAGAATGGAAGGTGACTGCATCCAACCCGACCTCGAGATTGGAGAATACGATGTGAGCGGCCGCAAGGGTCGCGTGCCCGATCATATCCACCTCGCGCGTAGGGGTGAACCAACGTATGTCGAATTCGGCATGCTCCGCGCGGTTGCGCGCATTTGCTCGCGGAACAAAAAACACCGTTTCAGATTGGTTCAGTTCACTCGCGATGGATTGCATGACCTGTACAGGCAGCCATTGATCCAGTGGGCAAACGCCAGCGGGGTTTCCGCTGAGCGTGCGGTCTGAAAAGGCATCGACGATAAAGGTTCGAAGTTTCATCCCTAGCCGTCTACATTCGGGCGCGGGATTGCGAACGCCCCGTCGTTTTCAATGGCAAAGGCGGCACGAAGAACCGTGCTTTCTTCGAAATACCTGCCAACCAGCTGCAACCCTATCGGCAATCCTTCCGAGTGCATTGCACAGGGCATCGTCAGCGCAGGATGGCCGGACATGTTGAAGAAGGTTGAAAAGCGCGTGATGGCATTACCAACTGCTTCTTCTACACCGTCGCGGGTTGTCTTCACAGTTCCCAGCTTTTGCGCAATTTCCGGCGTCGCCGGCGTCAGGATCAGGTCGACCTCTTCAAACAACGCGTTGGTCTCTTGCCGATAGAGTTCTACGAAGCGCTTGGCCCGGATGTAGTGTTCCGCCAGGAGCGTCTGCCCCAGTGCCAATCCGGCGCGAAAATCCTGCCCATAAAGCTCACCCCGGTCTTGCAAATAAGCCGAATGCGCGCTCAGAGCTTCCGGCATCTGAACGGTGAGAGACACGGCGCGGCTATGTTCGAGATCCGGAAATGTCACTGGGATCAATGCCGCGCCCTTCGCAGTCACAAGGCGTTTGACATCTTCCAATGCTGTCAAGATTTCCGGATCGGTTCGCTCGAAATAGAAATTTGTGGGAATGCCGATGCGCAACCCAGATATATCGCCATCGAGCGCTGCGGCATAGTCTTCGACCGCAAGGTTTTGCGAACCCGGATCGCGCGGATCGTAACCCGCAACGATCCCGAGCAAATCAGCGCAATCTGTGACGTCCCGAGTCATGATGCCCACATGATCTAACGTCCAGCAATATGGCACCACACCCGTCGTCGGCACTCGGCCAATGGTTGGCTTCAGTCCGACCAGTCCGTTCAACGCTGCAGGCGCGCGCACTGATCCGCCAGTGTCCGTACCAAGGCTGGCAGGGACCAAGCCGAAGGCCACCGCTGCCGCTGATCCGCTGGACGATCCTCCGGCCAGTCGGCTTGGGTCATAGGCGTTCACGCAGGTTCCATAGACCTCATTCTCGCCGGTTGCGCCGTAAGCGAACTCATGAAGATTGGTCTTGCCCAGGCTCAGTGCGGTTGCCTCTCGCATCCGAGCAATGACAAAAGCATCCTCCGATGCAATTCTGTCATGAAACACGCGCGATCCAGCTGATGTCAGAACACCTTCGATGTCGAAAAGATCTTTGGATGCGTATGGAATACCCGCAAAACGCGACCGCTCCAGATCGTCGCGCGTGAGGGTCTCGGCCACCTGGCGCGCAGATTTATCTGTCACGGTGATAAAGGCTTTGGAACGGTCATTGTGCCTTGCAATCCGCTCGGCAAAAACCGCGACCAGTTCAGTTGGCGTTATTTCACCGGCTTCAAGCCTGGATTTAAGACCGCGGACAGTGTCAAACGCAATTTCATTTGTCATCTGTCTATCGCTTCTGAACAGTCAGGGCCGGAGGTATCGTGCCAAGGTCGATCTTGCGAAGGACCTCCAACTCGTCCAGCAACTCCTGAAATCCGGTAATGATGCCTAATTTCGGGTCTACAAGTTCGTCTATTTCCGCATCGCTCCAGTCGTGCGAGGCCATCTGATTGCAGATACCTGTCAGAGTCTCTTTTTTCAGTTTTTGCATGTTACCCATCCACGCAGGTTCCGATAAATCCTCCGGCGCGCCAAGACGCGCGCCGCACTCGTGCGTCACAGTTGCGATAGTTCAACCATTTGGCAATCTGCTGCCCTGACCGATACCACCGTCTGTAGGCCTATTTGCTCAGCAGGATCTCACGCGGATAGTTGGTGATGTAGTCAAACCCGGTTTCCGTCACGACCACCGAGTCACCAATCCGACCTGCAGTGACACCATCGACCGAAATGCCGCCGTCGACCGCAAAGGTCATGCCCGGCTGCAGAACTGTCTTGTCTCCGGCTTTGAGCTCCGGCGCTTCCAGATATGCAACACCGATGGATCGACCGGTACGGTAGCCGGTTTCATAACCACGTTCCTGATAGACTTCGTTGGCGGCCGCAGCGACGTCTTCGGCCAGAACGCCCGGGCGGATCGCGTGGATCGCGGCTTGCTGCGCGTCAATCGCAGCCTGCTGCACTTCGCGGTCCAGGTCTGTCACTTCGCCGATGTGGAACATACGGTCGAAGCCCAGCTTGTACTGTTTGAACTGCGCCATGTTGCAGAAGCAGAAATAGACGGGATCAAACTTTTCATATGCTTTCACACCGGCACGACCATGCACCATCGAGGTATTCTTGCCGCTTTGAACAATCTGCAGGTTGTGGATCATGGGCGAGACGAAGCTGTCCCAACCCTTGTCGGTCAGGAAAGTGGCCGCCTTGCGCGAACCTGCATCAATCACCGCCAGCGCGCTCTCGTATTCCTGTGCGCCTTCTTTCAAGGAATTATGCGCCGCAAGCATCATCGCGCCAGCGATCTCTCCAGCCTGTTTCATCACTTCTATTTCGAAGGGTGACTTGATGGTCCGCATCGCGCCCAGCACCGGTGAGATATCCTCGAGCGGAACGCCCGGATAAGTCTCGTCCAGATGATTGCGGACAATTGCAGGGATCGAACCCTTTTCAACCCAGATCTCGGAAGGGTTCTCACCCAATGCACCTGCCAGCGCCCGACCCCATGTACGTTGCCCGATATCTTCCCAGGTACGCACATCCTCGACCCATGTCATGGCGTCGACCATTTCCGACTCCATCAGCGGCGTGATGATAACGGGCGAGTCATCCGCGTCCACCACGAGCATCGTGGGACGCCCGAACTCGATCCCCAAGTAACCCCAGAAACCTGCCAGGTAGGCCATCGAGCTTTCATCGGTAAACACGCCCTTTTGGATGCCTGCATCCTTCATGCGGTTCTGAAGCTCGATAGTTCTTTGTTTTGCGTGTTCAAGCATTTGCCTTCATCCTTCGAGAAAAGCCAACGGCATGACACCAAAACCGATGGCAGGTTTGACCTTCAGGCCGTCCTGTCATTGTTCGCACGGACGGCCATTTCGAATGTGAATTCAACACCGCCCGCCTTCCACGCGGGCGGCGTCGTCGCGCCTCAGTCTAGGAGACCCGGTAAGAAAAGAGCGACCGGCGGCACGAAGGTAACAACGAAAACCATCGGCAGGTGACCCAGCAGCAGGAACTTCAAGGTCGGGCCGACATAGGTTGACAGAGGTTGTCGAGTGACGCCCCCCGCCATGTAAAGCAGCGGTGCGCAAGGTGGAGAGATGTTGCCCAGTCCCAGGTTCGTACCGACAATGGCGGCGAAATGGATCGGATCCAAACCAATCTTCTGCGTTACAGGCAGCAGAATGATCGCAGCCAGAACTCCACCCGATACGTCGTCGATAATCATGCCCATGATCAGCAACAGCAGATTGATCAGCAACAGGATAACAATCTTGTTTTCCGATATCGTCAGCAACAGATCGGCAAACTGTGTCGGCACCTTGGCCAGAACCATGCCGCGGCTCATGACAAACAGGAAAAACAGAACCATCAAGATCGCGCCAGTCAGACGTGCGGCTTCGACTGTTGAGGCAAACAACTTGTCGAACGGAAGCGTGCGGTAGATCAACAGACTAACGGCCAGAGTATAGACCAGCGCCATCGATCCTGCTTCGGTCGGAGTAGCGATGCCGCTGTAAATACCGCCCAGAATAATCACCGGCATGATGATCGCAAGGCTTGCACGTTTACCGGTTTGGCCGATTTCTTTCACGGTGCCCGAGAACGACAGTTTTTCAGCGACCGTAATGGTCGTGTTGTTCCGCAGGAACCAGAAATTCAGCGCGCAATAGGTCGCGGCCAGTAGGATCCCCGGCCCCATGGTTGCCAAAAAACACTTGGCCACTGACTCGCGGATCGCAATCGCGAAGACAATCATTGGAATGCTGGGTGGGATCATCAGCGCCAGAACAGAAGACACGGCGACAAGCGCGGTCGCGTGGCCCGGGGGATACCCCTCCTTGATCATGCGCGGGACCATGATTTTCCCGATGGCTGCAATCGCAGCCGAGGCCGATCCCGAAATCGCGCCGAACAGCGCACAGGTCACAACGGTCACCGCGCCCAGACCACCCTTGGTTCGCCCGACGAAGGAATTGACGAAATCCAACAGCCGCTCAGATATCCCGGAAGCGCCCATCAGGGTTCCCGACAGGATAAACAGCGGAATGGCAAGCAGCGAGAACGCACTGACTTGGGAATATCCAAATCCGGCATGAAACGAGATGTCTGTGCCCTGCAAAGTGCCAAAAACAAGCGCTCCGATGCCGAAGGCAAAGCCGACGGGTACTTCGATCAGCAGCAGGACAATGACGATTGCGATAGCAACGAAGAACAGTGTCATATCACTCTCTCCCCTTCCCGGTGATCAGCGCGCGGGCTTCGAGAAAGATCTGAAGCAGCATGTAGAAACCCATCAGCACGAAGCCGAAGACCATGCTGAGATCCCACATGTATTTTGGGAATTTCATGTAAGAGCTTTTGCGGTTCAGGTTGATGTTGAACTGCGCAAAATCCCAAGCGTATTTGGCAAAGACGATCAGTGCGACCAGGCACAGGATTGATCCGAACAAACGGAGGGCAAGCAATGTCTTTCGATTTCGAGAGACCAGCGACATCACTCCACCTTCGATGTGGTCACGCTCGCGGGAGCAATACGCCATTCCGATGAAGTAGATCCACAAGGCCAACATCGGTGCCAGCTCTTCGATACCGAGGAACGGAGACGCAATGACATATCGCATGAAAACCTGCGCGGCCATGACCAAGCCAAGGGCAAGCATTGCGACAAACATGATGACGCGCATCAGCCACGCAACTTTGGCTTCCAGCGAGTACAGGCCATCCAGGCCGCGATAGACAGGCAGTTCGCGATCCTCTGCCGCAGGCACCGGTATGATCGGCGATGGCACCAGAACATCGTCCAGACTGTCCGTGTGCAAGATATCCTTGGTCATTTTCCCTCCCGTCCCCAAAAGGAAACACGCGCAAAGTCGAATTTTGCGCGTGTTCTTGAGTGGCGTTATTCTACGCCGGCCGCCTGTCTGATGGCGCCCATCACCTCTGTGCCGATGATCTCCTCCATGTAGGGATATTCGACGGCGACAACCTTTGAGCGGTAGGCATCCAGCTGCTCGGGGGTCAGTTCAACGACTTCGATCCCGGCCGCTTCGATCTGCTCGAACCACTTGGGGCTTTCAGACTCGGCGTTTTCCCACGCCCAGGTGACGGATTCATTGGCCGCCTCTTTTACCCATCCTTGCTGCTCCGCTTTCAGGCCATCAAACCAGGCTTTGTTTGCAGTCCAGAAGGTGTGTTCGAAGTTTTCGCGCGTGAAAACGTAAGCGCTCAGCACGTCCTTGAACAACAGAACCTCGGAGGGCGGCGAGTAAGCCCGACCGTCAATCGCACCGGTCTGCAATGCTGTATGCACCTCGGAGAATGCCATCGGAACGGCCGAAAAGCCGGTTGCTTTGTACCGCTCGATCGCCATGGGCATACCCGGAACGCGCATCTTGAAACCTTCGGCATCGGCCGGGAAGTTCACTGGGACGTCAACGCCTTTGCGCACAACGAAACCCGTGAAGTCGGTCGGGATCGTACCCAGCAACTCCATACCCAAGTCGTTCATTATGCCGTTGTAGACTTCGTTCATTGTCGAACCGGGACCGTAGACTTCCTTACCCGACTCCCAGTCGTTGGCGACATAGCCTAGAACGGACACGTCCCAGCGCGGATCAAGCTCGGAATGGTTCCACGACATGGTCATCTGAACAGCGCCTTGAGCGACCTGCTCGACGATCGATGTCCAATCACCCAGATCACCACCGGGGTGATAAGAAACCGACATGGTTCCACCAGAAAGCTCGTCCAGCCGTTCGATGAACTGTTCGGATACTTTGTGGAAGATGTGTTCCTGATCCATGACGTGGCCCAGAATGATGTCCTGAGCCGATACACTGGACGCGGCGAACCCGGCAAAGCCGAGCGCGACAGCCCCAGTTTTCAGAAATTTTGACACCTGCATTTGCGAAGGTACCTCCCTTTGATCGAATCTCGGCCTGTGTTTGAGGAACCCCAATCAGGCTGGCGGGACAGTTGACCTGTATACAGCTTAATGTCTATGATCAATTTTAGTCACTATTTTCTTATAAAAATGAGGTAGGTGCATGCATGTCATGAGAATTGATCCAGGATCCATGTTCGATGAGGGCCGCCACAAACGGGCAAAAATAGGATTCGTTCTACTCGCGACCGAGCAGACAATCGAAGACGATATAATGGAACTGATACCAGAAGGCGTCGGCGCACATTTCACCCGGGTGGCCATTCCAGACAGCATCACAGTTGACAGTCTGACCGGAGTCGGGTCCGACCTGGCACGCGCCGCGTCGACCTTGTTGCCAGATGGTAGTCTGGATGTGATCAGCTATGCCTGCACGTCCGGCAGTTTGGTCCTAGGAGAAGAAAACGTATTTCGCGAACTGCGCAAAGGCGCACCCAACGCGATCGCGACCTCTTTGATCACCTCTGCAATTCGCGCTTTAAAAGCACTTTCGGCAGAAAAGATCGCGGTGTGTACACCTTACCTTGAAGACGTGAATCAGAAAGAAAAACAGTATCTTGAAAATCAAGGGTTCCATGTCACTGATATACTCGGCCTGAATCTGGAAAAAGACAGCGACATGATCCGTGTGCGCCCGGACGTGATCGAACAGTTGGCCCATTCGGTCGATTCCGGGGCGGCCGATGCCGTGTTTATTAGCTGCGGTGCGTTGCGGTCAATCGAAGTCATTGAACGGCTCGAAGACGCCCTGAACAAACCCGTAATTTGTTCAAATCAAGCCATGGCATGGGATGTCTTGCGTAAAGCGGGTGTTGATGACCAAATTGCTGGGTACGGTCGGTTGTTGAGAGACTACTGATTGGTAGTCTAAGACAGCAAAGAGCACCCAGAGGGATCAGAACCGTGACTATCGCAGATTCAGGAATTGCGGCGCCCTCAAAGGCAACCGTAGACGAGATCCAAGAACAAATCTTGGAGCGCATCTGCTTCGCGCACTACCCTCCGGGCACTCAACTGAAAGAGGCTGCGCTTGCCAAAGAATTCGGAGTCAGCAGAACCCCCGTCAGAGATGCCATCGCGCGCATTGGGCATCTCGGATTGGTAGAGACGCGCAATGGTGTCGGCACCGTTGTCATCGAGCTTTCAGCAGAACGGGTTCGCCATCTATACGAAATGAGGATGGAGCTTGCCCAGATGATCGGGACATTGTCGCCGATCACTGTCACAGAATTTCACCGCGAAGAGGCTCGTTCGATCCATGAAAAAGCCGTCGCACTGCGCGAGCAGCTGGACTCTCAGGAATACGTAAAACTGAACCAACGACTACAGACCCTGATCACATCTCTGATCGGAAACCACTCTCTGCGTGAATTCTGGAACCAGGCGTATTTCCAGTCGTCCAGCGTCTGGCATCGCATGGAACAGATTGTTGGCATAGTTGCCTACGACTCATTGGTGCGAGAGACCTCTGACTTGGCCAAAGCACTGGAGCGTGAAGACATCGCCGCCGTCGGATTTCTGCAGAGAGTCTACATAGGATATGCTTTTCAACTGATTGAGAAGCACCTGTTGCACCGACAAATATGAACGCGGATTTTGATCCACTTGCCCAATGACTACCGTGAGTTTTCGTGAAAATCCTACAAGAAACGCTTTTTCACATCACACTATTTTGCCCGCCCAGTGGAACCGCCTTCTAGTTGGATTTTGAGCCTTTGAGAGCGGGCGCATCTGCACTACCTAAGATTGAATCTTAGGAGTATAGCGAACCGCGAGCACCGCTAAACAGGTGCTATGTGAAGCGATCTATAGTTGAGTGGTCAGCTCACCTGCGGATTGAGCGAACCATCAGATCGATCCGCAAAATAGCGGCCTTTTATCCCGCGCGCAGAGAACGTCTGTTTCTAGCCCATTTTGACCGATGCTGCGCGATGTCCGAATTACAGCATCGTACAGCAAAGCCGACTTTGCAAAGATGAATGGACCGCTCACTGCTACATTTCGGTGCGATAGTAAGAATTGGGCTGGTCGAGCTCCCTTAGTAACACATTATCGCAGGATTGGTGGGCATTTAAACTGAGCTGTCTGATCAAAAATCCAACTGCAAAACTTTTCCGCGTCCGCTCGTTCTGTCGTTGCGTTGATCAAATAGAAATAGTCTCGCTCAATCTCCAAAAAGCCATCCAACTTTAGTAAAGTCCCATCGGCAAGGTACGGATCGACCAATGGGTTTCCGGCCAACGCAATCCCTTGTCCGGCAATCGCGGCTTGCAACATGTTTATATAGGTATTCAACGCTACTCCACTGGACTCAGCTGGTAGCACGAAACCGTTGGCCTTGAACCAATGCGGCCAGCGGGCTCCGGGCCGATAGATGCCAGATAGATGAAGCAAGTTTTCGTTCATCAGATCAACGGGTCCTGACAGTGAGGTATTGGGAGAGTATTTTGGGCTCATCACTGGAAAAATACGCTCGCGCAATAGCGGAGTTACGTTGTTTCCAGTTGGCTTGTCTTTGGAATACCGGATCGCGACATCGACGTTTTCGGCGGCAAGGTCAAGCTTACGATCAGTGATAACAAGGTTCAGTTCAACCTCCGGGAACTGATTGCTGAAATCCACCATCCGCGGCATGAGCCAGTAGGTCGCAAAGGCAGTCGTCGTGGTTACTGTCAGTGGGGTATCACCTGACGTCTTTGAGACATTCAGAACGGCGTTTGCAATCTGATGCAAAGCCGGAGCCACCTCAGCCTCCAGCATTCTGCCCGCTAGAGTCAAAGATACTTTTCTGTGGTCCCTGACAAACAGCGTCGTACCAAGCGCTTGTTCAAGCTCGGCAATCTGGCGGCTAACCGACACGCGCGTGACACCCAGCTCTTCTGCCGCACGTGTAAAGTTGGAATTTCTGCATGCCGCTTCAAAGGTAATCAGATGCGGCAGCTTTGTAAGAGTTTTGCGGAGATTTACCATAACACAATGGTTAACATTGTGGATGGTATTTTGGAACTTCACAACTGCGATCAGATCACAAAAAATTACCCCAAGAGAAGAAACCGGCCGAACAGGCCCTCGTAAATTTCAGGGAGGTAAACATGCCAAACTTCTCCAATCTTGCGCGTACCGCCGCGATGACAACCGTGCTTGGACTTCCGGCATTTGCGGCCGATCAGCCCGGCGCAGGTGTTGATGTCTCGCCAATTAAGGGATCGCCCGCCAACGCATGGTTTCAGCATATGGTCGTGCAACAGGGTTTGGAGGCTTTGGGCTACAACGTCGAAGAAACCTTGGAAGCAGATTTCCCGGCTGTGCATCTGGCTGTCGCGTCTGGTGACGCCGACTACACCTTCAATCACTGGAAACCCCTCCATAACGACTTTTTTGACAAGTCCGGCGGCGAAAGCACAATGACGCGTGTAAAGGCCGGGATTACCGGGGCGGGCCAAGGGTTCTTTATCGACAAGAAGACCGCCGAAGCGAACGGCATAACCAGCGTTCAACAGTTTTCCGATCCTGCCGTTGCTGCCCTGTTTGATGCAGATGGCGATGGTCGTGCCAACCTGTCCGGATGCAATCCCGGTTGGGGATGTGAAATCGCAATCGAGGATCATCTGGACAATTTGAACCTGCGCGAAACCGTTCAACATGATCAGGGTAGTTATTTTGCGATCATGGCTGACACCATTACGCGATACAACGAAGGTGGCGCCATCCTGTATTACACATGGACGCCAAACTGGATCAGCGACGTCCTGATCCCCGGTGAAGACGTGGTGCAGATCGGTGTTCAAAGCGACGGCGAGATGGACGCAGGCTTTGCTGTGAACGACGTCTATATCGTTGCGAACAATGAATTCCTTGAAGAGAACCCCGCCGCTGCCAAGTTCTTTGAACTGGTCGACATCCCGATCAGCGCCGTCAACGCGGCGCAAGTGAAACTGCGCGACGGGGAAAACACGCTGGAAGACTTCCAGCGCCACGCCGCTGATTGGATCGCCGAAAACCAAGCACAATTCGACGGTTGGGTGGCCGAGGCCGCCGCCGCCGCAAACTAACTCTCCCCGAAGACTTTGGGGCGGCTTATCCGGCCGCTCCGGATTTTTGAAGGAACAAGATAATGGCTGATGCACAGATCGAATGTCGTGACCTCTGGAAAATCTACGGCAACCGCTCGGACGAAGCCATGAAGGCGGTCCTGGCTGAGGGGCTGTCGAAAGAGGACGTAAGAGACAGATTTGGCTGCGTTCTTGGCGTTCGGGATGCGAGTTTCAGCGTCCGGAAGGGCGAGATTTTCTGCATCATGGGACTGTCCGGGTCAGGCAAGTCCACCCTTGTGCGCCACGTCAACAGGTTGATTGAACCGACGTCTGGCCAAATTCATGTGGCCGGTCAGCGTGTGGACACGATGGGCGAAGAAGAACTTCGCCAATTGCGAGCCGAAACGATTGGCATGGTCTTTCAGCATATGGCGCTGTGGCCGCATCGAACCTTGGGCGAAAATGTCGGATTCGGGCTCGAAGTTCGCGGCATTGATTTGCCAACACGGCGAGAAGCGGCAGTCAAGGCGCTCGAAGCCATGGATCTAGGCGGTTGGATTGATCACTACCCCGATCAGCTTTCGGGCGGCATGCAGCAGCGTGTCGGCCTGGCCCGCGCGCTTGCAGCCGACCCAGAAATCCTGTTGATGGACGAGCCATTCTCGGCGCTTGATCCTCTGATCCGCCGCCAATTACAGGACCAGTTCCTGAACCTGTCGGCGCAGATGCACAAAACCACGCTGTTCATCACCCATGATCTGGATGAAGCCATCCGGATGGGAGATCACATCGCCATCATGAACGACGGTGAGATCGTTCAAATTGGTACACCCGAAGAAATCGTGACCAGCCCGAAAGACGACTATGTCGCCGAGTTTGTAACTGGCATCAGCCGTGTCGCGCTGGTCCGGGCGGAAACCATCATGGAGCCGCTGAACGGGCGGGAGACAACGGAAAAGACCGTGCGCGTCGACGCTGAACTGGGTGAGATCATTGATCTGTTCATGGAGGACCAGTCTCCGGTCACCGTCGTAAGTCCGGATCATGCCTCAGTTGGGCAAATCACCATCAAAGACGCTTTAACTGCGTTGCGCGGGTAAGGAGCGAAATCATGGATATCTGGAATATTTTTGACACCGAATGGGTCCCTGTTGGCACATGGGTTGAATCCTTCCTGCAATGGGTGGTGACCAATTTCCGCTTCATCTTTCAGGCTATCAAGGTGCCGTTTGAGATTGTTCTGACCGGATTGGAGGACGCTCTAACCCAGGCCCCTGACCTGGTGGTTCTGGCATTGATCATTTTGGTGGCCTGGCAGGCAGGCGGTCGCCGTCTGGGCCTGATCTCGGCGGCCTGTATGCTTGCCATCGGTCTGATGGGGGCATGGGAAGAAAGCATGACCACCCTGTCCATCGTTCTGACATGCGTTGTGTTCTGTTCACTGATCGGCATTCCGCTGGGTGTGTATTCGGCCAAGAACGATCGGTTCTGGACGGTCCTGCAGCCCATGCTTGATCTGATGCAGACGATCCCGTCCTTTGTCTATCTGGTGCCCATCGTCATGTTGTTTTCGATCGGCAATGTTTCGGGCGTGATCGTGACCTTTATCTACGCTTTGCCGCCGGTGGTGCGCTTGACCAATCTGGGCATCCGACAGGTTCGGGGAGATATGGTCGAAGCGGCGCGCGCATTTGGCGCATCGAACCGGCAAACGCTGTATAAGGTCGAGCTACCTTTGGCGATGCCGACCATCATGGCCGGCGTGAACCAGACCATCATGATGGCGCTGAGCATGGTTGTTGTGTCTTCGATGATTTCCGTGACGGGTCTGGGCCAGATGGTTCTGCGCGGCATCGGGCGCCTGGACATGGGTCTGGCGACCGTTGGAGGGTTGGGCATCGTGTTTCTGGCCATCGTCATTGACCGAGTATCGCAAAGCTTCGGCATTTCATCGCGTGAGCGTGGTCACAAGAAATGGTACGAAACCGGCCCGGTTGGATATGTCCGCAGCCTGATGGGACGGGGGTAACATGACCGACTCTCGCCCAAATATCCTGTTCTTTCAGGTCGATCAGCTGACGGCGTCTGCCCTGCAAACCTACGGAGACACCATCTGCCACTCCCCGACCATTGGTGATTTGGCCACGCGTGGTGTGGTGTTTGAGAACGCCTATTGTAACTATCCGCTTTGTGCACCATCCCGCTTTTCGATGGCAACAGGGCAGCTGGCGTCGAAAGTTGGCGCTTATGACAATGCAGCAGAGTTTTCGGCCGAAATCCCGACCTATGCGCATTACCTGCGCGCAGCGGGCTATCAAACGGCCCTGTCCGGCAAAATGCATTTCATCGGCCCTGATCAGTTCCACGGGTTTGAAAAGCGCCTGACAGCAGACCTGTATCCGGGTGATTTCGCCTGGGTTCCCAATTGGGAAAACGAGGGCAAGCGCGACACCAACGATCCCCGGGCCGTGCGCATCGCCGGGATCTGCGAGCGGTCGGTCCAGATCGACTATGATGAAGAGGTCACTTTCAAGGCTGTGCAACACATCTTCGATATGGCGCGCAGTGACGACAAACGCCCGTTCTTCCTGCAAGTTTCTTACACCCATCCGCACGAACCCTACCTGTGCCGGAAAGAGTTCTGGGACCTCTACGAAGGAAAAGACATCCCAATGCCCGCAGTTGGGGCTTTGTCAGAAAACGAGCATGATCCCCACTCTGTGCGGCTGCTCAAGGATTTCGGCATGTTGGGAATTCAATTCAGTGACGAGGATGTAGCCCGCGCCATCCGCGCCTACTATGGATCGATCAGCTATATCGACAGCCTGATGACCCGGATCATGGATGCTCTGAGAGCAAGCGGCGCGGACCAAGACACCGTAATTGTTTTCACTTCGGATCACGGCGAAATGCTGGGTGAACGCGGCATGTGGTTCAAAAAACATTTCTTTGAAAAGTCCTTGCGCATTCCGCTGATCATCGCTGGCCCCTGTATCGCACCACAACGGGTTCAGGAATTGACTTCACTTGTCGATCTTCTTCCGACACTGAACAGCATGGCCGAAATTGAGGAGCCTGTAGAGCCGTTGGAAGGCGTGAATCTGTTGTCTCTGCTGGACAGGGGTAATCCACCGCCTGAACGCGCGGTCTTTGCCGAGTATTTGGCCGAGGCGACTAAGGTTCCGATGTTCATGATCCGCCGAGGCAACTACAAGTTCATTTCCTCGTCCCATGACGGGAACATGCTCTTTGATCTATCCGACGACCCGAATGAGCGTACAAACCTCGCACATGCAGAGAGCCATTGCGAATTGGTCAACGTATTTAGCCAAGAAGTCCGAGAAAAATGGAATGAAGCTGAGTTGATGGAAAGCATCGTGCTAAGCCAAAAGCGACGCGCTCTGGTTCGCAGGGCAATGGGGCAAGGAGTCAAGCAGCGTTGGAACCACGGTGAGTCTGAAACCGACAGAGTTCTATGGTACCGCGGAGAACAGGGCTACAATGAATGGGCGTTTAAACATATTTGACTTCAATTTGTTAAGTGCCCTGCTCGCTTAGCCGAGCAAGTAGTTTTGGCAAAAGCGACCCAACAGCCGCTCACCCTTAAGGCGTCAAATGTCTATGCTGATCTCGTCAGGTACATTCTGGTAGCAAACGGGTCGCAAAAAGCGACGGATCGACAGTGTTCCAACGCTGGTTGCCCCGAAATTCGTCGATGCTGGATATGGACCGCCATGCACCATGCTGTCTGCGACTTCGACACCAGTTGGAAACCCATTGAACAAAACACGCCCAGCTTTGCGTTCCAGTATTGGCATCAGCTGGACCGCATGCGCAGAGTCCTCCGGGTCCATGTGTATGGTTGCAGTCAACTGACCCTGCAACGCGCGCGCGATCGAAGCGAACCTATCGACATCTTTGGCAACGACCACAATGCCCAATGGCCCAAAGACTTCGTGGGCCAAGACCGGGCTGGTTTCGAAATCGTCGGCCGAAACCCGGTAGAGAAAGGTACCCACATCCCGGTTCTCTGTTGTTCCGGAAACCACCGCCGTGACTTCGGGCTCGGATGCGATGCGATCACGACCCTCGCAAAATGCGCGGGAAATGCCATCTGTCAGCATGGTTTGCGGGGCTGTATCCTGCAGCGCCGCGGCAGCCTCGGCTATGAATAGCTCAGCGTCTGATCCTTCAGGCACAAGGGCAATCCCGGGATTGGTGCAAAACTGGCCTGCCCCCAGAGTTAAGGACGCCGCCCAACCCTTCGCGATCTCTGCACCACGTGATTTCAGGGCGGCGGGCAGCAGGAACATCGGATTGACCGAACCCAACTCACCAAAAAACGGGATCGGCTCTTCACGCGCTGCACATAAGTCGAACAAGACCCGGCCACCGCGTAAGGAACCGGTGAAGCCAACCGCTTTGATAAACGGATTCTGAACAAGTGCGCCGCCAACGGCAACGCCACCATCCTGCACAAAGCTGAAGACACCCGGATGCAGGTCAAGGCTCTGTCGGGCGGCGTCGATAGCCTCGGCCACGATCTCGCCTGTACCCGGATGTGCCGGATGACCTTTGACCACCACAGGACACCCCGCTGCCAGCGCCGCAGCGGTATCACCACCAGCCGTCGAGAAGGCCAAAGGAAAATTCGATGCGCCAAAAACGGCCACCGGGCCGATCGGGCGTTGAACCATCTTTAAATCCGGGCGTGGCAAGGGCTGGCGATCCGGCAAGGCCGCGTCATGGCGGTAGTCCAAGTATGCGCCATCGCGGATATGGTCAGCGAACAGGCGCAACTGCCCAGTTGTGCGGCCCCGCTCACCTTCCAGCCGCGCGGTAGGCAGACCGGTTTCAGAACAGCCAATTTCGGTTATTTCCGCGCCGCGCTTTTCGATCTCATCGGCAATTCGTTCAAGAAACATGGCGCGCTTTTCGCGCGTGGAGTACCCATAGGACCAAAAGGCATCCTCCGCAGCGGTGCACGCCTGTTCCACAAGGCCCGGTGTTCCTTCCGAATAGGTTTTGGCATCTCCAGTTGCAGGCGCAGATTGAAAGCTTCCTTCACCTGTCATCCATTCGCCAGAAATCAGGCTGTGTCCGTTCATGTCTATGTCCTTAAATCAGTTTGCGTGCAGCAAGGTTTTTCATCAGCGCGCTGGTGCCGAAAACCCAGGGTGGGCATTCAGTTGAGAGGCGCACGGTGTTGGTCAATGTGCCCAGTAGCGGGTTCGATATTTCGACGAGATCACCTATTTTATGAGTAAAACCTCCACCCGGCGCGTCGCGGTCCTGCGTGGGCGCAAAAAGAGTACCCAGCATTAGGAGAAAGCCATCAGGGTATTGATGATGTGCGCCGCGGGTCTGTCGTACTAGGTCTTCCGGATCGCGGCTGATCTCGGCCATCGAACTGTTGCCGCGCAATTCAAAACCATCTTCACCAATCACCCGAAGCGATAGCTCAGCCGGTCGAACGTCATCAAGACCAAAGCTGCCATCAAAAAGCCGGAGCATGGGACCGATGGCGCAAGAAGCGTTGTTGTCCTTGGCTTTGCCCAACAAAAGCGCCGAGCGTCCTTCAACATCGCGCAAGTTGACGTCATTGCCCAGCGTCGCGCCTTTGATACGAGCAACACTGTCCACGGCCAAAACCACTTCGGGTTCCGGGTTGTTCCAGGTTGAGATCGGGTGCAGCCCGATGCTTGCGCCAACTCCAACAGCCGACATAGCCTGAGATTTGGTGAAGACCTCGGCATCAGGTCCAATCCCAACCTCAAGGTATTGCGACCAAACACCCTCGGCGATCAGGGCTTCCTTCAACGCCATCGCTTTGTCCGAGCCCGGCACCACAGCCCGCAGGCTGTCGCCCAGAATCTCTGTACAGCGGGCGCGGATGGCGTCCGCCTTGGCCGGGTCACCCTTGGCTTTTTCCTCGATCACACGTTCCAGCATCGATGATACGAAAGTCACGCCGCAGGCCTTGATCGGTTGCAGGTCGGATGGTGCAAGGAAATACGGCCTGGATGGATCGGGCGTTTCTGTTGAGTTGGCCGATACTTCGTTGATACCGCCGATGTCCGTGCCGTCCACTGCATTGGCCACAGCAGCCGGATCGTCTAGTTCCAGAAGCGCCTGCATCGTTGGGGTCTGTGACGAGGTGATGTCGACAAGACGATCACCCCGCCGCGCCACCACTGAGGGGCCTTGAGCCTGCGGCAGCCAGATACGGCCGACGAACGTTCCGGTGTCAGGTATGTTCAGTGTCATATGGTGTTTCCCAAAGAATAAAGTTTGGACAAAAGCTGATCGGCCTGATCGCAGGCAGCCCAAGTCAGTGACATGTGGTCCGCGCCGTCGATCACATGCCAACCAGCGTTTTTGGATTGCGACATCAGCGCCCCGCCCCGCAGGTATTCCGGGGTTTCGGTGCTGCCATTGACGTAGAGGACAGGTGGTCGGTTCGCATGCGCGGATAGCGTGAATTCTGCCACCTCTTCCGCAGTCAGCCCAAGTTCCGATTGCAGAAAAGACAGGCGCACAGGGGCCAGATCATAAACCCCGCTTAGAGATAGAACACCTAACGTTCGTGCAGCCAGAGCGTCGTCGGTAATGGCCGATAGCGCCAGATGCGCACCGGCGGAATGGCCAATCAGGACGAACCGCGCCCCGGGAAAGACCTCGGCCAGCTTGTGCAAGGCAGTTTTGGTATCTGCCACGACATCGGCCAACCGAACCTCGGGCATCAGGCGGTATTCGATATTGGCCACGCTGGCCCCCGCTGACAGAAACGCGGGAACCATAAAACGATGCGTCCCGGCGTCTAACGCCCGCCAATAGCCACCGTGAATGATCACAGGCAAAACCGAGTTTGGGCCTGCGCCTTCGGTCCATTCAACCCATTGGCGCAGATGGTCTCCGTAAGCGGCACGTGTAAACAAGCGCTGTTGAGCTACAGCGTCGCTGTCCCGCGCCATACGGTCCAACGCTTCGGCGAAACCGGGAATGACCTCAGAGAATTTGAGCTGGCTGTCCCAGAACGTCTGCATGGCTAAACCTCTTTCTTCGCGATTTGTCCGTACGCCTGGCGCAACGCACTGTTTTGCAAATCGGTTGCACCACGCGTGGAATTCAGGACCAGGCCGACAACGGCAATGCTGGTGGCCGTGCTTTCGACTGGGATCAGGGCGACGTTGGTGCGACGTGCAACGCGGCCTTCGAACCAGCGCAAGCTAAATTCCGTGACCTGACCGATCGTGAATTCCGGAATGGTCTCGAACCCGTAACAACGCTGCAAGGGCGTCGCGCGTGTCTCACGCCCGACAGAATGCGGACCCATATGCAGTTCCAGATCCTGTGCTATGGCCAGAAAAGATGTCATCTGGGAACTTTGGCGCAATTGTAGCAAGATAGGCTGAACCAACGGTGCCAGACGACCGATGCCGAAACCTTGCAGACCAATCCGTATGGCAGACATGCCGGGCAGATAACAGCCCTGTGCGTCCCTACGCAGCATTCCTTCTGCTTCAAGCGTCGCGGTGTGCCGGTAACCGCTGCTGGCAGGCAACCCTGCCGCCCGGATCAACCCTGCCGGAGAGCCATGCGCCTCATGTGCGGGTGCGTTCAGTAGGGCCTCGAAGACGTCAATTGCACGCTCATATGCTGATTGGGTCATGCTGTCGCGCTCCCTTTTATGGATCGTTTTTCCAGGCGCAAGGCTGGACCCTGCGAGAGAATGGCATCATCCCGCAAATCCCAGGCTACATGCAGTTCGGCCCAGCTATCGGCCTTAACCGAGTGTGTTTCCAATCCTCGCGGCAACACGATCTGAACGGGCTCTTCTACACGCTGCGGAACGGTGTTCCCGGCAAGAATATCCAGTGCCAGCCCCAGCGCCCGTGCACCCATACTGGCCGGGTAGTCCAGTGCAGCCATCGGCGCCTTGTGATTCAGGCATAGTTTGTACATCTCATTCAGGTCGCCGCCGGTGTGGGCTGGGATATCAAAGCCGCCATCCAGGAAACGTTTAACTGAACCCACCCCTTGCAGACCACTGTCACACCAGACCCCATCCGGCGGTCGGCGCGCTTCGGCCAGCACTTTGTCGATGGCGTCATACCCACCTGCTTCGGTCCAGTCGGTATAGCTGACGTTTTCGACCCTGATGCCCGGGAATTCCGAGAACACTGCGAGAGCAGCCTGTTGTCGTCTCAGAGCCGGGCTTGCACCATCAAGCCCACTCAGCATCCACACACGACCCTGCCCAGACAGAGTTTCGGCCATCCACAGGGCGCTTATACGTCCGATCCTTCTGTCAGATGCCGTGACAAATGAAACGAGCGAAGACCTGTCATTTGGCCGGCGGTCAATCGCAACAATCGGTAGGCCCTCAGCGGCCAGCTCTCCGAGGCGATCGCTGAGGGCCTTGTCGTTGACCGAAGTGATGGATATCAGCAGAAGGTCAATCCCCTGCCCTACAATCTCATCAATCTGGGCAAGCTGCAAAGCGGGATCATCCTGCGCATCCAAAACGATTAGCGTTTCGATCTGCGATTGCGCAATCCGTTCTGCGTAAAACAGACTTTGCAGCATGGCGCGGCGCCAGGCGTTGCTTGTGGAGGCGTTGGAAAAACCGATGCGGTATGGTGCTGCGCGCTGATATTGGCTGGCGTCGACAGTCCGCACCAGCGTCGGGTCCCACTCCAGATCCGGAATATTGCCCTGCGTTTCGGATCCCTGAACACCCGGTCGCGCCGACAGCTTCTTAACTTCCGAGGGTTCAGGCACCTCCAGCGCGGCAAAAATCATCCGTCGGGCCTTTGGTCCCAACCTAAGAAACCCATGGTCGAAACGTTCCAGCCACCCTGTCGCCACCATCGCCCGCAAAAGACCAAAACCAGTGGAACGGGTGACGCCCAGATCTTCGAGGATGTCATGGGTGCGACGCGGTGTGTTTCGTGCGTCGAACCCTTTCAGGATCGCCGCGATGCGCTGCACGTTTGATTTGTCATCCTGAGACATGAGCGCCTTCCCGATCAGCTCTGCGACCGTTTCATGTAAACGGCTGCGGCGAGGATAATCAGAGTACCCTTGATCACCAACTGCAACTCAATCGACAGGCCAAGGATGACGACGATGTTGAACAAAGATACCAAGATCAGCGCTGCAAGTAACACGCCAGGTACCGAGCCTTTGCCACCCGACAATGCCGCACCGCCGATCACAGCTGCAGCGATACTGTCCAGCTCATACCCACGCCCAGTCCAGTTATCGACGATACCGACATAGCCAACAAGGAACAGCCCTGCAATAGCAGCCAGCACGCCCGAGATGACAAAGGCCATAACAACCAACAGGCGGGTCGGCGCGCCGGTCATGTACGCGGCTTCCGGGCTGTCTCCGTAGAGTTTAAGGCGACGGCCAAAGACCGTTCTTTCCAGCAGCCAATGCATCCCGAAACCCACGACAGCCAGTGCGATCAGCGCAACAGGAACGCCAAAAATGTCGCCCGTTGCGAGCCAACGGAACGTGTCCGGCAGTGTCCCGCCCGGCGCGCCTTTGGTGTAGGCAAATCGCACACCTTGAAGCACGATCATGGTGGCGAGTGTAGCAAGGAACGGAGTCACTTTTCGATAGGCAACAAGGTAGCCGTTGATGGCCCCGATAAACGCTCCCAACAGAAGACCGACGATGAAAATCACCGGCGTTGAATCAATCAGCGAGGTCGAGAGAACCGCAACAGTCGCCATGATCGAGGCAACAGACAGGTCAAGCCCTCGGACGATGATGACGATCATCTGACCAATTACAACAAAGCCCAAAGGTGCGGCCTGGATCAGAATGTCCTTCAGGTTTGCCGGGGTCAAAAACCTAGGCGACAAGGCAGTTGTCACCGCCCAGATCACGGCGAGAAAGCCCAATAGGATCAGCAACTCTCGGCGTTGTGTCGCGCGAACGGTGTTGCGGTTGGGTTTGGTGCTTGCGGGGTTGGTGGCTGTCGCGGTCATGACTTGCTCTTTCCTGCAAAGAATGAAACGGCGGCGATGATGATCAGACCTTCGGCAATCCACTGGTAGTAGCTGGAAATATTCATGAAATTCAGAACATTCGCCAGGAACGCAAGCAGGATCACCGCCAGCGCGGTTCCCAGAACGCCGCCCTTGCCTCCGGCCAGCAACGTACCACCAACAATTACTGGCGTGATCGAGCGCAGATCGAACCCAACGCCTGCGCGCGGGTCTCCGACGCCAAAACGCCCGGTCATGTACATCGCGGCTACGGCGCAAAGCAGACCGGACAGAGCGTAGATCGCAACTTTGGTCTGTTTCACCGGCAGGCCAGATACAGCGGCAGCGGCCTCGTTATCGCCGATGGCATATACGCGGGTGCCAAACGTCGTGCGCCACAGCATGAAACCGATCAGCAGATACAGCGCGATGACAAACACCATGCCGAAGGGCATCACGCCCAGTCGACCATAGGTAAAATCCTCGAAGAACAAGGGTACCGAACCCGATGGCTGTCGCGTGATCAACAACGCAGCACCTGCAAGAATTGTCGAGGTGCCGAGCGTGGTGATCAGGGGGTGCACGCCGATGTAGGCCGTGATCCCTCCGTTGACCATGCCGATCAGGATGCCAAGCGCGACCACGGCAGCCATCGCCAACAACAAGGTCCCGGTTGTGTCTCCGGCAATGGCGGCAAAAACCACGCAGAGGAAACTCAGCGCCCCAGCATAGCTGAGATCGATGCCGCCAGACAGGATCACGATGGTCTGCGCCAGGGCGACTATCGCAAGGGCAACCATCTGGTCCTGAACGTTGGCCATATTGAGAGGTGTTGCAAAACGATCCGAGGACGTCATGCCGATCACAAAGACAATGGCAATCAAAGCAACAACGACCAGATGAACAGGCTGGGCGCGCGTGGCGCGGGCGATCGTGCTCATGCCGCTACTCCGTGATGGGTTGATGTTTCGGCAGCGGCGACTGTGATTATCGCCTCTTCGGTGATCTCATCTCCAACCAATTCTTTGGCCAGTTCGCCGTCGCGCATGACATGCACGCGGTCACAAAGCCCTACGATCTCAATCAACTCCGAAGAGATGACCAGCAGGGCCATACCTTCATCCGCCAACTCACGCAGGGTCTTGTAGATCTCGGATTTTGCACCGACATCGACGCCCCTGGTGGGTTCATCAAGGATCAGCAGCTTAGGCCGATTTTCGAGCAAGCGCGCGATCAGGACCTTTTGCTGGTTGCCACCTGATAGGGCTGAGATTGGCAGACCCACATGGTCGACAACTACGCCCCGGCGTTCTTTCAGAACTGCCGCGCGACGTTCCTCATGCCCCGGTGGGATGGCGTTGTGATGCACGCCAAAACCCGGCGTCGTCGCCGCAAAGTTCCGCGCGACGGACGAATTCAGGAACAAACCATCATCCTTGCGAGACTCTGTGAGCATCAGAATACCCGCCTCGATACAACCCGCCGGATCACGGTGCGGCATCGGCTCGCCCATCAAGGTCACGCTGCCGGTCGAAGGCGCCGCCCCGAACAGGGCCAGCGCCAGTTCCGTTCGGCCTGAGCCGACCAGACCGGCCAGCCCGACGATCTCGCTTGCATGGACATCCAGATTGGCAGGCGGAAGGTGCGGAGCCACCACAAGGTTCTCCACCTCCAACACCTTCTCACCCGCCGTTGGGTGCGCGGCCTTGTGCGGGAAGAGGTCACCTAGCTCGCGCCCCACCATGGCAGCAATCACGCTGTCATGGGTGTAATCCGTGGTCGGCCCTTTCGAGGTTACGACCCCGTCCTTGATCACCGTGATATCGGTGCAAATCTCGAAAATCTCATCTAGCCGGTGTGAAACATAAACCAATCCCATCCCTCGTTCTCGCAAGTCATTGATGATGCGGAAAAGGTGCTTGGTTTCGTTTTGGCTCAGCACGGCCGTGGGTTCATCCAGGATCAGAACCTTGGCTTCGACGCGCAGCGCCTTGGCGATTTCGACCATCTGTTTGTCGGCAACCGACAGGGTTTCAACCAGATCATCGGGGTTCAAAGAAATCCCCAGATCATCGAGTAAAACCTGCGCATTCTGTTTCAGCGCCTTGCGGTCGATCAGGCCCAACTTGGTACGCGGCTCGGCGCCCAAGTAGATGTTCTCTGCAATTGACAGCGCACCCAGCACCGAGAATTCCTGATGCACAACCGCAATCCCGGCGGTGAGGCTCTGGCGCGGATCGGACCAGCCCGCTTCCTTCCCTTCGAACTCTACATGCCCTCCAGTTGGGGTGTAGAGCCCAGTCAGCAGTTTGATCAGGGTCGATTTCCCGGCTCCATTCTCACCGCAAAGTGCGACGGAGTGATGGCCATGGACTTCGAACTCGATCCCTTTGAGCACTTCATTGGGGCCAAATGACTTGCTGAGGCCGCGCGCGGCCAGATATGGCTGTGCCATTGTTCTCTCCTCCCGTGGTGGCGGGGCGATGCGATGCCGCCCCTGCCTGAGTTGATCCCGTTTACTTGGGATAGACCGCCGAGAAGGTGGCCGGATCGTAGTCGTCCCCGACGCCTGAGGACATAATGACCGAGCCGGGCTTGTCCATCAGCGCATAGTCCGCGACGAACACGTCGGCCTGCACGGATGGGGTTTCGTGGCCTTCAGACACAACGACCTGCTGGTTTACCTCGATCCGCTTCGGGATGCCTTTTCCGTCGAGCACGTCAAACAGAACCTCAAAGGCACGTGCGCCCATGGCTGGCGGATAATCGATGCCGATCATCGGAACATCGTTGTTCACCGACAGCTGATACATCGCGTTGAAGTCACCACCTGTGTGTGGCGGGATGGAACCCGCCTCATATCCAGCGGCCAGAAAGGCTTCGATCGAACCCGAGCCTTGCAGGCCAGAGTCGGCCCAGACGCCCGAAATTTCATCTCCGTATTTTTGGATCAGCGCAGACATGATGGTCTTGCCATTGGCGGGCGACCAACTTGTGTATTGGGTTTCCAGCACCTCAAGCTCGGGGAACTGGTTGAAAACCTCCATTGCTGCCTGAATGCGGGCCTCGGCAGGTGACGCGCCAGCCAGCCCGCCAAGCATGACAACTTTGCCTTTGCCATCCAATTTCTCAGCCAGCCATTGGGCTGAAATCCGACCTAAAGCCTGATCCGATGCGGTGACAAAACTGATGAAATTCTCGTCCGAGGGTACCGAGCGGTCGACCAGAACTACTGGGATGCCCTGACGCTTGGCGCGGCGAATGACCGGGTCCATCGCCTCGGCGGTGGCAGGCGAGATCAGCAGGATGTCCACGCCTTGCGCGATCAGATCCTGCACGTCGGCAGCCTGCTTGCTGGGATCGTCATTGGCGTCGGTGATGATGAAGCGGCTCAGCTTGTCCGCGTTGCGTTCCGCTGCCGCTTCGATGCCATGCAACATCGCCACACGCCACGGGTTCGAGATTGAGGCGTTCGAGAACCCGATCGTGTAAGGCCCATCTTTCTTGTACTCGGCGGCGTCATAGATTTCCGACGCGCCCGGGTTCCACAGAAAGGTGCGCGGCACCCCTTGATATCCTTCCGCCATCGCCGATCCGGCAAACAGCCCCAGAGTCGCGGCGGCGGCCGCGGTTTTCAAAATACGCATGCGTTTCCTCCCTAACGTATTGATTTTATTCGGCAGCGCGAACCAAACCGCCTGCATTGATGCCGGTCCGGGGGTCTTTGAACATCGCCCCGTCCTTCATGATCATCGACAGATTGTCCTGATGCTGAACCAGGCTGACATCCTGCGTGACGTCGCCCTTGACCAGCAGCAGGTCGGCCAAGAAGCCCTCTTTCACCTGACCGATCTGATCCTCCATCTGCATCAGTTGCGCGCCAACGTTTGTGGCACAGCGCAGCGCCTCGACAGGCGAGTAGCCAAAATAGCGCACGAAATGTTCCAGATCGCGAGCGTTCTGCCCCATCGGCGTGATGGCAAAACCATAGTCCCCGCCGACCGCCACACGCAGCCCGCGTTTGCGGATTTCGTGATAAGTGGCGCAGGTGGCATCGAACTTGCGAAATAGGTTCATTTGCTCGGCCACTTCTTTGGTGAGACCGACAGCGTCCCCCTCGCGGGTTGCGTTGTGCACCAGACCGAAAGCGGGGCCGAGGATGACGCGATCCTTGGCGTCTTCCAGCATGTCCAATGCTTCTTCATCCGCGAAATCGCAGTGATAGATGCAATCGACGCCATGACGCACAGCCATTTTGACAGACTCAGAAGAACGCGCGTGAGCGGCAACAGTTTTGCCGTACTTCTTGGCAACAGCTATGAAAGCCGCGAGTTCATCATCTTCCAATGGTGTGATTTCGGCCCGCGCAAAGGATACGAACTCATCCCCCGAGATATTGATCTTCATGTTGTCGACGTTGTCGCGCACGCATTCCCGCGCAACTCGGCGCATCTCTATGGGGCCGTCCGCAACCAACCCGAAGCTTTCCTGGTAGATATGGCGCTTACGCTCGTCTCCCAAGCCTGCGGTCGTCGTGATCTCGGGGCTTGAGGCACGCATACGTGGACCGTCCAACATCCCCTCGTTTATCGCATCACGTGCTGTAACACCGAGCATTGGTTTGGCTGAGGCCGCTTCGAAAACCGACGTAAACCCATGGCTCAAAAGCAACCTTAAGTTTTGGGCGGTCAACAGCATGTGCTGTTCGGGGCACAGCTGTCCAAGCTCCCATGGCTCGCCTACACCGGTAAAGCTGGGGTGACAGTGGCCTTCGACCATGCCCGGCATTAGCGTATGCCCAGTACCGTCAATCACTTCGCCTTGTACTTCTGCAGAGGCGTCTTCGCCTTTGGCGATCGAAGTAATCTTGTTTCCTTCAATCGTAACAGTTCCAGGATAGCGCGTCTCGGATACGCCATCCCAAATCAGCGCACCTGTAATCGTGATTTGTGTCATGTTTTCCTCCCTGCCGCTTGAAATCAATCTTCGCGGTCGGGGAAATCGTGCATCAAATCCCAATCTAAATTTAGAGCAGATAGATTAACAAAGAACCATATATTGGACTTTTCTAAAATATAGCATAATCTAGATAGTTAGATGAGAGATGGGGGTGATTGAAAATCATGCCTGTGCCTGAACGCAGCTCCTAAGACTAGTGTTAGTCAAAACGGTAAATTGCTGGTTTTGTGCAGAAATGTTCTCACGAAGGCCCAAGTCGAACGGATCAATCAGCCACTATGTAGCAAATTCTGGACAATGCAAAGTTTAGCTCTGATCGTCAGCTTCAGGCTATCTGTGGCGCTCCAGTGCTAGCGGGCCAATGGGTGCTGAGGACCGGTCTCAGCCTGAAGTGAACACGCCCAACCTGAAAACCCTAATGAACAGCATGCGGTTCTTTGCGCCCCCAATCGGGCGCATCCGCAGGTAGTCGGTTTACTCGGCAACCGCTTCGACTTCCTTGCGCTCCGAGAATTGAAGCAACGCCAAAAGCGGCGTAGCTAAGATGCTTATCCAAACCTTGATTTGTGTCCAAAAGATCGGATGAAAACTCAAGGGCATATCACGGGCGCGATTTGATCGGATTCATCGAAGACTGCGGAGAGAAATCGCGATGGTTGGAAACACAATCTACATGCAGCCACTCGAATCGGGTGGCGGGTATGTTAGCGGGTAGCTGATAAAAACCACCATTCTTTCCAATGAATTTAAAGGAAAGTGGCGGACCGAGGAGCAACCATACATTTTATATAACTTTTTGTTAAAAATTCATAAAATATTACATATCTAAATGCATACCACTAAATATACCACACAGATCATTGGAACTGGCGCTTCAAAGCCTCAGGTTCGAGCATGACGGAACGACTGGTAATAAGAATAGCAGACACTCATACAAAGTGCAGCGAACGTCTTCTTCGAGCCCACTTTGACCGATGCTGCTCGATGCCCCAATGACAGCAATGCGCAGGAAGCGGACTTTGCAAATTCTTGCTAGCGGACAAGCCACGCGACCGGCAGGAAACGATCAAAAGGCGTTTTCGACCCAAGCCTGCCGTTTTGCAGGCCGGAGTATTTTAGTAGCGTCGGCCATCTGCCAAAAACCTACAGCTGAGACCCAATTGGTAAAATACTTAAAAATCCCGCAACTATGTGATCCCAGGTCGATCCTGTCGGTTCCGATTGGTACTCTAGAACGTTGCCATCATCGCCTCTTGTCGTCCATCTAAGCTGACCAGCTTTCTCGAGCGTTACGTTATATGTGTATGCGGGTAGAGCGTCATCCAAGGCACCCATGGTCTGTGTCGCCAATGCCGGCGAGTCAATCAGAATTCCCATCTCGGTGTTGATGTTGACAGATCGCGGATCCCAGTTGAACGATCCTACGAACAAGTATCGGTCATCGACTGCAAATGCCTTGGAATGCAGGCCTGACCTGGATTGAGCCCAGTTAATACCGCGGCGTTGGACCTGATAGGCGTCCGGTCGCAGTTCATAGAGCTCCACTCCACCGCGTAGAAGTGCACGGCGTTTCTTAGCGTAGTGCGCGTAGACGGGTGCGACGTCGTTAGAGGCAAGTGAATTGGTTACAACCTTTACGTCGACGCCTCGGCTTTCCAGTTCGGTTAGCCATTTCACACCGTTGTTACGCGGCACGAAATAGGCGGAGACGATGTTCACTTCACTGCTGGCATTTTCAAAGTACGGAAGCAATTGAGATGCCAGAACGGGACCTGAGTTCTCGAGACCGGCGGCTTTTGACGGCGGATCAGCGTAAAGCTTCGCAGGCAGCCAATCCAGTGAAAGGGCTCCATCTGCGAAGTTCTCTTGTGCCGACTTTCTCAGGGCCGCGCCATACTGCGTCTGCTTCGCTTCCTCGACCAGTTCGTTCAACCTGACTCGCGCATCACCAAGGTCAAATTCCTGCGGTTCTCCAACGACTACCCGAGCCGGAACGGCGAATTCGCTGTTCCAGTATGAGTCAAAGCTTTGCGACACCTCGCGTACAACGGGGCCCGCGGCCAGGACATCCAAATCAGCGTAGTTCATTTCTTCCCGCGCGAGAAAGTACTCGGCGCCGATGTTTCTCCCACCCACAATCGTGAACACATTGTCTGCCGTCATGGACTTGTTATGCATTCTGCGATTGATGCGTTTGAAATCCGTAAGCCCCGCGATCAAAAGGCTTTGTTCCCGCCAGAATGGATTGAACAGCCGGATCTCAATGTTTTCGTGATTGTCCAACGCGGCGGTCATCGCATCATAGCTAGACGTATCCATGTCATCCAGCAGCAATCGGACACGAACACCCCGATCTGCTGCTTGCAAAAGACTGGCAGCGAATAGGTGGCCCGTTGGGTCGTCGTGTAGAAGGTAGTATTGCGCGTCGATCGTTCTCTCGGCCGCCGCCGCGAGCAACAGCCGCGAGACAAGAGCTTCTTCGCCGTCACTGATCAGCTTGACGCCCGACCGACCGTCTTTGGGATCGCCAAGCCGATTGGCCGCCCGACTTAGAGCTGTGCGCGAGTCCGCCGGCAGCGAAGCCGATACCGTTTTTTCATATGTGCGAGTTTTGGGGGCGCAAGCAACAAGGGTCAGCGTGCACAAAATACAGACAACCAGCTTCCATCGTGTCATCAGCTTCCTCCATCCCCTTATATTAGGTGACAACGCCGAGACGGGTGATTGCAAGTCTGTTCTGTGAAGTATGAGACTGTTTGGCTGGTCGTTGTTGATTTGGGGAAACCCTCAACTCCCCCATGCAGGTATGTGATTTTGACGCAATCTCAAATCAAACGTACTCTACCAGCGACCAAGTGCGAACGAGGACCATGCCTGATCCCGAACACAGAAATAACTCCGCTGCGGAGCCTTCGCGGCGTGCTGTGGCCGACGGTATCGGCGTGGCAACGGAGGAGTTCAAAATCTCGATGCCAATCGGGATCGGAGCTGTCTTGGCTGCTTTGGCTTCTTTGGCCACGTGCTATTCCGGGATTTTACTGACCTATTTGATTGGCTACGAAGCGCTTTCTATAAACCCACATGCGCAAGCGGTGCTCATGTGGGTGTTTGCATTGTTGGCGGTTAGTTTCTTGTGGAGAGACCGGAAACGGCATGCCAAGGAGCTTCCGCTCGTCCTCGGTGGGATTGCTGCCGTCATCCTGATCGTCACACTGTACTTCGGCTATGATGAACGCGTAGAAGCGCTTGCCTATGTGCTTTTGGTGATCGCTGCTTTGCTAAACCAGAACTTTATACTCGATGCTTTGAACCACACGGTTCGCAACCAGACACATGAAATAGAAGCATTGAACGAAAGACTGACTGAGAAGGTAAAGCGCCAGGAAGGCGAGATTGACAGGCTGGGGCGTCTCAAACAATTCCTTGCGCCTCAAGTTGCGGAGCTTGTCGTCGAAGAAAACGCTGACGAGCTTTTGAATACTCATCGTCAATACATCGCTTGCCTATTCTGCGACATTCGTAATTTCACCTCCATTTCCGAGGCGATTGAGCCGGAAGATGTCATTACCCTTCTCCAGCATTTCCACGATGAGGTTGGCCATTTAGTTGCCAAACACAAGGGAACAATTGGATACCGAGCCGGAGACGGATTGATGGTCTTCTTCAATGACCCGGTTCCCTGCGATCAGCCCGTTCTGCAAGTCGTGCGACTGGCTAAGGCAATAAACGAAGCCTTCGAAGGAATACGAGCACCCTGGCAGAAACTCGGACATGCGATGGGTTTGGGTATTGGGATCAGTAGTGGTTATGCGACGCTTGGGCTTATCGGGTTTCATGGCCGCGCCGACTACACTGCAATAGGTGGGGTCGTGAACACCGCATCCAGGCTTTGCGACTTTGCCAGCGACGGGCAGATCCTTTTAAACCAAAGGGCGCTTCTGGACATAGAAGAACATGTAGAGACCGAAGAAATGGGAGAGCGGGAACTGAAGGGCATCGGTAACCCCGTGCAGATTTTTCGCGTTATCAGTCTCTATGATCAGGCAAAGTGATGCTTTCTGTTGCTAGAAGCACAATCGTTCTTCGTATTTTGAAGGTCTGCTTTGGGCTGTCTGCGGTCCTCCGTTGAAAACGGGCCAATGGCGGCAAAGTCCGCGGAACGGTCATTCGTCGCAACTCTGTTCAATGTCTGCTTCGCGGACAAATTTGCCGTCGGCTCATTGGGTGCTGAGGACCGGTCGCAGCCTGAAGCGGACATGCCCAACCTGAAAGCCCCAATGAACAGCGTGCGGTACTTTGTGCCCCCAATCGGGCGCATCCGTAGGCAGTCAGGTTTACTCGGCAACCGCCTCGACTTCCTTGCGCTCTGAGAATTGAAGCAACGCCAAAAGCGGAGTAGCCAAGACTCCTAGGCCGACAATGGCCAGTGCAAACATCGCCAAGATGACCATAAAGGACAGGCCAAGGCTCGCTAAGACACAGGCCACAAGAAAGAGGCCGCCACCAGCAGCAGCAGAGGTCACCTTGTTCAGATACGTTTTCATGTCCTAATCTCCAGTTTCATTTGTTGTGTTGATGAAACTGATATGTGGTTCGGGCTTTACGTGCGCTTGGGTCAAAACTTACAAATTTGCAAACTTCAGCGTCACCGTCAGCCCGTGGGGATCGGTTTGCGACAAGATAAGATCTGCACCATGGCGATCTGCAACCGCACGAACGAGGGCTAGGCCTAAACCCGTACCCTCGCTTTGCCGTGTTACGTCAAGACGGACCATGGGTTTGAGGATCTCGGCATATTTCTCTTGCGCCACACCGGGACCGTTGTCGGCGACACTGATGGTGCGACCACGTGCTGCCAGATTGATCTGATCCCCTCCATGGCGCATCGCATTCTGTATGAGGTTTGCAACTGCCTGAACAAGCATCTGACGATCTGCGAAAACCGTTGCAGCGTCACTTGCATCAAATTGCAGCACTTTGCCTGCGTCCTCAACCACTGGGCCAAATGTCATCGACATGTCGGCCATCAAGTCCGTCAGATCAACCTTTTCGAATCCGTCTGTGCCTTGGGCGGCCTCAATCCGAGCGACCCGCATGATCGTATCGAAAATGCCGGACAAACGCTCTGCTTCTTCCAGGGCTGCACCGCGTTCCTCTCCTTCAGGCAAGCTTTCAAGTCGAGACCGTAGGCGGGCTAAGGGGGTGCGCAGATCATGCGCCAAATTCGCGCTGAGATGGCGGGTCTGGGCGACCAGCCGCTCCAACTCTGCCGCAGTCAAATCCACCTGACGTGCCATGTCGTCGAGGTCATCCTTGTTCCGCGTGATCTCCGTGCGCGCGCTGAGGTCGCCAGAGGCCAACGCCGAAAGCGTGCTGTTGATCCGCTTGAGACGTCGCTGGGCGACGATACCGGTGGCAAACCCTACCACCAATGTCAGAACAATCATTGTCAACATCGTGGTCCAGAGAACACCGCCTAAGAGTTCAAACGCATCCTCCGCGTCATCAAGCGGAACAGCCGCCATGACCGGCGCGCCTTGACTGTCAGTATCTACAAGAACGCGCCAAGCTTCGGATTCCCGAAAATCATCGGACAGCTCCACCGTCCCCCCGCCGCGCGCAACCACACGCTGAAAAGCAATTGGCAGGTCTTCGAGATCATCTGGGTGACGCAAGATGACGCCAAACCGGTCCCCGCGCGCACCCTCAAGGGCCGAGGCCTTTGCCAGCGCATCCAACGTCGTATCGATACGACGTTCGAACACATCTGAGCCAACCGTAATCGTGATATAGGCCGCGGTAGCCATGCAAAGCGCGAAGATGGCTGACAATACCAGCGCCAGCCGCAAGGTCGAGGAGCGACGAAGCCAGGTCAGATTACCGGCCAAAGACATAGCCTTCCCCACGACGGGTTCGGATCAGCGGTGTATCAAACGGCTTGTCGATTTTGGTGCGTAGCCGGCTGATATGGGTCTCAACGACACTTGTGGTCGGGTCAAAACTCATATCCCAGACCTGTTCCAGCAGCATCGTACGTGTCACCAATCGACCCGGTCTTCGCATCAAGTATTCCAGAAGTTTGAACTCCTTGGCCAATAGCTCAATCTGTTGATCCTGGCGTTTGCAGGTTCGCGCCAGAAGATCGAGGCTTAGATCCCCATGGCGCAAGACCGTGGCTTCCGGCTGTCTCGCCTCCACGCCTTCGCGGCGGCGGCCCAAAGCGCCCACACGGGCAGAGAGTTCGGCAAAGGCGAAAGGTTTCGTCAGATAGTCGTCACCGCCAGCACCAAAGCCTTCGACTCGGGCGTCGACCTCACCCAAAGCCGTTAGAAAAAGCGCGGGGGTGGTATTCTTCGAGGCCCGCAAGGATTTCAGAACCGCCAAACCATCGAGGCCCGGGACCATGCGGTCCAGAATTAGAAGATCGTACTCCTGAGTCATAGCCGCCATCAAAGCGTCTTTGCCATCCTCGAAATGGTCGATGACATGACCTTCTTCGCGCAGGCCGTTAGAGACCCAAGACCCAAGTTGGCTGTCGTCTTCCAGAAACAAAATTCGCATGTGAACCCTTACCGTCACGCATTCGGAGGCCACTCTAGTGAGCGACCTCCGAATTGGCCAATCATTCGCAGCTTGGCCGCGACCTATGTCTCATCTTCATCGTTGTCGTCATCGTCGTCTTCACCTTCAGCCTCAACCTCAATCACTGCACCGGTTTCGGCGGCAATCTCGACTTCGAACTCTTGACCGCTTGCATCCAGGATTTCGACCTCATAGATCTTCATCCCGTCTTCGTTTTCGAGTTCCGCTTCCTGGACCTCACCCGACACTTCCTGAAGCGCGATTTCAAGGGCCTGTTGCAAAGTGAGTCCCGTCGCCTCTGCGGTGCTTTGTGCCGAAACCGAACCGACGACAGCTCCTGTAAGAATCAGACCTGCCAGAGCGCCGAGCGCTGTGTTGTTCTTGTCCATGTTTCTCTCCATAGTTTAGTTGTTAGAAGGCTTTATTGCCTTCCGATGAGATCAACATGGGAGCCGCGCTTTGCTGGAAGGTGCGGCGAAGTTTACAAATTTGTAAGCTGATGATCCCTCGCATGCCTATCTAGCACTTGGTCGCTATCTGGCTGGCGAGCCAAATACTTGATTTCTAATCCTGTATTTTTGAAGACTGTCAGGGTCGCAGCGACCGTTTGGATAACAAGTTGCGAATAAAGAACTGTACCCAGAAGCTTCAGGTCGGTTGCGGGCAGTCCGCCAAAATTCGCGAAGCTAGCTTTCAGCGCATTTTGACGTTCAACAGCTGGGATTCGTCTCGGACACAAATTGTGGCTTTGTCCGAAGACCAGACGCTCAAGTGTTCTCTTTGCATTGCAGTGCGGCTAGCCGCGGCTTCTTCCGCATTTTGTGAATTCGCTGAAGCCTAGAACTATATCTACAGCTAAGGACCGGAAAACGGGCTGCGACCGCAGCATTGTGAGGGATCATTCAAAGTCGGCTCTGGACCTTCCCTAGTGACGTTACGGGGCAAGATTAACGGTGATGCTGCTTCGCCCATGACAGCCTCGAAAAACCCAAACTCCCGTGCTTCATCTACAACCTAAGGGCGTCAATCCGAGCAATGATTGTTCTAAATAAATGCAATCAATTTAGAACATCGACCACTGCCCCTATTAGGTTCAGCACCTCGTGTGTCTCCTGGTTCACTTGATAAACATAATCTCCGGCGCGCACATAGTAGCCGTTTCGCCGCAGGCCATATCGGCTAGGATTGTCGATGCGAACATAGCCATTGTAGATGAAATCCCCAACTCGGTATCGTTTAGCTTGGCCAGGAGGAACGCATGGTACTGCTTTCTTCGCCAAACCCGGAGGACAGTTACCTGCTTTTGATTTCACCAAAACAGTGTGCAGTGCGTTGTGCGACCCGATACTCTGTCCAAGATCAAGAGACTGGATGTCAAAACTCGCACCCGCAACGGGCCCGGTCTGCATAGTGAACACCGTCGCCGTAATTACTAAAGCCGTTTTCATCTTTTCCGCCTCCTGTAACTGAGCTTTCCAATTATGATCACCATCGGGGTTTGACCAATGCATCGGCGGAGACTGGCTTACTGTCGAAGTCTTCTGCTGTAACGCTATGGTTCGCTTGGCACGACATTCTCATCTAACGACCTTTGAAACCGTCGAGCTGGAATGGGGCAATTGAAGGGCGCCCGGCCAGATCAATCCTTTGTTCTTATTTCGTAAACAACATTAACCGAACGTGAACAGTGTATTCTCGTTAGGTTCAAATAAGCTTTTGCATAATGACCAAATTGGATCGAACGAAACGTATATCGTTTGGCGGAAACAAGGGGAACAAAATGGTCAAGCCTGCCTTTGTGACTGAAGATCGCAGCACTGAAATTGCGATGCGGACCTCTAGCAAATCTGTTGAAGAGCGCCAGCAAACCACGATGAATTCGAGCAATAGCCGCTTCCCTCCTATCGAAAATGCACTGACAGAGATCACTAAAAACATGCGGCTCTCCGAGGCTCACCAGAACGTCTGAAGGCAAACAAGCTGACCCCCCCGACAATTCTCGATTATCGTCCTAAACATGGGAATTGTAACATAAATCCCGCCCCAACTTGGGGCGGGATTTTCTTGTTGCGCATCACAATCATCAAGGGTTTGTGCCTAGCAGGCCGACTTAGTCGACCTGTTAACTTGGTATCCGGAAAGCCTTTCGACGCTCCAGCTTTCCGTTCACCCTGAAGTGGAGGCTGGCGATGGCCGGGAAGCCTCAGATCACAGTCCCAGCAGGGCTTTGACCTGTTCCTCGACTGCATCGGTGACAGGCTTGTTGGCAGCAGCTTCCAGGGCCTCACGTTCAGCCAGATCTTGCTCTTCTACAAGTTCTGTCAGCTCTTCCACCTCTTCAACAGCTTCGTTGTATTCAATGGCTGCCTGTCTCTCGTCATTCAAAGTCTGGGCTTCATCAATCGAAGCGTCCAATTCGGCTTGGGCCTCTTCTAGCTGTGCTTCGATATCCGGATCGCTACCACCCGCGTCCTCCAATGCCTGTTCAAGCTCTGCGACCGTGTCCCGGTTGGTTTGAACCTCACCCAATGCGACTTCCAAGTCATCCTCGATTTCTTGAACTGTCCGATCTGGTTCTTCCAGCCCCTCAAGGAGCTCCAACTGTTCTTCCAGTTCCTCACGCAAGGGTTCTCCGGCCAGCACAGTGTCGCGGTACGTGGCAATTCTGCCAACCCGTGAATTGGGCGCGGCATTGGCGAGGGCCGTTGGGCTTGCATTGGCCGCGTTCAGTGCGCCCAACTCGGACGGATGTGCACCAAGCAGCGCAGCCATACGATTACCTTTGGTGCGGGAAACGGGACGCTTGGACTCTTCTACAATCACAGTCTGACGAACCGTTTTTTGCACCTTGGCCTTCTGCGTTCGAAGGGTTGTCGTGGCAACCCTTGAGGTGGTCGTCGTTTTGCGAGTTTTGCCATTCCCGTTGAACAGATCTTTCAGAGAGAACCCGCCGCCTTTTTTCGTACCGGACCGAGCAGACTGAGACTTTGTTTTCCCTTGCCCGAATAACCCGACTCTGGTGCCGCCACGGCTTTTGTTGGCCCCGTTGCCACGGCCACCATTTCCAGCCGAGCTGTTGTCTCCGCGATCTCCCTGAGCGCCGTTGCCATTGCCGCCGCTGTTTCCATTGCCACCGCCGTTGCCGTTGCCATTTCCACCGCTGTTGCCGTTGCCATTTCCACCGCTGTTGCCGTTTCCGCCGCCGTTACCACCACCGTTTCCACCACCGTTGCCGTTCCCACCGCCATTGCCACCACCATTACCGTTACCCGGCTTGGCATGTGCAAAATCAGGAGTTGCGACGGTGGCTACAATGGCCGTGGAACCCAACAAGGCAATCGCGATCGTCGAAGCTTTAAGCAGTCCGCACTTGGTGGTTTTCATTTTCAATCTCCTCAAAACCTTCAGCAACGACAGTCCGCATACTGAGGTTGACCACAGTGTTTCGGCAGTCTGACTCGCAGTCGAATCAAAGCCCTTGCCACTGATTTAACTTGAGGTCGCTTGAACGCAGGGCTAACTGCTTGTTCATCATCGGTTCATGTCTGGCCTAGTAGTCTTCGATGAAGGTGTTTGAGGTTGTTATGCAGGCCAAAGCGTTTTTTCTGGTTGCAGCTTTGCTAACCGCCTTGTCCGGGGGACAAGCGGCGGCAGATGCACGCGAACTCAAACAGTCTGAACTACGTATGGCGACGTTGTCAGGCAGTGCGATACGGCTGAACCGTGTCATCAAAGGCGTGAAGAAAGCGTACGGCGGAACCCCTGTTGATGCGCGCGCATTCAAAACAGACAAGATCTACTATCGTATTCTGGTCAAAAAGCCGGGCGGAAAGATTGTCAGCGTGATAGTGAACGCCGAAACCGGCACAGTCGTCTCGAACCGCTCAAGTACCGGGCGCGAGATTTCCGAAGCCGCACGCAATTCAACCAAATCCCAAAGCAACAACAGTCAGAGCGCCTCTGCCACCCGTGGGAACAGTGCAAGTCGAAGCAATGCTGGCGGCAACGGCGGCGGCAATGGCGGTGGAAACGGCGGCGGCAATGGCGGTGGAAACGGTGGTGGTAACGGCGGCGGCAATGGCGGTGGAAACGGCGGCGGCAATGGCGGTGGAAACGGAGGCGGCAATGGCGGTGGAAACGGCGGCGGCAATGGCGGTGGAAACGGCGGCGGCAATGGCGGTGGAAACGGAGGCGGCAATGGCGGTGGAAACGGCGGTGGAAAAAATTAGAGTTAAGGTCGCGCTGATTTAGCTGTAGCCTCTGGATATGCGAATACTCCTTGCTGAAGACGAGCGCCAGCTTTGTGAGCAAGTCAAAAAGCTATTGGGCGCGGAAGGTCGCGTGGTCGACGTGGCCAACAATGGTACAGATGCCCTGCATCTGGGGTCGACTGAACCGTACGACATGATCATCCTCGACATCGGCCTACCTGAGCGTGACGGCATTTCGGTCCTGCGTGAATGGCGCAGCGCGGGCGTCAAGACACCGGTCTTGATCCTGACGGCCAGAGATGGCTGGAGCGAACGCGTCGACGGTCTGGATGCTGGCGCGGATGACTATATGACCAAGCCGTTTCACATGCCTGAATTGGCGGCGCGGGTACGGGCCATCTTGCGACGTCAGAGCGGTCAGTTGAACCCCGTGATAGAAATGGGAGAGGTTTCTCTAGATACGCGGAATGGTCGGGTCACCGTTGGGGGCATACCTGTCGATTTGACCGCGCAGGAGATCGCCGTTCTGACCTATCTGGCGCACAACATCGGTCGCATGGTGTCGCGTACTGAGCTGTCGGAACACATATACGAATATGACGGCGACAGAGATTCCAACACGATTGCAGTATTTGTGACCCGCCTGCGCAAAAAACTGGGCTCCGATTTGATTACAACCGTCCGGGGTCGCGGCTATATGATTGACTCCGCCTAATGCTCTCGTTGCGCCAACGGGCCTTACTCGGAGGTATCGCTTCGGGAGCATTGTCCGTAGGCGTCGGTACGCTGATGGTGTTTTCCTACATCAACACGCGCGTTCTGGAACAGTTCGACGCAACGCTACAAGACCGGCACACGCAGGTTGTTGTTGGCCTCAGCGCCACCACGGATGACCCTGAAACCCTGCGGCAGTTGGTATTCGATCCGGCCTATAGCACGCCATATTCGGGGCGGTATTGGCAAGTAACGGACAGTACCGGCGCCATCTATACATCCGCTTCACTCTTTGATGAAACGATCGCCGAGCCTCCTCACGGAAATGACGAAACAATCATTTGGAACACCTCGGGTCCAGATAGCGAAGCCATTCGTAGCGTCTATCAAAAGATCACGTTCGAAGACGGGACGGAGTGGGGCGTAACTGTTGCCGAAAGCAGGAGCGAACTGATCAACGAACGCGGCGCTGCGCAAAGATACCTTCTCCCGGTTTTCGGATTGGTTGGTTTGATCGGAGTGGCAAGTTCTCTTTTGTTGATGTCCGCCATTGTTGGCCCACTCCGGAAGTTGCGCGTCGATGTCGCCCATCGCTGGGATCGAGGCGATGAGCTGACCCCCGAAGACTACCCGGAAGAGGTTTCGCCCCTGGTGGAAGATCTCAACAAACTTCTGCATCGAAACCGCGAGATTGTCTCAGGTTCGCGAAGACAAGCAGCGGATCTGGCACATGCCCTAAAAACACCGACGGCCATCTTACGAAACGAATTGGCAGAACTCGCAGACGCCGGAGCACACACAGAGCCTGCGGAAGAAGCGCTAACCCGAATTGACGCCCAGCTTAGCCGTTCACTTGCGCGCATGCGCGCATCAAACACCGGAGAGTTAACGCATTCCAGGACAGATCTTTCGAATTCGCTGGAACGACTGTCCCGGTTGTTCTCGGTTATGGCCGAACGCGAGGGGAAGACGCTTGTTTCGAATTGCGAGACTGGTCTCCACGTTCGAATGGACCCCCAGGACATCGAGGAAGTGATCGGGAACCTCCTCGACAACGCCCTCAAATGGAGTCGGACAACATTCCAAATCACCGCCAGGCGCACGGGCAGCGGCATCGAACTTCGCGTCGAGGACGACGGATCCGGAATCCCAGAGGAGGCCCGGCTTGAGGTCCTTCGCTCCGGCGGTCGCCTCGATACCTCTGTAAAAGGAACAGGGCTAGGGCTACCTATTTCCGTTGATTTATTGGCCGCCTACGGCGGATCGTTGGAACTTGGAACATCCGAAATTCTAGGTGGTTTGGCTTGCAGAGTGAAAATTAACCCATGAGGAAAGCACTCTGTTTCGTGCCAATGGTCGCCTCTGCGCGGTTCTTTCACAATTTGAAAACCGCCGCCTGAATGACCAACAAACACCAATGCTGCAATTGACGTCTACGCGTTGATGGCTGCTTTGCTCGCAGAGTTTTAGTCTGCTTGAGTGTCCAGTTTATGATGAAAAACTGCAGGTCTCTGTCGAGCGACACTGCAATTCTAGAACCTTAGTCAATTGAGCAATTCCTGCAGTTTTCGTTCCCTTCGTATCAAGTCATTGACGGCTTTGCGTGTCTGCTCCGCCGTCCGCGATCTTTCTCCGTGATTCCAAGACGGATGGCTTGGTCCCGCAGTATGCCCTCCTTTGGCACCATGCATTCGGCATACTCTCCAACCTTGAACAGCCGGAGCACGACATCGCCTACCGGTAGACTTCGCCCTAGCAGCACACCTCGGTGCATCTCTGAGACTTTTCGTTGGGTCCATGAGGTTGTCGTCACTTTTTGTCATCGCCCCGCCCCCCGTTTTGAACATTACCAACGATTGCCTGCCCACCTTCTTTGACTTCCACGCGTTCAACTCGGACGGTTTGATCTGCCTTGGAGCGATACCGCTTCAGGGTTTCAACCTGGCTGGTGAAGGTCCGCGCAAGTTTGTTGAGCGCTCGTTCCGCTGAATCTTGCTGCGGGAGAGTTTTTACGTGGTTCAGGCGCCGTGCCATCATCATCGTGGCCTGATGGATCGCACCCATCTGGATCGCAAGCATGGCTTCAATCTCGTCTTGGGGCCTTACCCCGGCAACAACGGACATCACGAAGTTGGATGCGCTCTCAGAAACAGAGCTGTCCTGTTGTCCGAGGATTGCCACTTGGTCCATGACTCCTTCGAAGAACCGATAGTCAACGGTGCCGAGCTCATGCATCGCCAAAGCACAAGCCGCTTTTGGGTCTTTTCCCTTGTGCCCAACCGTGAGCCTGCGTGTGTCTTCATCGAAGTCTAACTTGATGTCCGGAGCCCGAACGCCTGATCTCTTCCGTTCCTTCAAATCCGCAATCGCATTGGTTTCCGCCTCCGTGAGCTCGGAGTTGCTAGTCTGCAGTTCGTTGCCATCGTCTTTAAGTGTCTTGCTCATGTCCGCCTCGCGCAACAGGGAGTGGTTAGTATTAGTGTTCCGATTCAGAACCGAAGGACCGACGAAAAACCGGCCTGACGGGTTCTGATTTGGAACCATGCGGGGTCTTTGGGTTCTCAAACGGAACCACAGAGGATGCTGACGGGTCCGTACCAGAACCGCGTTTTGTTTTTTCGGGCTGCCAGAAACGCCAGTTGTTAGTGGCGGCTTTTTTGCCGGACCGGGTTTGTGTGGTCTTAGTCGTTAACCGCCATTCGTGGGCGCGACGGTGATACCAGTTGCCTTCCTGCTCCAGCACAAGGAAGCCTTTGTCCTGCAGATCCTCGAAAGCGCGTTGAACGGTGGCCTTACCTAGGCCTAGAATCTCTGCCGCTTCGTTCATCGACAGGAACAGCTTGCCGTTGTTGCTGCCGTTGAAGCGGGTGTGAAGCTCCAGCCAGAGCTTCACTGCAGGTCCCGACAAAGCCCGCCACGCAGGAGATTTGATCATTGCGTAGGGCAGAGGGATGTATTGCCCCTCATCCGACCGTTTGCCTTTGGGAGACCGCCGTCTACTCATCGCGACACCTCCGCTGGAAACGCTCGGGAAGGGCATCCAACTCCGGAACGTCGCAGCCGATATGCGCCCGGACGAGCCGGGTTAGGCCGGATTTGGACACACAGTACCCGAGTGTGTCCCACGCCGCTCCCCCGGCCGGAAATTGGGGTCTCTGGCGCTGAAACAGCCATTGGATGCCATCCCGGCAGACAGAAACGCGATAGATACCATGGCGAAAGATTTCGCCGCTGTAGGTCTCAGCAGTTTCCCGATGATTGGTTCGGGCAAGAGGGCCAGTGTCTGGCCTCCTGTCTTGACTGGTATTGATTGACTTGGAAAAGGACATATCAGCCATGCTCGATCCGTCCTTTCCGTACGATCACCCGTTCAACCGAATGGCTCAGGGGCGACCAGTAGTACCGGCGCTCGTTTTGTCTTGTCGGCGCGGGGCATCCTGTGGCATCAACTGGACTTGCTAGGGTGGCAGTTGATGTCACTGGAAAAGCCCCATCTCCGCGCTTGGAGTTGGGGTTTTTCATTATGCAGCCTCGTTGTTGGGATCGGTGCGCCGGGCCGCAAGCCAGGCGTTCAGGTCGGCGCCATGATAGGCGATCCGCCGACCGATGCGGATATAGGCCGGACCACACATGCGGTGGCGCCATTGAGCCAGCTTTTCGCGGTTTCCCAGCAATTGCATTTCAGGATCTTCTGGAAAATAGACCCGGTCGTCATTGAAGACATTTGCCATCGTTGAAATCCTCTTGGATCAGTTTCGATGGCCAAGGTATCCTTTCGTTTAAACTCGAAATAGGCGTCGCAATTCAAAACTCGTTTCGAAACAGTGTTAGGATTTTCGACCTGGTTTCGATAGCTCTGGGCGGATTTCTGCGGCAAGACGCCAGAAATGGTCAAACTGCCTGACTGACAGATGCGGGAAAAACTCCCGAACGGTAGCTTTCGTGATATTGCGATCCTCGGTCACCGCGAGAATCTGTTTTTTTACACTTTCACTTGCTTCGAGAGCACTATCCTCTTGGCTCAAGACTTGCTTGAGTTCTTGTGGCGTCGAGGGGAAATCATTTTCGCTAATGCACAACGACCAGCCATCAAATCTTTGAAGATGCTCAAAGTAGCGAGCATGGGTATACAGACCTTTTCCTTCAGTCAAACCGTGTTCTCCGGCTAGTTTTACAGTTCTCGCTTGCAGCGCGGACAACTTTTCGCAATCGACGACCCAAAGCTCAGTATCTATACACGCATATTGATCGTTTCTGTTGGCCAAATAGTCGTCTTGATCGAAGAAAAAACTCTGATCTGGAAGTACCATGGTCTTGGATATCTCCAGTACACAACCTTCGTGAGAAGCAACGAACAGTTTTGAAACTGAATTCAAGAATTGATCCGTTATCGAGTATTTTTTCTCAACAAGCTGCTTCGCTATGTCATTTACCAGGAGTTGTAGCTCCGCAAAATGCTCAGGCGATCCTTCTTTATGTGGAATTCTGTCGAATAGATCGCTGAACAGATCGTTCATCATGTTTTGAGAGAGGTCATGGGCTAGTCTGTCAACTTCCAATACAGGCCGAAATCCTTGAGGGGCGATCATCTTGTGCTTCCGTTTCTAGCGACTGACAACTGCAGTGATTTCGACCAAAACTCCATTAACTCTCTTCGCCGTTCCAACAAATCCGACCGTGCATAGGCCCGCTCCACATCGGACCCAACCTGATGGGCCAAAGCCGCTTCCGCCAGTTCACGTGGTGCGTTTGCAGCCTCCGCCGCCCAATCCCGAAACGAACTGCGGAATCCATGCACGGTGACGCCATCCTGCCGCATCCGGCGCAGCAGCATCAGCATGGACATATTCGACAATGGCTGGTGCCGCTTTTGCCCCTCAAACACATAGTCAGAGGCCAGCGCGCGGAGCGGCTCCAGAATGGCCAGCATTTCGTTGGTGAGGGGGACACGGTGGACCTGCCCGCCTTTCATGCGCTCCGATGGTATAGTCCACAGACGCGCATCAACATCGACCTCGGGCCATTTCATCTCCAGCACCTCTGAGGTTCGGCAGGCAGTCAGAATGGTGAACTGCAGCGCCTTGGCGGCCATGGCAGAGCGGTTCTGCAAATCGGCATAGAACGCGGGTACTTCTTGCCATGGCATTGCGTCATGGTGCTGGACCTTGGCCTTGACGGTGGGCAGCACCTTGCCTTCGCGGATCGCGGTCACCGGGTTCTCGCCCGAGCGGAACCCCCTGGACTTTGCCACGTCGAGCACCGTTTTGATCCGCTGAGACAGTCGCTTTGCAGTTTCGTGTTTCTCGGTCCAGATGGGGGATAGGCACATCAGCACTTCGGGCTGATCGATGCTGTCCACGGGCATACGGCCGATCTTTGGGAACGCGTAGTCGCGCAAGGTGTTGAGCCACTGCTGTCCGTGTTTGGCATTCTTCCATGTTGGCAGGCGGTCGATGTGGACCTGTCGGCTGAGATCCTCGAAGGTTGGAATTTCGCGCTGGGCATTGAACCTAGGGTTCAGCCCTGACTTTGCCATTCGTCGATACTCGAGAGCTCTTTCGCGGGCTTGGTTCAGAGTGACAACATCAGCGCCACCCAACCCAAAATCCGTGCGCAGAGGAGCGCCCTTGCGGTTTTTCTGTCCTTTGACCGTTACGCGCACGATCCAGCGCCGTGCGCCCGAGGGATCGACAACGAGATAAAGGCCAGAACCGTCGCCATGCCGACCCGGGCCGAGATTCTATACCAGCTTCTTTGTCAGCTTCCCGCTGAGCGCAGCCATGAAAATACCACAAAATATACCACTCAATGAAAGTATACGGGTATGATCGGATAAAATCCAACGAAACCATCCAACCCGGCCACAGCCATAAAACACAAAGGTTTAAGCAACCTAGTGTATCTCATTGAGATTTGGGAAAATCACCAAGTGGCGGACCGAGGAGGATTCGAACCCCCGACCCCTTGATTCGTAGTCAAGTACTCTATCCAGCTGAGCTATCGGTCCGCGTTGGTGAGGCGGTGTTTAGACCTGGTGCGGGAGACGTGCAAGCCGATTCTGCAAAAAACCTTCAAAAAGTTAGATCGCCGCGTGGGAGGCTTATTTCAAAGGTTGTACCGGTGGGTCCGGTCTCTTTCAGCACAAGATCCCCCCCATGTCCGCGCACCAATTCCTGTGAAATCGCAAGCCCAAGGCCCGAGCCGCCCTTGCGCACGCCGCCTTGGAATGGCGTGAACAGATTCTCGCGGGCTTTGGGCGGTAGGCCGGGGCCGGTATCGCGGATTTCGATGCACCAGCTGGCCTCCATGGCGCAGCCGGTGACAGTGACGCGCCCGGGTTTGCCTGAGGAGACCAGAGCCTGCCGGGCATTGCGTACAAGGTTCATGATCACGCGGAAGAGCTGCTCTGGGTCTGCGCGCACGACCAGATCGTCAGGCACTTCGTTCACGATTTCGACGCAGGCATCGGCGACAGCCAGCTGCTCGCTTGCGGCAACATCCTCGGCGATGTCGCGGACGCGCACCATGGTCAGGGTCGGCGCAGGCTCTTCCGCGCGGCCAAAGGCAAGGGTGCTTTCACACAGCGAAACCGCGCGAGTGATCGAGTTGACTAGCTTGGGCGCCATGCGGCGGACCAAGGGGTCATCGCTGGCCTCGATCCGGTCGGTGAACAGTTGCGCTGACGTCAGAATATTTCGCAGATCATGGCTGACTTTGGCCACCGCACCACCCAGTTGCGCCAGGCGCTCACGCTGTTTTAGCGCCTGCGTCAGGTCGGTCTGCAACATCTTCAGGGCCTCTTCCGCCTCACGCAGTTCGGTAACCTTGGAGTTGGGAGTGATAATGCCCCGCGCATCCTCGGGCGCGCTGGCATAGCGTTGCATATAGCCGACAACGCTTTTGATCGGGCGCACCAGCACGACGCGCACCGCAAGAAACAGGAAGAAGGCCGTGATGATCGAGATAACGAAGGACAAACCCAGAATGCGCAGCCCGTAGTCGACCATCGCCATGCGTAAGGGCATGCTGTCTATGGTGACCTCGATCAGTAGACCGGCCCCTTTGACTGGCTCGCCGATCACGCGGATGACTTCATTCTCTGTGGTGAAAATCCGGTTCATTGCGTCGCGGATCAAGATCCACGGGCCAGCATCGCGCAGGTCATAGGTGTTGGTGATCTGTTCCGGGATCGGCGATGACAGCATCAGCTGCCGCACCTCATCGCGCCGCAGGACAACGTTGTAGACACCCGCATTTACCAGCAGCTCGGCCTCAAGATCGTCGGCGAGCATATCATCAGCCAGCAACGCCAAAGACGCGATCTGCGCGCGTTCCAGCCGGTTCAGCAGGAAGTCTTCTCGGAAACGCGCGATGGACGGCACAAAGATCAGGACTTCGGCCAACATCACGAAGACCGTCGTCAGGATCAGAAATCGGCCGGACAGCGAGTTCAATTGGCGCTCCTCTTCCGGTCAGGGGATCCAGCGTTGCACGAACCTGACCACGCGTTTAACCGTCTGATTCTCAAACAGCCTTGGCGAGAAATAAGCCCCCGCCACACGTTTGTTAAGCTCTCCGATCGTCGGATAGGGCGAAACCATCGCGGCGATCTGCCCCATCTTCAGGTTATTGGCCAGTGCAAGGGACCACAAGTTGATCAGTTCTCCGGCCTGATGTCCGACGATTGTCGCGCCCACGGGGCGTCCTTTCACGACCATGACCTTGATGAAGCCCTTTGTCTTACGCTCGGATATGGCGCGGTCATTGTGGTGGTAGTCGAACCGAGCAACCTCCATCGCGTCGCCATGCTGTTCACGGGCCCGCGCCTCGGTCAGGCCGACCTGAGCCAGTTCGGGGTCCGTATAGGTGGCCCAAGGGATGTGAGATGTCTTGGCCTTTGACGGCAGACCAAACAGGGCCGAGCGGATGATAATGCCCGCGTGATACCCCGCTACATGGGTGAATTGCAGACCACCTGCCACATCGCCGATGGCATAGACCTTGCGGTTGGTCGTGCGCAGAGCGTCATCCACCTTAATCCCTGTGCGCGTGCGCTCGATCCCCGCGGCCTCAATGTTCAGGCGTTCGACATTGGCCTTGCGTCCAGCCGCCATCAGCAGGTGGGTACCGGCAAAGATGTCTCCGTTCTGGGTGACAACCTCGACCGCGCCAGCCGAGCCTCGGATCTGTGCGACCATGGCTTGTTCCTGAATATCGACCCCTTCGGCCCGCAGGGTCTCCAGAACAAGGGCCGCGGCCTCGGGGTCATCCTTGCCCAGCGCCTTTGCGCCTTCGATCACGGTCACCTTGCAGCCCAGCCGGATATGGGCCTGCGCCATCTCCATCCCGATGGGGCCGCCGCCGATAATCAGCAGGTGGTCGGGCTTGTCCTTCAGATCAAAGATGGTTTCATTCGTGAAGAAGGGCACAGTGTCCAGCCCCGGGATCGGCGGCACAAGCGGCGATGATCCGGTGGCGATGACAACCCGCCGGGCGGTGATCACGTTCTCACCCGCCTGCACCTGTGTCGGAGACAGGAAGGTGCCAAATTCGCGGATCACCTTGACGCCGAAGCCCTCGAACCGCTCCTGACTGTCCATCGGCTCGATCTGAGCGATAACGCCGTGCACGTGATCCTTGGCGGCGGCATAGTCCACTTGCGGCACAACATCGGCCACGCCAAAGGGAGCGGAATGGGCCTGCCCATAGGCCATCTTGCCACTGGCGATCAGGGCCTTGGAGGGGACACAGCCGAAATTCAGGCAATCCCCGCCCATCTTGTGGCCTTCCAGCAGGATCACATCGGCCCCCATCTGCGCCGCCCCTGCCGCAACCGACAAACCGCCCGACCCGGCGCCGATGACCAGGATATCTGTTTTCAGCTCTTTCATGGAATTCAGGCGTCCTTTTTACCGCGCAGGGCTTTGATCAGAATGGGCAGAGCGGCCAATACGCACAAGCCTATGATCGGACCGATAACAAAAGGTTCCCAAAGCAGCGAAACATCCGGCGTTTCTCCGCGATCAAAGACACCGCCCAAACCAACGCCGATCCAGGTGTAGACAATCCCGCCCGGAATGATGCCCAGCGCGGTAGTGAACAGGAAGTTGCGGAACTTCACGCCCACCAGAGCCGGGACCAGATTGGCCACAAAGAACGGAACCACGGGCACAAGACGCAACAGAAACAGGACCGAGATCTCATTCTCGCGCAGGCCGTCCTTGAGTTTCTTGATGGTCCCTTCCGAGGCTTCCAGCCGCGCCGTCAACGACTCACCCAAGCCCCAGCGCGCGGCCAGAAAGATGGCGGATGCGCCGATTGTGGCTGCGAACACGTTGAACGCGGTGCCTGCGAATAGGCCGAACAGGAAACCACCAGTCATCGAGGCGACGGCGGCTCCGGGCAGGGAAAACGCCACGATCACAATGTAAATCGCCACGAACGCCCCGGCCATCGCCCAATAATTCGCATCGCGCCACGCCAACAGGGCCTCGCGATTGTCACGCAGGGTTTCAAACGTCAGGTAGTCCCCAAGGGTGAAGAACCCCACCGCGGCGACGGTTAGGATCACAAGCAATGGAATATGGCGCGCAAACCCGCCGCGCGGTGCTTGGGTTGTTTCGCTCATCTGGCTGTCCGGCTTTGATTGTTTCATTCTGACCCCAACATGCGCTTCAATGTGGGCTTGCAACAGGCCATTCACGCGGCCTTGAACTCTGTGGCAGGGAATGTGAGGGTTCGGGGCGCAAACAACCGGATTCTGAAATCTTTTGACCGGCCAGGTTACAGAATTGTTGCAAAAGGCGCGAAAACCCGTGCCTTGGGGTTTGACTTACCCCCCGCTTGGCAGTAGAGGACGGGCTTCGAACACTCGGGCCAGGCGAATCCGCGCCGCACCCACCGCTATAGATTGGAGACGGAGCGATGAAACGCACCTATCAGCCTTCGAACCTGGTTCGCAAACGCCGCCACGGTTTCCGCGCGCGCATGGCCACCAAAGCCGGCCGCAAAATCCTGAACGCGCGCCGTGCACGCGGCCGCAAATCGCTGAGCGCGTAAACCGCCTCACCGATCAGGTTATGAACATGACGCCGCCGGAGGCCCCTGAGGATGGTATCAACCAACCGAGGGTCAAGCCCCCGGCGGCGTCCGTTTGCGTGCCCAAACCTCTGACCGTTCTCAAGAATCGTTCGGATTTCCTGAAAGCGGCAAGGGCGCGTCGACAAGGCACATCCTCGATGATGGTGCAGGCGCGCAGGCGCGCGCCGGATGAGAGCCCAGGCATTCGCGTCGGGTTTACGTGTTCCAAGAAGGTCGGCAATGCGGTGGCCCGCAACCGCGCCAAGCGCCGCCTGCGCGAAGCCGCCCGTGCAGTCTTGCCGACACAAGGGCATGAGGGCTGGGACTATGTCCTGATCGGCCGCGCCGAGGGCACCGCCGGGCGGGCGTTTGACGCCATGCTCGACGATCTGTGCTATGCGCTACGCAAGATTCACTCCCCTCGCAAATGACCTTGCTGGCGCGCATATTCGCCCTGCCAGTGCGCGCATACCGGTTGGTTTTCAGCCCCTGGGTCGGATTTAATTGTCGCTACCAGCCGACGTGTTCGGCCTATGCGCTAGAAGCGCTAGAGAAACACGGCGCGATCAAGGGCGCGTGGCTGGCCGCCCGTAGAATCGGGCGCTGCCACCCATTGGGTGGTACGGGGTATGACCCGGTGCCCGAGAAATCCGAAGACGATTAGACAAGCGCCAGATTCCCTCGGTCCGTGAACCTTCGGGTCGGGATAACCTCACGATCCAACTTACCAAGCAGAGTGTGGTGCAAATCTTCATAGAACCGGGGCGAGTCGAAATACCAGCTGTGGCTGGCAGATGGCCCATCCGGGTAATCCGCGCGATTGTCATTGAAGAACTTGCCGCAATACAGGTTAACCGCCTTTTCAGGATGGTCCGAAGGCATACCCACACGCCCCAACCGACGCGAAACGCCCACGCGCTTGACCTCAGAGATCGAAAGAACCTCATCAAACGGGCTGTAGTAGCAGGTTAGCCTCGTACACCGCCGCATCAAGGATGAGGTCTTGGAGCTACCCTCACGGAAAGACTTGGCCGAGACATCTGCCGCGACAAAGGCGATCTGACTGGTGGTCCAGCTGTGCTGTGCGATCTCATGGTCGTCATCGGCATAGTCCATGGCCTCGCGCACCAGAAACGTCCCCATCGAATGCGCCAGAACGTGAACATTGTGGGGGCAATCCGGGGTCTGCATTTTGGACAGGCGTCTGATCCCGTCATTGAACAGCTTATCCGCCGAGCGCCGGGCATCGGCCCTGTCCGAGCTATAGCCCAAGACTGAGCCGTCGCTTGGCCAGTCAAAGCTGACGATCACACCTTTGAAGCCATGGGCCTCCAGCCCCTTGCGGATCTTGCGGTGCCGCTCCAACATCTCGAACTGCGCGGTGTTGAAGCCATGCACGAAAAAGACGATGTGGCCCTTTTCATGATCCGTCGCTCCGGCGGCCTGCTGCACCTTGTCCAGCCAGTCAGAGATTCGGATTTCATGTTTACGTGCTGGTGTCTTTACGTTGGACGGGATCGCCAAATAGCGCGCCTTGCCCAGTTTGTTTGAATAGTGATTGCCGTTGCGTCCACGGACGGTAAAGAAATAGTCCATTTTAAACTCCGTCGGTAAATCCGAAGATCATATCACAGGCGGCGATTTTCCCCAAAGGCTGACCCAAGTTCACGACACCTTGCCCGCGCGCATCCTGCGCTGTAATCACGGCCCATGTTTGATGAAGCCGACGATATCCATCCGCTGTTTGCTGGCGCGCCCTCGGCGACTGAGTTCAAGAAGCTGCGCAAACGCATCGTGCGCCAGACCCGCGAGGCGATCGAGCAGTACGGGATGATCGACCCGTCCTCCCATGACAAGGACGGCACGCCGCCGCGCTGGCTGGTCTGCCTGTCGGGCGGCAAGGACAGCTACACCCTGCTTGCCGTTCTTTATGAGCTGAAATGGCGCGGGTTGCTGCCGGTCGATTTGCTGGCCTGCAATCTGGATCAGGGGCAACCCGGCTTTCCCGCCACTGTTCTGCCCGAGTTTCTGGAGCGGATGGGCGTTCCCCACAGGATTGAATATCAGGACACATACTCCGTTGTGATGGACAAGGTTCCGCAAGGCCGGACCTATTGCGCCCTGTGTTCGCGCCTGCGCCGGGGCAACCTGTATCGCATCGCGCGGGAAGAGGGATGCTCGGCTGTGGTGCTGGGCCATCACCGCGATGACATTCTGGAAACCTTCTTCATGAACCTGTTCCACGGCGGGCGTCTGGCAACCATGCCGCCCAAGCTGGTTAATGAAGAGGGCGACCTGTTCGTCTTCCGCCCACTGGCCCATGTGGCCGAGGTCGATTGCGAGAAATTCGCCAAGGCGATGAGTTACCCGATCATTCCCTGCGATCTTTGCGGCAGTCAGGACGGGTTGCAGCGCCAGCAGGTCAAACAGATTCTCGATCAGTGGGAAAAGAACAGCCCTGGCCGCCGTCAGGTGATGTTCCGCGCCCTGACCAACGCCCGCCCCTCGCATTTATTGGACCCGAAATTGTTCGACTTTTCAGGGCTCTCCCTGGATTTCAGCAAAAAAGGCGAAAATTCTGCTGAAATTCCGCAGTTGCGTTAACGTCTGACTCAGACTGGTTTCCTACCGTTCACCTTGAGCGTTTGATGCCCAAGGCCCGGAATAGCTATGCGGAAACTTCCTGATTTTGACCGTTTTCTCCGTCCTATGACCTCTGCCCTCAGCGGGCCATCTGCACTGGCCTTTCTGCCAGCGCTCAGCCTTGGGGCGTTTTGGCTAGGGGGCGAACGCGCACTTGTCAGTGTGACGCTTGGGGTGCCGTTGATGTTCGCGGTGGCGGGGATTGTGACCAGTCAGTCAAAAGCGCGCGCAGGGCAGGCAATCGGTGGTGTGCTACCGAGTGATCAGTTCAATCTGGCCCTGTCAGAAAAGCTTGAAATCGCGCAACAGCAAGAGGCTGGTACAGCCTGCATCGCCATTGCAATCGACGGCTTTTCCGAGGTTGTGGATATTCACGGTCAAGCCGCCGCCGATCACATTCACCAGCAATTCTGCAGCCGCGTTCTTTCGATGATCCGCGACGATGACATTGCGATGCTGGTCGGGGATGACGGCCTGATGATCGGGCTGCATCCGTCGCAGCAACTGGATCTTGAGGCCTGCATTCAGATGTCCGGGCGCATCCAGTCTGCGGTAGAAGAGCCGATCATGCTCAATGGAATCGGCCTCTACCTGACCTGTTCAATTGGGTTCAGCATGAACAAAACAATTGCTGGCGATACCGTCGCGGACTGGAAAGCCGCCAGCACCGATGCGCTGACCGAGGCGCAACGCAGCGGGCCCTCGACGATTCGGGCCTATTCCTCCGAGACCCGGCGCAGGTCACTGGTCCGCAGCAATCTGCGCAAGGAGTTCGAGGCGGCACTGGATCATGGCGATATCCGCCCGTGGTTCCAACCACAGGTATCCACGGATACCGGCCGCGTTACGGGTTTTGAGGCGCTGGCCCGGTGGGAACATCCGCAGAAAGGTGTACTGAGTCCTCAAGTCTTCCTGCCCTTCGCCGAACAAGCCGATTTGATGGAGCGTTTGGGTCAGGCCGTCCGGAACCACGCCTTCACCGCCATGCGGTCCTGGGACAGGGTGGGCGTTATTGTGCCACGTATGGGCGTCAACTTCTCCTCGGATGAGCTGCGCGGACCTAGTTTGATCGACCGCCTCGAATGGGAGCTTGATCAATTCGACCTGACCCCCGACAGGCTGACCGTCGAAGTGTTAGAGACCGTCTTTTCCCGCCGCCCCGATGACGTGATCACCCGCAATGTCACCGGCCTTGCGGCTTTGGGGTGCTGTATTGATCTGGATGATTTCGGCACCGGGCATGCCTCGATCGCGTCGATCAAGCGGTTCAACGTTTCGCGGATCAAAATCGACCGTTCCTTCGTCGCCAAGTCCGATCAGGACCCCAGCCAGCAACAGATGGCCAGTGCGATCCTGACCATGGCCGAACGCCTGAATCTCGAGACGCTGGCAGAAGGGGTCGAAACACCGGGGGAACATGCCCTGATGGCCCAGCTTGGTTGTGATCACGTGCAGGGCTTTGGCATTGGCAAGCCAATGCCCTTCGAAAAGACGCTGGACTGGATGGCCGCGCATAACGGCAAGATGAACGGCGTTCCGAAAATCGGACGCCAAACCGGCTGAATTCCGTGAAAGAGTGGCCCGGAATGCCACGACGCGACGAATTTACAGCCGATTCCGCTTGACCTTTGGGCCTGCACTCTATTGAACCCTGCGGGTGTCTTTACTGCTCAAGGTGGCTGTCCCAGATGGACGATCAGAACAAGAATCTCATCCTTGCAACCGCGCTCAGCTTTCTCGTGATCCTGGTCTGGTTCGTGTTGTTCCCTCCGCCGGAACCCACGCCCGGAACGGAACAAACCGAGATCGCAGCAACCGAAGGGTCCGAGATTCAAGCACCCAGCGCAAGCGGCACCGGAACGGTCGGTGAGGCAACCGCAACCGCAGAAGAGGCTCAGCCCGAAGAGCAGGCCCCGCGCGTCGCGATTGATACGCCCCGTCTGAAAGGCAGCCTGTCGCTGTCGGGCGGCCGCATTGATGAGCTGTTCCTGAAGGACTACAAAGTCTCGCTTGAGGAGAACGCACCGATCGTCGAACTACTGGCCCCGGTCGGGTCGGATTCGGCCTACTACGCCCTCTATGGCTGGGCCCCCGGATCCGGTGTTAGCGGCACGGACGTTCCCGGCCCCAACACCCTTTGGACCCTTGAGCAGGGTGAGACATTGGGCGTGGACACTCCCATCACACTGGCGTGGGACAACGGCAACGGCCTGACCTTCCGCCGCACGGTCTCGGTGGACGAAAACTACATGTTCTCGGTGACCCAGTCGGTCGAAAACGCCACCGGCGCCGAGGTTAGCATGGCCCCTTACGGCATTCTGGCCCGCCATGGTATTGGCGAAGACGGCGATCTGCCGGGCCTCAAGAACTTCTTCATCCTGCATGAAGGCGTGATCGGCATGGCCGACGGAACCTTGACCGAGGTCGACTATGGCGATGTCCGTGACTTCGACATCGACCCGAACGAACGCGCGCAGGCCGAGGTCTATCAGGTCAAAGAAGACGGTTGGATCGGGTTCACCGATCACTACTGGATGACAACACTGATCCCCGAGCCCGGATCGGCCTTCAAAGCAGCCGCAAAATACGATTCTCGCCGCAAAATCTATCAGACCGAAACAGTGCTTCCGACCCTGACAGTGGCTCCGGGTGCAACGGAAGAGGTCAGCACCCGCCTGTTCGCGGGTGCGAAGGAATGGGAAGCCATTCGGGAATACCAATCCGAGGGTGTTCAGAAATTCATCGACAGCATCGACTGGGGTTGGTTCTTCTTCCTGACAAAACCGATCTTCTGGCTGCTGCACAACATCAACCTTCTGATCGGCAACATGGGTTGGTCCATCATCGGCCTGACGCTGATCATCAAGGCGATCCTGTTCCCACTGGCGTTCAAATCCTACGTCTCGATGGCGAAGATGAAGGAGCTTCAGCCGCAGATGGAAGCCTTGAAAGAGGCTGCGGGCGACGACCGCCAGAAGATGCAGCAGGGCATGATGGAGCTGTACAAGAAGGAAAAGGTAAACCCCGCCGCGGGCTGTTTGCCGATCCTGATGCAGATCCCGATCTTCTTCTCTCTGTATAAGGTGATTTTCGTCACTATCGAACTGCGTCAGGCCCCGTGGTTTGGTCCATTCCAGGACCTCAGCGCGCCGGACCCGACCTCGATCTACAACTTGTTTGGCTTGTTGCCCTGGGCCGCACCCGCGCCCGAAAGCTTCCTTGCGCTGATCTTTATCGGGATCCTGCCCCTGCTGCTGGGTATCTCGATGTGGCTGCAGCAAAAGCTGAACCCGGCACCAACCGATCCGACACAGGCGATGATCTTTGCCTGGATGCCCTGGGTCTTCATGTTCATGCTGGGCGGGTTTGCCAGCGGTCTGGTGGTTTACTGGATCGCGAACAACACCATCACCTTCACCCAGCAGTATCTGATCATGCGCAGCCAAGGATATAAGCCGGACGTGTTTGGCAACATCAAGTCAGGCTTCAAGCGCACGCCGAAAACGGACGGCAAATGAGTGGGCAGGTCTCAGCCATCTGGCGGCACCCGATCAAGAGCCATGGGCGAGAAGCCCTGACCGAGATCACTGTACTCCCCGGGCAGACCATGCCCGGGGATCGTGTTTGGGCCGTCGCGCATGAGGCTGCCAGGACCGACGGCTCGGAATGGGCACCCTGCGTAAATTTCAGCCGCGGCGCGAAGGCGCCCAAGCTGATGGCGATCTCGGCCGAATCCCACGGCGATAGCGTGACCTTGCGCCACCCTGATCGTCCGGATCTGAGCTTTGCGCCCGATACCCAGCAAGACATCTTTCTGGAGTGGGTCAAACCGCTGATGCCTGCGGATCGCGCCGCATCGGCGCGGATCGTGCGTGTGCCCGGTCGGGGCATGACCGACAGTGATTTCCCCTCCATCAGCCTGTGCAACATGGCCAGCCACCGCGCAGTCGAACAGAAGCTGGGCCGTGAGTTCTCGCCCATCCGCTGGCGCGGCAATATCTGGTTCGATGGCCTGCCCCTGTGGGAGGAGTTCGATTGGCTCGGGCGTGAAGTTCAGATTGGACAGGCCGTGTTCCACGTGCGCGAACGGATCACGCGCTGTCTGGCAACCACTGCCAACCCCGACACGGGCGAGCGGGACGCAGATACACTTGGTGCCCTGAACAGTTGGGACCATCAGGATTTCGGCGTTTATGCCGAGGTGATCCGAGGCGGTGAAATCCGCATTGACGATAAGGTTCAACTGCTATGACTGCCCTGCCCTTCCCTCTGGCCGAAGATCCTGACGCGTTCGCGCTGGAGCGTGGGCGCAAGCTGTTTGCAGGTGAATCCGAGTTCGTCAAAGGCGTCGTCGCGATGAACGGCCTGCCCGCCCCCGACCGGCTTGAGGTCTGTTTTGCCGGACGCTCGAATGTGGGCAAGTCTAGCCTGATCAATGCGCTGACTGGCACCAAGGGTCTGGCGCGCGCCTCAAACACACCCGGCCGCACGCAAGAGATCAACTTTTTCACCCAAGGTCCTGAGCTGTATCTGGTGGACCTGCCCGGCTATGGCTACGCCAATGCTCCGGTCAAGGTAGTTGAGAAATGGCAGCGGCTGTTGAAGCAGTATCTCAGCGGGCGGCAAACTCTGCGTCGGGCCTTTGTTCTGATCGACTCGCGCCACGGGGTGAAGCCTGTGGATGACGAAATCATGAAGCTGCTGGACTCCAGCGCCGTGACTTTTCAATGCGTCATGACCAAGGCCGACAAGGTGAAGGCCAACGACCGCGAGAAAGTGCTGAACCAAGTGCGTACAGCCCTGTCCAAACACCCTGCCGCATACCCTGAGATCGTTCTGACATCCTCGGAAAAAGGGGATGGGGTGCCGACGCTACGCTCGATCATTGCCCATCTGGAATGACCCTGATCCTGCGCTTCTTTGGTGTTCTAACCCTGCTTGCACTGCTCGCGACCAGTGCAATTCCGCAGGGCTGGATGCCAGCGCAAGGCAATGACGGCAAGATCCTGCTGGTGCTTTGCACCGGCGAGGGAACGGTCGAGCAATGGGTCGATCTGGACCCGGACGATCCAATCCATGATGAGCATGACTCGCGCTCCATGTGCCCTTTTGCGGGGCTCACTGCGGATGCCAATTTGCCCGGGTTTGAGTTGATCATTCCAGCGGATTTCCAATTGCAGCCGCGCTGGGATCATTCCGATTTCACCCATCGCAGTGCGGGGTTCTACGCCCGCTATGATGCGCGGGGACCACCCCGCTTCTCCTGAAACAGCGAAACCTTGTTTTGACCCTGCGCGCACCTGCGCGCAAGGGATGTCTGTATATGGAGATTAACAATGGCAATGGATAGCCAAACTTCGGGCACGGCCCCGATGCAGAATACAGCTGCGCAAAAATTCTACTTCGCCGCGTGGCGGTGGCATTTCTACGCCGGGATTTTCGTGATCCCGTTTCTAATCATCCTCGCCGTCACCGGTTTGATGATGATGTTCATATCCCAGGTTGACGGGCGCGATGGCGAGAAAATCGCCGTCACGGTCGAAGGCAAAGCCCTGCCCGTCTCGCAACAGGCCGAAGTCGCTTTGGCCGACGTTCCGGGACAGGTCGTCGAATGGATCGGTCCCAAGGCCGAGGATCTGGCGACCGTCTTCCGTATCAAAACCGATGCAGGCCAACGTTTGGTCGCGGTCGATCCTTACGCCGGTCAGGTGCTGGAAACCTGGGATCGCCGTGGCGGATGGTATGATCTGGCGGACAATATCCACTCGACCCTTCTGATCGGTACCACTGGCGACCGCATCCTTGAAATCGCAGCAGGATTGAGTCTCGTTCTTGTGTTCACTGGCCTCTATCTTTGGTGGCCGCGCGGCAATGTGATGGCGGGTTTTGTACCCAACCTCAAGGCACGAGGGCGCGCGTTGTGGAAGTCCCTGCACGCGGTGGTCGGCTTCTGGATTTCGCTATTGCTGGTCGTCTTCCTTATCTCGGGCCTGTCTTGGGCCGGGGTCTGGGGCGGTATGATCGTTCAACCCTGGAGCAGCTTTCCAGCCGAGAAGTGGGACAACGTGCCCTTGTCGGATGAAACCCACGCCAGCATGAACCACGGTCATCAGAACGACGTGCCGTGGGCGCTAGAGCAAACACCCATGCCTGCCTCTGGCTCTGACGCCGGAATTCGGGGCGTGCCAGAGGGCACTGTAATCGACATCGACGCACTGGTCGCATTGGGGACCGCATTGGAGATGAGCGGACGATTCCGCGTGGCCTATCCGGGCGGCGAGGATGGCGTCTGGACACTCAACCGCGACAGCATGAGCAGCGACTCGACCGATCCGGTGAACGACCGAACTGTCCATGTCGACCAGTACACCGGCAAAATCCTGGCCGATGTCCGGTATGAGGACTATTCGCTGATGGGCAAATCCATGGCAGTCGGAATCCCATTCCATATGGGGTTGATGGGCACTTGGAACTTCATTCTCAACGTGGTGTTCTGCCTGTCGGTGATCTTCGTCTGCGTCTCAGGCGTGGTGATGTGGGTCAAGCGCCGCCCACAAAAGGCGCGCCGACTGGCGGCGCCACCGATGCCAGCGGAATTACCGCTGTGGAAAGGCGCGGTCCTGATCGGGCTGTTCACAGCTATGGCTTTCCCGCTGGTAGGGCTGACCCTGTTGGGTGTACTGGCCTTCGACCTGCTGATCCTCAGCAATATTCCCGCGATGAAACGCGCGATGAGCTGATCTGAACAGGGGCCGCGCCGACCCGGCGCGGCCCCCATAGCCTGCATTTGCTGCGGTATGGTCTTGGCAGCCCGGTCCAAACGCCCTAACAGGGTGGATCAAAGGACTGACAGCCATGAAGACACGAGACATGAACCGGGATTGGATCGCCACCGCCGCAACCCTGAACAGCGCGTTGCCCTATTTGCAGCGCTACGATGGCGCGATTGTCGTCATCAAGCTGGGCGGCCACGCCATGGGCAGCGATGAGGCGATGGACAGCTTTGCCCGCGACGTGGTGCTGATGCGGCAGGTCGGAGTGAACCCGGTGATCGTGCATGGCGGTGGGCCGATGATCAACGCAATGCTCAAACAGCTGGACATCCAGTCCGAGTTTGTGGGCGGCAAACGCGTCACCGACAAAGCGACGGTCGAAGTGGTCGAGATGGTCCTCTCGGGCCTTGTGAACAAGCGGATCGTGCAGGCGATCAACCGTCAGGGCGGCACCGCTGTGGGACTGTCGGGCAAGGACGCCAACCTGATGACCTGCGAACAGACCGACCCCTCGCTAGGCTTTGTGGGGTCTCCGTCGAAGATGGACCCCAAGGTCCTGCACGACCTGTTCTCGCATGACGTCATCCCGGTCATCGCACCGCTTGGCGCGGGCACCGAGGGAGAGACCTTTAACGTCAACGGTGATACCGCTGCGGGGGCTATCGCCTCGGCGTTGAAAGCAGATCGCCTGCTGCTGCTGACGGATGTCTCGGGCGTCAAGAATGCTGCTGGCGACGTGGTGACTGAGCTGAAGGCTGGTCAGATCCGCGAAATGACTCTGGAAGGGACCATTGCCGGTGGTATGATCCCCAAGACCGAAACCGCGCTGGATGCGCTGCACAGCGGCGTACGCGCGGTGGTTATTCTGGACGGACGCGCGCCCAACGCAGTCCTGCTGGAGCTGTTCACCGAACACGGCGCCGGGTCGCTGATACGCCCCGACTAGTACCAAACCGGAGGAGATATGACCCAACAGCCCGCCTCCTCTCACCACAATTATGACCGTGTCGAACACGCAGCGCAGCGGGTTGGGCTGATCGTCATGGGCGCGCTGCACGCGCGTCAGGTGGAAGCGAAACAACTGGATGGCGGAACGCTGATCCTACTGGGCGCAGGCCCCGAGTTCTGGCCCCAGTTGAAAGCCGCGCCGGAATGGCAGGGCAAGGACCCGGTCGATCGCTGGTCACTCCGTGTGGTTGGGCAATTGGCCCAGGACTTCGGTGCCGAGGCACATTTTCCCTTCGGCGGCCCTCCCTACGCGCCGTTCATTGACTGGGCGTTGAAGTCAGGGCGGACCTTCAGCAGCCCGGTGGGCGCGCTGGTACATGACCAGATGGGCATGATGATCTCGTTGCGCGGAGCGCTTCATTTCGCCGATGAATTCCCGATCCCCCAGGCAAACGCCCCTTCGCCCTGCACCTCATGCGCAGCGCCTTGCACACAAACCTGCCCGGTGAGTGCGCTGAATGATCAGAGCTTCTACAATGTCGAGGCCTGCCACGCTCACCTTGCCACGCCCGAGGGGCAGGTCTGCATGACCGGAGGATGCCTCGCGCGCCGCGCCTGCCCGGTCAGCGCTCGCGCAGGCCGAGACCCAGACCAATCCGCACATCATATGAGGGCCTTTCATCCGTCATGACACACACTCTGATCCTGACCCGCCATGCCAAGTCCAGCTGGGATGATCCCAACCTTGGCGATCACGAACGACCACTGAACAAACGTGGGCGAGCGTCAGCCCCGGCGATTGGATCTTGGCTCAAGAAAAACGGCTGGGTTCCGGATGAACTTCTGAGCTCGAACTCCGTCCGCACGCGCGAGACCTGGGACCACATGGGCCTGCATGCTGAAAACGCCTACTACGCCTATGACCTCTATCTGGGGGGCCCAGATGCGATGCTGGCAGAGTTGAAGACGGCAACGGGCCGAACCGTGATGATGCTAGGTCACAACCCCGGGATCGCCCAATTCGCAGCTCAGCTTGTCGAAACCGCGCCTGAGCACGCTCGGTTCCATGACTACCCGACCTGCGCCACAACGGTGATCCAGTTTGAGATCGACAAGTGGTCCGACATCCAGAAGCACAGCGGCAAGGTCTTGGGCTTCGCGATCCCGCGCGAGCTTCTGAAATGAAAAAAGGCGGGGTTTTGCCCCGCCTTCCCTTTGATGTGATCTCGATCAGTGCCCGAGGATCTGGCTGAGGAACAGTTTGGTGCGTTCGCTCTTGGGGTTGTTGAAGAACTCTTCCGGTTCGTTCTGTTCCACGATCTGGCCGGCATCCATAAAGATCACGCGGTTGGCGACCTGACGGGCAAAGCCCATTTCGTGGGTCACACAGAGCATGGTCATGCCTTCTTCGGCCAGCTCGATCATGGTGTCGAGCACCTCTTTGATCATCTCGGGGTCCAGCGCCGATGTCGGTTCATCGAACAACATGATCCGCGGCATCATGCAGAGCGAGCGGGCAATCGCCACACGTTGCTGCTGACCACCGGACAGCTGTCCGGGGTACTTCAGCGCCTGATCGGGGATCTTCACTTTCTCAAGGAAATGCATCGCGCGCTCTTCGGCCTCTTTCTTAGGCGTCTTGCGCACCCAGATCGGGGCCAGCGTGCAGTTTTCCAGGATGGTCAGATGCGGGAACAGGTTGAAGTGCTGGAACACCATGCCAACCTCGGACCGGATCTTGTCGATGTTTTTCAGGTCATTCGACAGTTCGATCCCATCCACCACGATCTTGCCCTGCTGGTGTTCTTCCAGCGCGTTCAGGCAGCGGATCAGGGTGGATTTGCCAGAGCCGGACGGGCCCGCGATAACAATCCGCTCGCCTTGGTTGACGGTCAGATTGATGTCGCGCAGCACGTGAAAGGACCCGTACCACTTGTTCATTCCGCTGATGTCGATGGCGACCTCGTCGCTCACCTGCATCTTCGAGCGGTCGATTTCGCGGTCAATTGCAAGTTCAGACATGTGTTGAACTCCTTAGTGATGATCGGTGGCAAGGCGACGCTCGAGCCACTGAGAATATTGAGAGATGCCGTAGCAGACGACGAAGAACAGAAGCGCGGCAAAGCCCAGAAGCTCCCAATAGACGCCGTTCCATTCGGTCGACGCCAGGATGGGACCCCGGATCATGCCCACCAGATCGAACATCGAAATGACCGAAACCAGTGTGGTGTCCTTGAACAGGCCAACGGCCACGTTCACGATACCAGGGATCGAGATCTTCAGAGCCTGCGGCAGGATGATCAGACGCATCGCCTGCGGGTAATCCAGACCAAGGCTGTCTGCTGCTTCATACTGTCCACGTGGAAGCGCTGCCAGACCACCGCGGATCACCTCGGCGATATAAGCGGCTGAGAACATGGTGATCATGATCACAACGCGCAGGAACAAGTCGACCGTGCTGTCAGGCGGGAAGAAGTAGGCCAGCATCACCGAAGCCACAAACAGCAGCGTGATCAGAGGCACGCCACGGATGAATTCGATGAAGATGACGCTCACCCACTTGATCAGCGGCATGTCGGACTGGCGGCCCAGTGCAAGGGCAATACCCAGCGGAACCGACAGCGACACACAGGTGACACCCAGCATCATATTCAGCATGAAGCCACCCAGATCACGGCTGGGAACAGCTGAAAGCATCGCGCCTTCAGAAGCACCTTCCGGGATCAGCGCTCCGCCAACATTCCAGACGACCAGCGCAACAACGATGGCCCCGAAGAAGCCGGCCGCAAAGCTGTTCTTGCCAAACTTCTGGAACACGGCACCGCCCGCGACGCAGCCTACGAGGGCCACAATGGGGACCAGAATGGTGCCACCCCAGATCAGCCAGAACGCAATGAACGGGTACAGCGCGGTGAAGATCAGCATCTTGCGCGGCAGGTCGAAGAACAGCACCGGCGCAAAGGCCACCAGCATCAGCACAAAGGCCAGGTTGGGGCGCCAGTACGCGTCAACCGGGTATTTGAAGCCGTAGATCAGCTGAGGCCAGCGTTCAGTCAGAACCGCGAAACACGCGCCTGTCTTGCCATCCAGAATCTCACGGCACTCGGCCAGTGAGTTCGCATTCCACACCCCGTTCAGAATCCACGGCAGCGTATTCTTCAGAAGGATGTAGATCAGGATCAGCGACAGAACCGTCAGGATGGTGTTGGTAACGCCCGAGAACAGGTTCTCGCGCAGCCATTTGACCACACCCGTCTCATTCGCCGGGGGCGGAGAGGGAGGGATGGTGCCGTCGGCCACGAAAGCGATCGGATTGGTTGTTTGATCGGCCATGGCTCAGCGCTCCTTCAACTTGACGGATGCGTTGTAGACGTTCATCACCATCGAGATCACCAGCGAGGCGGTGAGGTAGAACAGCATCAGCAGCAGAACACATTCGATCGCACGACCGGTCTGGTTCAGGGTGATACCGCCCAACGTAGCGGTGATATCCGCGTAGCCCACGGCAATCGCCAAAGACGAGTTTTTGGTGATGTTGAGATACTGCGAAATCAGCGGCGGAATGATCACCCGCAGCGCTTGCGGCAGGATGACCAGATTCATAATCCGACCCTGACGCAGACCCAGCGCGGCCGCAGCCTCGGTCTGACCTTTCGAGATCGCCTGAATACCGGCACGCACGTTTTCCGCGATGAAGGCCCCGGTGTAGATCGACAAAGCAAACCACAAAGCGATCAGTGGACCACCGACCTTGATACCTCCACTGAAGTTAAAGCCCTTCAGCGCGGGAATGTCCCAGGTCAGGCCCATCAGAACCATCAGCAACGCAAACGGCACCAGCCAAACGCCCAGTTTCACCAGCAGCGTTCTGGGGCGTTCACCGGTCTCTTCCTGCTTCTTGGTCGCCCGCTTTTCGATCTCGCGCGAGGCGAACCATGATCCGACCAGACCGGCAATCACCAGAAGCCAGTTCAGAATGGTTGCACTGAACAGGCCATGCGCGAATTCCGGACGGGGGATATAGACCCCACGGTTGGTGAAGGCGAAGGCATCAAACAGCATGCTCGACGTCGGGTTATCACCGCGGAACGCCCGCGGGCCCGGCAGAACGGCCGTCATGATCGTGAAGATGATGATGATCCAGATCAGAACCGGAATATTGCGGAAGATCTCGACATAGACCGCCATCAGCTTTGAGACGAGCCAGTTGTTTGAGAGCCGCAGAACCCCGGCGATCACTCCGAATATCGTTGCGGTGATACAGGCCAGAAACGCCACGAGAAGCGTGTTCAAAAGCCCCACAACCGCAGCCCGCCCATGCGAGGACTGGCTGTCATATTCGATCAGACGCTGGTTGATGTCGTACCCGGCGGAATCGCCGAGGAATGTGTAGGATATGTTCAGGCCGGCGGCCCGAAGGTTCTGGATCAGGTTGTTGCCCAGATACCAAATGGATAGCGCAATAGCGATAGCCGCGATCACCTGAAAGGTCAGCGATCTGTAGCGGGTATCGTTTATGAGCATCGACAGCCGAAAATCAGCTTTCGGCGGGTCAGTCATAGTCGACATATTTTGGAATCCCCGTAGCTAGCGGACTTTGTTTTTATGGCGAGGTTGTCCCCGCTCTGCGTCCGTTCGCGTAAGTATTAGTGAAAAAGGGCGCAGGATGTCCTGCGCCCTTTTCCGTGGATGTCTTAGCGGAAAGGCGGCGAGTACAGCAGGCCGCCTTCGGTCCACTGAGCGTTCAGGCCGCGTGCCAGACCGATCGGAGTTTCTTCACCGATGTTCTTGGCAAACACTTCACCATAGTTGCCGTCCGCCTTGATGGCGCGCATGGCCCACTGTGCGTCCAGACCCAGCATCTCGCCCAGGGTACCTTCAGTGCCCAGCAGACGGTTGACTTCCGGGTTGTCGGTGCCAGCTGCCAGCTCGTCGATGTTCGCCGAGGTCACGCCCAGCTCTTCAGCCGAAACCAGCGCGTTCAGGGTCCAGCGGACAACATCGCCCCACTCGTGATCGCCGTGACGGACCAGCGGGCCCAGCGGCTCTTTCGAGATGATTTCGGGAAGCAGGACGTGGTCACCAGGGTTTTCGAACGTGGCGCGGGTTGCGGCCAGGCCCGAAGCGTCGGTGGTGTAAACGTCACATGCGCCAGCCAGGTACTGCTGCTGCGCTTCGGCGTTGGTTTCGATCGGAACCGGCTCGTAGCTGATGTTGTTGGCACGGAAGAAATCGGCCAGGTTCAGCTCGGTGGTGGTGCCGGTTTGGATGCAGACAGTCGCGCCGTCCAGTTCCTTGGCCGAGCTTACGCCCAGTGCCTTGGGAACCATGAAGCCTTGACCGTCATAGTAGTTCACACCGGTGAATTCGAACTTCAGGTCGACGTCGCGGCTGAAGGTCCATGTGGTGTTACGGGCCAGCATGTCGATCTCGCCCGAGGCCAGAGCGGTGAAGCGCGTCTTGCCGGTAGTCGGAACGAATTCAACTGCGTTTGCGTCACCCAGAACAGCGGCGGCAACGGCACGGCACAGCGATACGTCGAAGCCTTTCCATTCGCCATTCGCGTCAGGTGCAGCGAAGCCAACCAGACCGGTGGTCACACCACAGTTCAGAGTGCCGCGCGCCTTGACGTCGTCTACAGTTCCCGCCGCGGCAGCACCTGCGGCCAGACCGGCCACTGTTGCCGCGCCCAAGATTACGGATTTTTTCATTTTTACCTCTTCCTGATTTTCCGCCCCGGTAAGGGCGGCTCTGCCCGGCATAGTGGATGCCGGAAAGGTTACCCCAAAGGTGTCTCCCCTTTAGTGGGCTTGAGTTTGGTCGCATTCATAAACAAACGTCAAGGGTCGGATCAGGGAAAACGATGGGTCTCCGCCTCTGGATTAGGCAGATGCGTAAAAAAACCAACGTTGGAAGGATCAAACAGAGAGATCGAAGAAGGTCTTGGCGTGCAAAAACGCGGCTTTCTTTGTTTCCGCCACGGCGTGGGCTTCGTCATCATAGCCCCATTGTTCGATCTGCCAGGCCTCATCAAGTCGCGAAATGCGCCATATCTCGTCCGGTTTGCGCCAACCCTGCGCCGCCGCAAATCCCAGAATCAACGACCCAGACAAGCTGACCAGATCGTGGAAAGCCGCCAACTGAAACGCGTCCAGCGCATGGACCTGCTGACGCAACTGCGCCAATGCCTCAGCCGATTGGGGTCGGTGCAGTACACCCGCCACGGGAATCAGTCGGGCCTGCAGGGTCTCGGCGGCCCAGTCCAACGCGGGATCCCAGTCTGCGGCCTGACGCTCCTGCAGTTCCTGAGGATGGGTGGCGCGATAGCACAGCAGATCGGAGTCGCCATAGTCCGCCAGCATATCCGCTACTTCGCCGTGCTGGATGCGCACCTTGTCGATCGCCGCATTGGCCGAGCGGGTAAAGGGCATGGTGGTCGGGTCCACCTCTTTGTCTTGCGCATCCCATTCAGCAGCGACGGCTTCGGCCATCGCTTTGGTCGGCAGAATCAATGCGGCCTTGGCCGGCGTTTTGACCCGACGGCCATCCAGTTCGACCGTATAGCCATCCTCGGCCTCGACCGTGGTGCTGTTTGTCCAAAAGCGTTTCGGTTTCCATTCGCTCATGTTTTCACTTCCAAAGAGTGGCCAGCGCATCCGGCAGCTGGTCGAATGTTTCAATCACACAAGAGGCCGCACTTAGCGCAGCAGCGTCGTGGTACCCCCACGAGACCCCGATCCCGGTGACGCCAGCAGCAGCGGCCATATCCATGTCAAAGCTGGTGTCCCCGATCATGACCGCATGCGCGGCCTCAACGCCGGTTTCCGCCAGCGCGGTTTGCACCATCGACGGATGAGGTTTTGAGGGATGATGATCCGCCACCTGACGGGTCACGAAATAGCGCTCCAGCCCATGCGCGTCGATCAGCGCATCCAGACCGCGTTGCGATTTGCCAGTGGCGACACCCAACAGAATTTCGGGCACCGCATGCAGGGCTTCGATAGCGTCGCGCGCGCCGGGGTATAGGGGGGAACTTGCCGCGCCGAGATCCAGCCGGTGCGCGTGATAGGCCTGTTTGTACCCTTCAACCAATTGCGCCTGAACCGTCGCCGACTGCTGTGGCACAAGCTGTGCAATGGCCAAAGGCAACGACAGGCCGACAATCGACAAAATGGCCTCACGGCTTGGCACCTCGACCGAGGCGGCCTGAAAACTGGCCGTCATCGAATGGACGATGCTGCCCTGACTGTCGACCAGCGTACCATCGACATCGAACAGGACCAAACGCAGGGGTGCGCTCATTGCAGCTCCTCGAAGGGGTCGTCGGCGGCAAGGTCTTCGGTCCAACCAAACGTGTCCCAGCTGTGCTTCATGTGCTCGGGCAGAGGGGCCTCGACCGTGATCGGCTTGCGGGTCATCGGGTGTTGGAAAGACAAGCGCCGCGCGTGCAGGTGCAGCTTTTTGCTGATAATCCCGCCCAATTGCGCGCCCCAGCCATCGCCGAGGTTTTCCTGACCCGAGCCACCATATTTGCCGTCGCCTATGATCGGATGGCCGATCGCGGCCATATGCGCGCGCAGCTGATGGGTACGGCCCGTAATCGGCTCCATCGCGACCCAAGCGGCACGACCCGCGACACGGTAGAGCGTCGCGTAATGGGTATGCGCCCGTTTCGCGCCCGGCGTGCTGTCGATGGCGCCCATATGGACGGGGATCATCTTCTCGCCCTCGCCCTGCTTGCCATGGCCCGAGGCCTTGACCAGACCGGTCTTGATCTCGCCCAGATAAGGCGTCGGCACACCGGCGACCAGCGCCCAGTAGATCTTGCGTGTATCGCGGTGGCGGAAGGCAGCAGTCAGCCCCTTAGCAGCCTCTCGCGTGCGGGCCAGCAGAAGAACGCCCGAGGTGTCCTTGTCCAGCCGATGGACCAGCCGTGGGTTCTCATCATAGCCGAAGCGCAGAGCCTCGGACAGGCTGTCGACGTGGCGGGTCTGGCCGCTGCCGCCCTGCACAGGCAGGCCGTTCGGTTTGTTCAGCGCTAAGACGTGATCGTCACGATAGATCACGCAGGACTGGATCATTTTCGCATCCGCCTCGGACACGCTGCGCTTTACCTCGGCCGGTTTGTGATCGGCATCCGGCAGAGGCGGCACGCGGACGACCTGCCCGACCTCCAGCCGGGTCGAGGCCTTGGCGCGGCTGCCATCCACACGCAACTCACCCTTGCGACACATTTTTTCGATCCGCCCCTGGCTGACATGCGGAAACAGGCGGCGCAGCCAACGATCCACACGCTGGTCTCCGTCACCTTCTGCGACCGTAATCATCTGCACGCCACTCATGCCATCGCCCCTTGTCCCGCGCGGCCGATCCGCCCGGAGTATCCTGTTACCACTATCCTAGAAAACATGCGCGTCTGTGGCCTGCAACGGGTCGAGAGTCAAGCAATCGTAGGTGTTTCAGATATTCAAGAAATCCCCATGTCGCCCGGCCCCGTCTCGGAACCGCCCTGCGCCTGCGGTCCCCTCGCGCCGGATCGCCTCCAGACCGTTGGCCCATTCAACCTTAAGCCCATCGCGCACCGACATCCCACGCGTTTCGATGATCGAGCGTCGGTCGGCCCGCACAGCCTCCTGCGGGAAACGGGCGATGTCGTAGGCCATGGCCTCGGCAGCGGCCCGCGCTTCTCCATGCGGCACGACTTTCTCTGCCAACCCGATCCGATAGCACTCCTCAGCCGCGACCTTGCGCCCGGTCAGAGCGATCTCAAGTGCTTTGCCCTGCCCAACCAAGCGCGGCAGACGCACCGTGCCGCCATCCATCAGCGTGATACCCCAGCGGCGACAAAAAACCCCTAGGTATGCCGTCTCAGCCATCACCCGTATGTCGCACCACAATGCCAACTCCATCCCGCCGGCGACGGCTGCACCGTCGATTGCTCCGATGACTGGCTTTGACAATTCCAGCCGAGATGGCCCCATTGGCCCGAGCGTCGAGGTGGCGGATCCAATCGGAAAGCTGTGTTTCTCGTAATAGGCCTCACCCAAGTCAGGGTCAGCCAGACTGGCGGCCAACTTCAGGTCCCACCCGGCACAGAAATTGCCCCCCTTCCCCCAGAAAACGGCAACCTTTGCGGGGCCGTGTTCGAACTCGAGAAACGCATCCACCAGAGCCTTCGCGTGATCCGGGTCAACAGCGTTCCGCGCCTCGGGCCGGTCATGGATGATGGTCCAAACGTCTTCGGTTTTGTCAATGGAAACGGGCATGACATGTCCTCCCTCATGGTCATTGACCGAAGGGAAACCGGATGTTTGCAACCTGTCGCCTGTGACGCCACGGCAGCACGAAATTGACCCTGCGTTACCCGCTGTTGCGCTGCGTGCGTAGCTTGGCGAAATAGTCCAGCCGCTTCTTCAACTCTCGCTCGAACCCACGTTCGACCGGTTGATACAGCACAGGCCGCTTCATCGTCTCTGGGAAGTAGTTCTGACCCGAGAACCCATCTTCGGCATCGTGGTCATAGGCGTAACCGTCGCCATAGCCCTGATCCTTCATCAACGAGGTGGGCGCGTTCAGGATATGCTTCGGCGGCGGCTCACTGCCCGATTGCTTCGCCAGGCGCATCGCGGCCTTGTAGCCCACATAGGCCCCGTTCGATTTCGGGGCCAGCGCCAGATAGACCAGCGCCTGCGCTAGCGCCAACTCTCCCTCGGGGGAGCCGAGCCGTTCATAAGTCTCCCACGATTGCAAACAGATCGCCTGCGCCTGAGGGTCGGCCAGACCGATATCCTCAACCGCCATGCGGGTGATCCGACGGGCCAGATAACGCGGGTCCTCGCCTCCGGTCAGCATCCGCGCAAGCCAATAGAGCGCCGCGTCCGGGTCCGAACCGCGCACCGATTTGTGCAAGGCCGAGATCAGGTTGTAATGCTCGTCCCCCGACTTGTCGTATTTCGCCGCGCGCCGCATCAGGCGCGTCGCCAACGCATCCGGATCCAGTGGCGCGTCAACCTTCCACGCCGCAACCTGTTCAATCAGGTTCAACAAGGCCCGCCCGTCACCATCCGCCATTTCGTGCAGTGCATCACGTGCGGCAGGCGTCAGGGGCAGCGCTTTGCCCAGCTCTTTCTCGGCCCGCTGGGTCAGACGTTCCAGATCGGCAAGGCTCAACCGCTCCAACACCAGAACTTGCGACCGGCTCAGGACCGCGGCGTTCAACTCGAACGACGGGTTTTCGGTTGTGGCCCCGACCAGCAGGATGGTCCCGTCTTCCATATGGGGCAGAAACCCGTCCTGCTGGGCTTTGTTGAAGCGGTGGATCTCATCCACGAATAACAACGTCCCCTGCCCGTTCTGACGCCGAATCTTTGCCGCTTCGAACACCTTCTTAAGGTCCGGCACACCGGTAAAGATCGCGCTGATCTGAACGAAATGCAGATCGGTTTCCTGCGCCAGCAACCGCGCAATGGTCGTTTTGCCAACGCCCGGAGGCCCCCAGAAAATCAGGCTGGACAGGCTGCCTGAGGCCAACATGACCCCCAATGGAGCGTCTGGACCCAGAACCTGTTCTTGCCCGATCACCTCGGCCAGCGTTTGCGGACGCAGGCGATCCGCCAAGGGGCGGTGCGGATTCGCTGCAGGCTCGGCTGCGCCGGTGTCGAACAGATCGCTCATGCGTTACAGCCGGAATCGCAGAGACAACGTGCGGCCGCCACGTTGGATCACCATGTTGATCCTGCGCCCCGGATCGGTCAGCGCACGAACGACGTCCTGCGGACGCTCGATGTCCGTCTCATTGATCGCCTCCAGAACGTCGCCAACACGCAGACCCGCACGAGCGCCATATGGGCCGGGGTCTACAACAACGACACCGGACTGGGACAGTTTAAGCCCCAGATCAATGATCACAGCCGGGTTGACGCCCGAGACGGTCAGTTCGGGCAGTACAGTGCTTTCATCCAAGGTCGTCTTTTCGGCATCCGGCGTATCGGGCGCACGGATCAGCGCCACTTCGATGTCGTCGCTTTCCTCACCGCGCAGCCGAGTCAGAACGGATGTGCCACCGACCCCCGCTACGGACATGCGGAACTTCATCTCGGCCGGAGAGTTCACCTCATCCCCGTCCACATGTGTGACCACATCGCCGACCCGCAATCCGGCCTCGGCCAAAGGGCTGAGGTCGTGCAAATCCGAGATCACCACGCCCATAGGGATCACCAGACCCAGAGACTCGGCGATGTCGGCGCTCATATGCTGGCCGCTCATACCCGCCCAGGGGCTGACAAACGTGTCATTGCCGGCTTGCGCCTGCCGCAGGAATTCGGCGACCAGATTGGCGGGGATGGCAAAGCCGATCCCGTTCGAACCGCCAGATCGCGTCAGGATCGAGGTGTTGATCCCGATCAGATCGCCGTTGACGTCAATCAGGGCCCCGCCCGAATTGCCCGGGTTGATCGCCGCATCGGTCTGAAGAAAATAGCCGCGCGCATTCCCGGTCGCGGTGCCGGTGCGCGCCAATCCCGAAATAATGCCCGAAGACACCGTCTGCCCGATCCCAAACGGGTTACCGATCGCCAAGGCCAACTCGCCCACCTCAACATGATCCGAATCGCGCATGGTCAGGAAGGGCAGGTCCCGAGCCTCTTCCAGCCGAAGGATTGCGATATCGCTTTCCTCATGGCCCAACACCACCTCGGCGGTGAATTCGCGCCGGTCGGTTGTGACTACGCGAATTTCAGTGGCCGAGCCGACCACGTGGTAATTCGACACCACATAGCCATCCTCGGACAGGATCACGCCCGACCCGAGCGAGTTCTGGACTCGCTGCTGTGGCTCTCCAAATCCGCGGCCAAAGAAATCCTGAAAGAACGGGTCAGAGAATAACGGCCGCGACCGCCCCTGCCGCACGATCTTGGCATATATGTTCACAACCGCAGGCGCGGCCTCTTTCACCACGGGGGCAAAACCAAGCGAGATTTCGGCTTGCGATTGAGGGGCGCGAGTCTCGGCATGAGCAACCGATGCCATGGCGACCGAAACAGCGATGAAAATCCAGCGACGCATGAGGAACCTCAATCCAGTAGAGCCCTCTGGATATGCGCCGAGCGGATCGTCAATGCAAGAAGGCCAGTCGTCAGCCTTTTGCACCTTCGTCAAAAAACGGCGTCATCTGCGCGACAATGACGGCGTTCTCCTCCAGTGCCCGCTGCATCAAGGCGCGTTCATCAGGGTCGATGTCATGCCCCTGCGCCTCGCGCTCGGCCAATGTGCCATAGCCGGTCACGTCTAGAGGGGCCGTGTCGGCCTGTTTCAGGATCGCAACCGTTTCTCGTACCGCTTCGGCCTCATCCACGCCGCTGGCAAAGCACATTAGGGCCGCTCCGGTCGCTCCGTCTGGCAAGCCATCGCCCTCCTTGCGACCGATCTGCACGAGCAGGGTATAGACTTGCTGACGAGAGGGTTTCTTTTGCTTTTCCATGCAGGGGGCCATAGCTCTGCACCTTTGCACGGTCAAGCATTTGCATGGGGCTGACAACTCTGCATAGTGGTATTTTCACAAGCAACTAGGGATGTTTGATGACCTTTCCAGATTTCATTACCAGCTTTCCCAGCCTTGACGTTCCCTTCCCCGAGGACGTCGTGCAAACAGCCGTGATCCGCTCTGATGCAGGGCTGGTCGCGTTTTTCACTTTCCTGAAGGATTTTGAACTGCCGATGCACGCCCACAAGGCCCAATGGGGCACTGTCATTGAAGGCGAAGTAGAGCTGACGATAGGGACGGAGACTAGAATCTATCGCCCCGGCGACAGCTATTCCATCCCGGACGGGGTCGAGCATGGCGGTAAGATCAAGGCAGGCTCACGCGTGATCGACGTGTTTGAAGAGCCGGACCGCTATCCTGTCAAAGCCTAACAAAAAAGGCCGCAGCACAGGGCTGCGGCCAATCGTTTCGATGAAATACGCTTAGTCACGCAGCAATTCGTTGATGCCGGTTTTCGAGCGGGTCTTTTCATCCACCCGCTTCACGATCACCGCGCAATAGAGACTGATGTTGTTCTTCGATGGCATTGAGCCTGCAACGACCACGGAATAGGGCGGAACCTCGCCATAGGTGACCTCGCCGGTCTCACGGTCGACGATCTTGGTCGATTTGCCGATGAACACACCCATGCCCAGAACCGAGCCTTCGCGCACGATGCAGCCTTCGACCACCTCAGAGCGCGCGCCGATAAAGCAATTGTCTTCGATGATGGTGGGGCCAGCCTGCATCGGCTCCAGCACGCCGCCGATTCCCACGCCGCCCGACAGGTGCACGTTCTTGCCGATCTGCGCGCAGGACCCGACGGTCGCCCACGTATCCACCATGGTGCCTTCGTCGACATAGGCGCCAAGGTTCACGAAGGACGGCATCAGCACTGCGCCTGGCGCGATATAGGCCGACTTACGGACAACGCAGTTGGGCACGGCACGGAAACCGGCGGCCTTCCAGTTGTCTTCGCTCCAACCAGCGAACTTACTGTCCACCTTGTCCCACCAACCACCAGCCTGAGGGCCGCCGGTCTGAATTTCCATGTCCTTGATACGGAAGCCCAGCAGAACGGCTTTCTTGGCCCACTGGTTTACATGCCAGTCACCGCTGTCCAGCTTTTCGGCAACGCGCAATGCACCGCTATCCAGCGCGTTCAGCGTGTCTTCGATGGCTTCGCGCTGTTCGCCTGTGGTTGCGGGCGTGATGGTATCGCGCGCCTCCCATGCGGATTCGATGGCGGCTTCCAGTTGCGCATTGGACATTGGGCGTCTCCCTACAAAATCTGTTCGTGTCGGTGTGGCCTATACGAAAGCCAAGCCCACGGCGCAATGCGACGAACAGGGGCTCTTTTGCGGCGGAATCGTCCGACCCTCAGCTGGCGCGGCGGATATGGCGGATCAGGATGGTCGTTGCCGCGGCAAGATCCTTGTGTTTCAACGCCTGAACAATCGCCAGATGATCCTTGTCGACGCGCTGTTTCCACTTGGGTCGCCAATGGGCAAACAAGTGGCGTGCGCTGGCGATATGAAGGTCATCAATCGTATGCAGCAGACGCGGCATGCCGCAGGGCGTCAGGAGCGTCCGGTGAAAGACCCGGTTGCGCGTTTCCCAGTCCGGCATGGTCTGCGCCTCATCGCATGCAATCCGCGCCTCATCCATGCGCTTCATGTCGCCGGGCGTCATGTTCTGCACGGAATGCTGCAAGGCCAAAGGCTCAAGCACCACGCGCATTTCGACCACTTCGCGCACCTCGGCCGGGTCGAGAACAGCGACACGCATACCGCGCCGCGGTTCGCTTTTGGCAAGGCCATGCCCCTCTAGCCGCAGCAGAGCCTCGCGTACAGGGACATGGCTGGTCTCAAAGGCCTTGGCGATGTGATCTTGGCGCAGCTTCTCACCGGCATTCAGATCACCGGTGATGATCTGCTGCCTGAGATTTTCGTAGATTGTATCGGCAATCGTGGCGCTCATGAATTATAGATAAAATCCTCAACCTATTTTCACAAGGCGATAATTCAGCCTGCAAAAGGGTCCGGCGCAATGTTCCCGCCACAGATAAGAACGGCGACACGTTCGCCCGGCTCTGGCGTGTAGGCCCCCGACATCAGCGCCGCCAAGGCAGCCGCTCCGGCAGGTTCGACAAGGATGCGATGCGCTTGCCACAATACGCGCTGCGCCTCAGATATGGCCTGATCGGATACCAGCACCGACTCCATCCCCTGCGCCAGTTCAAAACAGATCGACCCGATCCGCCGCGCGCCCAGCGCGTTGGCCGCAACGCCGGAAACCGACACATCCACCGGCTCACCCGCCTGCAAGGCGGCGTTCAAAGCGCAGGAGGTTTCAGGCTCGACCGCCACGACCTTGCGCGCGCCTTGAAACCAGGCCAGAGCGCCCGCGATCAGTCCGCCGCCGCCGACGGCGATCAGGACGGTATCGGCCTGCAAGCCCTGCGCCTCCCATTCGGCGAAGCAAGTGCCCTGCCCGGCAACTGTGGCGGGCGCGTCATACGCGTGAATCTGCATTGCGCCGGTCTTGTCCTCATGCGCCTGCGCCATCGCCAGCGCGTTGGCATATTCGCCGGGCACGACGCTGAGATCCGCGCCAATTTGCTCGATCAGGGCAATCTTGGACGGACCCGCGATCTCTGGCACAAAAATCTTGGCCGGGTGCCCCAACGCACGCGCCGCATAGGCCGCTGCCGCCCCGTGGTTCCCACCCGAGGCCGCCACGACGCCCGCCTGCGGCACCTCCATGCTCAGCAACGTATTGAACGCCCCGCGCGCCTTGAAGCTGCCGGTGTGCTGCATCTGCTCTAGCTTCAGCTCGATCGGATAGCCTGGAATATGGCTCTCCATCACCGGGGTTATCTGCGCGTGTCCGGCAATGCGTTCTGCTGCCGCCTGAATTTCCGTCTTCCAATCCATTCTTGTCTTTCCGTGACTGGCACTCTGCCCGCGAACCCTATAGCTGTTTGTCAAACACGCAAGCAGGGATCGTTCACCAATGAGAGAAGACCGCCACAGCCCTTTCCGCGACGCGCAGACCGACCGCTCGACCGCGAGCGAAGTTCCGGACACGCCCCAAACGCGGTCTCCGGCCTATCGTCTGGCCTTCGCCGATGAGGAATTCCTGTGCCGCGATGAGCTGCGCCCGGTGCGTTTGCAGCTGGAACTGTTGAAACCCGAGATGATAATGAGCGAGCGTGAGATCACCTCGACCATCGTCATGTTCGGCGGCGCGCGCATTCCGGAACCGTCGCAGAAACACACCGCGCGCACCGAAACGCTGGCCGGTCTGTCGCAATATTATAACGAAGCGCGTGAGTTCGCGCGGCTGATGACCGAGAAGTCAAACGAGACGGGCTGCCGCGAAAATGTCATCGTCACGGGTGGCGGCCCCGGCGTGATGGAGGCCGGAAACCGCGGCGCGCAGGATGCCGGTGGTTGCTCCATCGGTCTGAACATTGTTCTGCCGCATGAACAAGCGCCGAACCTCTATGTGACGCCGGACCTCAGCTTCAACTTCCACTATTTCGCCATCCGCAAGATGCACTTCCTGATGCGCGCTCGTGCCATCACCATCTTCCCCGGCGGCTTTGGCACGATGGATGAACTGTTCGAGTCCCTCACCCTGATCCAAACGGGACGGATGGAGCGTGTGCCCTTCCTGCTGTTTGGTCGCGAGTTCTGGGAAAAGGTCATCAATTGGTCGGCACTGGCCGATGCGGGCACGATCTCGGACGAAGACCTCGACCTGTTCCGCTTTGTCGACACCGCGCAAGAAGCGGTTGAGATCATCGAAAACTGGGAACCCGCCCCGCCTCGCGACGCCATTCCGGGACGCTGAGCCATGGCCAACAAACCCGGAGAAATGCTTCACCTGCGTGGCAACGCGTTGGAAAAGGGCGAACCCGTCGCCCTGCCGCTGACCCAAAGCAGCATGTACCACCTGCCCGGTTTACCGGACGGGCATGCCACCTATGGCCGCGTCGACAACCCGACATGGGTGCATTTGGAACATGTGCTTTCACATCTCGAAGACGCGCCCTGCCTCAGTTTCCCGTCGGGTATGGCTGCCATCTCGGCCGCTTTGTTTGCAACCGTTCAGGCCGGGTCGCGCCTGTTGATCCCATCGGATGGCTATTACGTGACGCGCCTGCTGGCGGATAGGTTCCTGTCGCGGCTGCGCGTTGTGGTCGAAGAACGGCCGACCACAAGCTTTGCCGACGGAGGGTTTGAGGGCTTCGACGTGGTCTTCGTTGAAAGCCCTTCGAACCCCGGCCTCGACATGATTGACCTTGCGGATGTAGCCAAACAGGTTCGCTCTGCCGGAGGCATCACCATTGCCGACAATACGACCCTGACACCTCTGGGCCAGCGCCCGCTGGATTTGGGCATCGACGTGGTCGTGTCCTCGGACACCAAGGCCATCGGCGGGCACTCGGACATGCTCATGGGCCACGTCGCCAGCCGCGACGCGCAGATCATGGAGCGGGTCGAGGAATGGCGCCGCGTCTCAGGTTCAATCCCCGGACCGCACGAAGCATGGCTTCTGCATCGCGGGCTCGAGAGCCTGGACGTGCGTTTTGACCGCATGTGCGCCTCGGCCCAGGTGTTGGCCGAGCGTCTGGCAGCACACCCGGCCGTCAAACACATCCGCTATCCCGGCCTTCCAAACGATCCGTCCCACGCGCTGGCGCAAGCTCAGACCACGCGGTTCGGGTTCCTGCTCTCGCTGACGCTGGAAAGCGAAGACAAGGCCGAGGCCTTCATCAACACCTGCCCTTTGCTGCGGCCCGCCACGTCCTTCGGCGGCGTTCACAGTTCGGCCGAGCGCCGCGCGCGGTGGGGTGACGCTGTCGACCCCGCCTTCATCCGCCTTTCGGTCGGGTGTGAGCCGGTTGATGAGCTTTGGCAGGCGTTCGAGGCCAGCCTGAACACGCTGTGACTATTTCTTGGCTTCGCGCAGTTCTTTGAACACGTAGATCGGCAGCACCACGCTGGCGATCAACGCCCCCAGCCAGACCAACAGCGTCGCCGCCAGCAGGTTGGAAACACCCCCAACCGTAAGCCCCGAGGCAATCAAGTCGGTGACCAGCAGACCCACAAAAGTCACGATCAACGCGATCCCACCCTTAAGCGCTGGCGCCTTCTTTTCCCCAAGCTTTAGGATCAGCGGCTCGGCAATCACCTGAACGACGGTGAACACAAGCACCACAACAATGAATGAGATCGGCTTGATGGCAAAGCCGTTCAAAATGAGCGACGCCAGCAACAAGCCGATGGCATTCCCGGCCAGCAGGGCCAGAGCGGATTTGATTCTGCGCGACATTCAGGCTCTCCGTGTATGAACAGGTACAGACATGCAGATATTATCAAACCTGCAGGATTTTTCGAGCCAATTCAATTGCCTCTTCCTTTTGGTCGGTTGAAATCGCATGATAAAACACATTCATAAAGATCAGACCGACCCACATCCGCGAGAGGTGAGATGAGCGACGATCCCTATTCCGTCCTTGGCGTCGCCAAAGACGCCAGTGCCGCCGAGATCAAGAAAGCCTATCGGCGCATCGCCAAGGAATGCCACCCGGACCTCAAACCCGGTGATGCCGAGGCCGAGGCCAAGTTCAAAGCCGCCGCCGCTGCTTATGATCTGCTGAAAGACCCCGAAACCCGTGCCCGCTATGACAATGGCGAGATTGACGCTTCGGGTCAGGAGCGCCCTCAACAGCAATATTATCGCGACTATGCCGAGGCCGCCGGAAACCCCTATCGCGGACGGCAGGCGGACCCGGATGACATGTCAGACATCTTCGCCGAATTCATGCGCGGCCGCGGTGGGTTTGGCGGTCAGCGCACACAGGAGTTCCATGCGCCGGGTCACAATCTGAATTACTCACTGCAGATCAGCTTTCTGGATGCCGTGTTTGGGGCCAGCCAGAAACTCACCTTGCCCGATGGCAACCGGATCGAGGTTAAAATCCCGGCGGGTATCACCACGGGCCAAACCATCCGGCTGCGAGGCAAGGGCGCTCCTGGCTATGGTGAAGGGCCTCCGGGGGACGCGCTGGTCACAATTTCGGTCGCGGACCATCCGCTGTTCGACAGGCAGGGGGATGACATTCACATTACATTGCCGATCACCATTGATGAGGCTGTCTTGGGTGGCAAAGTCCCTGCCCCCACAATCGACGGTGGCGTCAACGTCACCGTCCCGGCCGGCACCAGCAGCGGCAAAACCCTGCGCCTGCGGGGCAAGGGAGTCAAAAAACGCGGCTCGTCCGAACGGGGGGATCAACTGATCGAACTCACCGTCGCCCTGCCCAACCAGATCGACGACGACCTCAAGCAATTCATGGAGACATGGCGCGACGCCCATCGCTATGATCCTCGGAAAGGAATGCCGACATGACCCTGACCGAAGAGGAACTGATCGAAACCATCACTCGCCTGACCTCGGACCGCCTGACCGAGTATCTGGCCGCCGAGATCGTGATCCCCGAACAGTCGGACCAAGGGGTCGTCTATCACAGCATCGACGTCGCCCGGCTGGAACTGGCCTGCGAATTGCACGAGCAATACGATATGGAGGCCGATGCCTTGTCGATGATGATCTCTCTGATCGACCAGATGCACGGGCTTCGCGCCGAACTGCGTGAGGTTCTGAACGCGGTCGAGGCGCAACCCGAGCCGGTCCGGCAAAACCTGATCGAGGTTATCGGAACCGCCCGCTTTCGTCGCGGATAGGTCTAAAGCGTTTTACGTTTTACCTGAGGCAATATCATCGAAATGCGTGTTCGCCTCTCGTCGCTCGTATGAGCGACTGTCGGCAACACATCGCGACCGCGATGTGTGAGAGACCTTAGGGAGACGCAGCGTATTTCGATTCAAATCAAACGCAAAGCGATCTACTCACCTTTGATCTGGTAGTCCTCGGGCACGTAGAAGGTGTAGTCCCTGTCGGCCACTTGCACGTGGCAGTCATGGCAATAGGCCACGGCCCCGGCCCGATCCCCTAACGTGTCGCCAAACAAAGACCCATCGGGCAGTACCATGATGTAGCGCCAGTCTGCCGTCTCGGGGTTGGCGCCTAGGGCCAGTTTCTCCATCACGAACATGGCGCCGGGGTAGATCTTACCCTCATCGGTCACCGTCATGCTGTCCTTGGCCAGAACCGAGCCCATGGGCAAAAGCTCACCCGGTTGCAGGGTCGCGTAGTTCAGGGCCATGCGGTTAGCGTAGCTGTTCACGAACCGCTGCCCGTGTGTTGCCGAGATATAGGGCGCATCATTGAACAGCGGCCAGCTTTGGTAATTCAAAATGAGATCCAGCTGCGACGTCGCATAGCCACGGGCCAAACGTTTCGACAGCGCGCGATAATGCGTGCTAGCTTCGTCCTTGCTCAGCTCGGCCGGGTTTTCGATGGCCAGATGCGCATCGGGGTCTTCCGCAAAAGCGCCCGCCGCAGATAGCGGTACAAATAGGACTGCAAATGCAATGGTTTTCAATTCACTTCGAGGTCGTTCAATCATTTGGGGCTCACCTGAAATATCAGTTTGCCTACATGCCGCGCGTAACGAGAAAATAAGCTGGCGGCGAAAAGCCCCGGCGTTTCAAGGGAAAGCCGAGCGTCCGAAACAGGAACGGACGCCCTAACACATAGCAAATTTTGAAGGCAAAATCAGCACCGGAAACATTAAGTTTACCGCTGCAACCCTTGGCAGAAGTGGCCTAGTTACCGCTCAACCCGGCCTCAGCTTCGATCTGCTTACTCGATTTACGCGCACGCTCGGTTGCCGATTTCAACTGACCGCAGGCCGCCATGATATCCTCGCCGCGCGTCTTGCGGATGGGCGAGGCATAGCCAGCCTGGTAGATGATATTCGCAAAGGCCCGGATACGATTGTTCGAGCTGCGTTTGTACGGCGCACCAGGCCATTCGTTGAACGGAATCAGGTTGATCTTGGCCGGGATCTTATGACGTTTGATGTGGTCGATCAGACGATGCGCGTCCTCGTCGCTGTCATTCACACCATCCAGCATCACGTATTCGAACGTGATCCGCTCGGAATTCGAGACATTGGGATAGCTGGCCAGCGCCTGCAGCAACTCCTCGATGTTCCAGCGCTTGTTGATCGGCACCAGCACGTCGCGGGTCTCATCTGTAGTGGCGTGGAACGAGATCGCCAATAGGCAGCCAATCTCTTCGGCGGTGCGGGCGATTTCCGGAACAACGCCGCTCGTCGACAGAGTGATCCGCCGACGCGACAGGGAAATCCCTTCGGGGTCCATGGCGATCTTCATCGCGTCGCGGACGTTTTCGAAATTGTATAGCGGCTCACCCATGCCCATCAGAACGATGTTCGACAGCAGGCGCGTCTCATCCTTCGGCGCACCGGGGGTCGGCCATTCCTCAAGATCATCGCGGGCCATCATCACCTGGCCCACAATCTCGGCCGCTGTCAGGTTGCGCACCAGTTTCTGCGTGCCGGTATGGCAGAAAGAGCAGGTCAGCGTACAACCGACCTGAGACGAGATACACAGCGTACCGCGATCCTCTTCAGGGATGTAAACGACCTCGACCTCATGCCCGCCCGCGATACGACACAGGTACTTGCGCGTGCCGTCTTCGGACACCTGACGGGTCACCACTTCGGGAATTTCGATCACAAAGCTCTCGGCCAGTTGCGCGCGATAGGCTTTGGCCAGGTTGGTCATCAGTGCGAAATCGCGCACGCCCCATTGGTAGATCCACTGCCAGATCTGACCGGTCCGCATCTTGGCCTGCTTTTCCGGCGTGCCATGTTCGATCAGAGCCGCGCGGAGCTGATCGCGCGTCAGACCGACAAGGTTCACCTTCCCCTCAGGCAGTTTGCGGGGGATGGTCATGACGTCTTGAGTGATCGGCGCTTTGGGCGACATTTGGGTACCTACTGGGCGTATCTTAGGTGGATTCCGGATTGGGATGCGCCTCTATATAGGATCGCGCGCAAAGATCAAAAGGAATCGTACCGCTCAATTTGCCATGCTCAGCAACTCGTCTACCCGCGCCCTGCCCAGTTCGACTTTGCATGAGGATATCCCGATTCCCGTGCCCGACCCTCCGCCAAACGACGCCCCCACGGCCTCGCATTGCGCGTCGCGATAGGTGGTCCAGGCCGTTTGAGCGGCCTCAAGCGCGGGTTTGGCCGCAGCACGGCCAGTCACTTCATCCAGCTCATGAGCGGCATCAGAGGCAAACCCATAGGCGGCCTGTAGTGCCAGTTCCACGCGCTGCTCCATGTCGGATACGCAAGCACCAATTTCGACCTGCGACGCGGCATCAGCGCATTCCAGCGCCGGGTCGGCCAGAACGGCACAGGGAAAAAGGTAGAAAAGCAGGGTATAGCGCATGTCAGGGCCTCCTATTGCGGACGCCCCACTCTAGCACATCAGCGCGGTGGCCGTATCACTTGGTGCAGCGCGTCTCGGCGTCTTCGATCGCGGCGGTGAAGCCCAGCAGAGAGAACGTGTCCTTGGTTTGCGTCCCGCGTTCCGAGCGTGCGGTCAGCACAGCCTCGGTCCCGCGCTTCATGGCGGTGACGATCTTGGCATCGTCCTGAGCAGTCGCCGGCCAAGCCCACTCGCCCTCGGTAAACAGTTCGAATTCAGACCCGTCTACAACCAGGTTCACCGTGGAACCGGCCGCGAAAGGGTAGCCACCGGTAAAGGTCACTTGCCCTTTGACCTCTGCATTCGGACGATAGAAGACAAACAGCAAGATGTCGCTGCGGCGCACGGAAACGACACGTCCGCCCCGCGTGTTCACGGTTTCCTTGGGGGCCGAAACGCTCCAGCATTCGGTGGGATCATCTTCGACAAAAACGCTCCAATCCGTTTTTGCCGCGACGCGGTTCGTACTTGTCCCCTGCTGTGCGATTGCAGTTGTGGCCATACCCGCCACACACAGACCCGCAAGCACGCGGGTAAGCAATGATCCCATTTGTCCAGCCTCCTAGCTCGACCTTCTACCTCATACCCATCGGAAAGCCATGCGAACCCTGCCAGTTCGTCTTGGAAACGTTGCGCATTCCGATGATTGTCGACATACACACACTAACGCAGGTTTCGCCACAGGCGAAAGGGCGATTGGCAGAATTTTGCGCATAAATCCGGAGGTCCAGATGACGCAGCCCATCCCGATGACAGAACTGTGGCGCGGCGATCTGTTGGAAAGCCTGCATCTGGGCCATGCAGTGGTCTGCGATGACACCGGGCAGATCGTGCAAAGCTGGGGCGATCCGAACGCAGTGATCTACCCGCGATCCTCAGCCAAGATGATTCAAGCTCTGCCTTTGGTTACGTCTGGCGCTGCGGCCAAATACGGGCTGAACTCAGAACATCTTGCGCTGGCCTGCGCCTCCCATAACGGGGCCGCCATTCACACGGATCGCGTCTCAGTCTGGCTGGATCATCTCGGTCTCACCGAGCATGATCTGCGCTGCGGCCCGCAAGAGCCGGCCGACATAGCCGCGCGCGACCGGCTTATTCTGGCCGACGATACGCCATGCCAAATCCACAACAATTGCTCGGGCAAACACTGCGGGTTTCTGACCCTGTCTCAGCATATGGGGGCCGGACCGGAATACCTTGAGATTGACCACCCAGTTCAACAGGCCTGCTTGTCTGCCTTTGAGGAAACAACCGGCGAGACCAGCCCCGGCTACGGCATCGACGGATGCTCGGCTCCGAATTTCGCGACCTCGCTGGTGGGGCTTGCGCGCTCGATGGCTTGGTTTGCCTCGGCCGCCAATCGTTCGGACCGGTCGAGCGATGCGGCGCAGCAGCTAACCGCCGCGATGATCAAGCACCCAGAGCTTGTCGCGGGCGAAACCCGCGCCTGTACCGAATTGATGCGCGCAATGAACGGGCGCGCTGCGATCAAGACCGGGGCCGAGGCAGTCTTCGTCGCGATCCTGCCGGAAAAACGCATGGGTATTGCGCTGAAGATCACCGATGGCACCACCCGCGCCAGCGAATGCGCCATCGCGGCCATTCTCGTCAGCCTCGGGGTGTTGGAGGCTGATCACCCGGCGACACGCAAATTCATGAATGCCACGCAATACAGCCGCCGAGGACTGGAATGCGGTGTCATCCGACCCGCGCCGGGCTTTGCGAACTAAAGCAGCTACATTTCGATTTCGTGGATTTCCGCCACTTCGACCGAGCCAGATCCGTTGATGACCATCGGGCAGCCTTTGGCCATCTCGGTCGCGGCATCCATGCTGTCGGCTTTGATCACCGTGAAGCCAGAGGCCGGGTTTGCCCCGCCATTGTCGACAACGCCGCCGTTGCTGACGGTATAGGATTGGCCTACCGGGTTTCCCGGGATATCCAAAGCCTCGCCCATGTTTTGAAACCACGCGCCCCATGCGGCCATGGTTGCTTCGATTTCTGCGGGGTCAGTTGGGGTGTGGCCCCCGTGATAAACAAATAGATATTGGGGCATTTCGGTCCTCCCTGAATGAAATCTATTGGCACTGCGCTTCGAGCTTGCGCAGCGAGGATGTCCAGCCTGTGTTGTGGTTCTCAGCTGCCTCGGCGTCGGCGAGCTCACGGTGATCGATAACAAGTCGGGCGCCGGTTTCGGTTACCGTTATTGTAAAAGTCACGTGGCTTTCCGGCCCGCGTTGATCTTGGTCGCCATGCCAACCCCACGTGAAGCCGACTGAGTTCGGTGGATCAACATGCGTGACATGCCCCGAAACCTTGAATTGCTGCCCATCGCTGTTTTCCATCACTGAAAACCAGGGGCCGGTTCTTGAAAAATCCAGATTGTGATCCGGCACATGCATGCCTTCCGGCCCCCACCACTGCAGTAGTTTTGAGCCATCTGTCACCCAAACAAAAAGATCTTCCGGGCTGACGGGAAAGTCCCGCTCCAATTTCAGGTCGGCCATGAATTTTCCCTTTCCAAAATGTCACCCAAACGATCCAGACTGCTTTCCCAGAACTGCCGTTTCGAGATCGTCCACTCGGCAATCGCACGAAGACCTTCGGAGTGGACGGAATACAACCTCTGGGTACCCAGCACGCGTTGTTGCACCAATCCTGCCTCGCGCAGCACCTTCAGGTGGCGCGAGATTGCGGCACCTGACATGCCTTTGCCTTCGACCAGGTCTCCGGCGGGCAGTTCGCCGCCGTCCATCAGCTGCTCGACGATGGCGAACCGAGTGCGGTCAGATAGTGCGGAAAAGGCGGCAATAAGATCGGTCATGATTCTTATTTAACACAAATGTTAAATTAAGGAAAGCCTACCTTTTGTCAGCGCCAATTAGGAAAATTGGCCGAGCCTCCTCTTTTCGTGTATATGTGAAAAGGTTCATAGACCTGCTCCAAAGACACAAGTTACGGTGTTATGTGTGAGTTTAATAAGTTGTTTTATTTTAGGAGGCTTGAGATGCGCTTCGCGTCCACTTCATTGTTTTTCGCCTGTACCCTTGTTGTTGCAGGCTGTGCGTCCCCTTGGTCACAGACTGAGACTGTCACCCCGACTGCAACCGCCCCTCAACCAACGCCTGCGGCGGCGGTAGCGACAACTCCCGCGACTGCGCCCGCAACGACGGTGGCAGCAGCCCCTGCAGCAGCACCGGAAGTAACCCCAACGGCCGTTTCATCAACAGCGCCTCAAAATGCGTATGACCGCGACGGCGGAGATGGTGGTGGCGGCGGCGGCGGCGGCGGTGGTGGAGACGGCGGCGGCGGCGGTGGCGGCTGGGGCGGTTAAGCCGGAGACGACACCACATGCTTAAGCTTGGGTCTAAAACTGGTCGGCGCCATTTGCTAGCAGCTGCGTCTATCCTGACGATTTGCGCAAGCGGCCTCAGCGCGCAGTCCTCGTCGGCAACCAGCGCGAACAGCAGGGTTGCGATCGTCATCGGCAATCAGGACTACACGAGCGTTGGCGACCTGACCAATGCCAGAAAAGACGCCGAAGACATTGCGGACATGCTGCGAGACTTCGATTTCCAAGTCTTTGACGGCTATGACCTGACCAAACGCGAGTTTGAAGAGCTGATCCGCACAGCGGTTCTGAACATCCCGGATTCCGCAGATGTTCTGTTCTACTATGCAGGTCACGGCATTCAGATCGGGCGGCGAAACTATTTGCTGCCCGTGGATGCCAAGTTTGAAAGCGTCTATGATGTGCCGCTGGCAACGATGACGCTGGATCGTGTGATTGACACCCTATCCGCCCGCAGCGCGGCCCACGTGGCCATTCTGGACTCGTGCAGGGACAATCCGTTTCAAGACCTCAGATTGGCGGCCGATCTGGACGCCAACCTTTTTGAGACCCGCGAAGGGTTCGACGTCTTCAAAACGCCGCTGAACTCACTGGTAGCCTATTCCACCTCGCCCGGTGCGGTGGCCAGTGACGGCGAGATCGGCCACAACAGCCCCTATACGGCGGCTGTGCTGGAAACTGCCCAATCCTCTCCGTTTGAGAATATCCAACAGCTCTTTCCGGTCATTCGCGAGAGGGTTCACACCAAAACATCGGGCCAGCAGATCCCTTGGGAAAGCTCGACACTGGTGCGCCCGTTTTACCTGGCGCAGCAAAAAGTCGAGGTTGAACCTGAGGCGCTGCAGGATGGCGCCCCACAATCCCTATCGCTCAGTTATCAGTTTGATAAATCCGTCCCTTTGTCCCAAAGCCTGAGCCAAGCGCTGGGAAGGGACATTGTAGATGTGCGGGTGACGGAAACCCCTGACCGGGGTGCTGTCAGCGCAAGCGAAACATCTCTGACCTATACGCCCGAGATCACGGACACACGTGCCGTTGACCTGCCCAAAACCGATTTTGCCGATACCTTCGCAGTCGAAGTCGTAACCGCTGATCAGACGCGACAGACGGTTGAGGTCTCTCTGGAATTGGGGATGAATGCCTGCGATCTCGAAGCGGGGGATGCGCTGGATCTTAATGGCGTTGGCGTGTTTCGCCTGCCGAATGAGCTGGATATCACCAAAGGTCTGGCCGCCTGTTCGCAAGCGGTCGAGGACTATCCGGAAAACGCACGGTTCCAGTATCAACTGGGCCGTTTGCAACAAGCCGCAGGAAATGTGTCAGGCGCCTTTGAGAGTTTCACGACCGCTGTCGACGGCGGGCATATTCGCGCCAAATACGCTCTGGCAACTTTGTTGGATACACAGCGCATCGACCGCGCGGTCACCAAGACCCCTTATGACCCGGATAAAGCGCGCGCGCTGTTAGAAGAAGCCATCGCCCAGCAAGACCCCTATGCCATGCACCGGCTGGGCCAACAACTGCTGCGCAAAGGTGAAACGACCGAAGAGAAAAACCGCGGCTTCGAACTGTTGGAACGGTCGGTCGAGCTTGGACATACCTATTCGATGAATGAACTGGGCATGTATTTCCTGCGTGAAAACTCGGAACGCTATATCCCCGAGCGTGGGTTGCGATATCTCCGCGCTTCCGAACTACGGCAGGACATCTATGGGTACGACAATCTGGCCTATGTCTCGCTGAATGGTCTGGGCGGCAATCCGGTCGATTTCGACAAAGCTGAATCCTATTTTCTGGCGGCAGCCCAAGGCGGGCACCCAACCGCTCCGGCAAGTATCGCCCGCATGATCATGCGGGACCAGCTACAGGGCCGGCCCCGTACCGAGGCTTTGGCCTGGTACGATACATCGCTGGAACGCGGTGATGCCTGGGGCGGTGCGAACGGAGCTTACATCATTCTGGACGGTCAGGTACCGGGTAAAGGTCCCGCTGACGCCGCGCTCAGGGCGGCCAAAGCAGCCATGCTGCCGAATGAGGAACCTGCCGCGCAGGCTCAATCGCAACTCGACAGCCTCTCGCGCGGGGATCTGGATCGGGCTTTGCAACTGGCGCTGAACGAACTTGGGGAAAATGTCACCGTCGATGGCCAAGTCGGCCCGGCGACACTGACTGCGCTGGAGAATATCAGCTCAAAGTTCGGAGTTCCGGTTCCTTATGCCGCCGCCAGCGATCCAAAGGCCCGGCTGTTGCTGGCCGCGCGTGTGTACTGGGCGCAGAATCCGGTGCGCTTTGACTTGTTCTAAGCGACTTTAGCCGCTGAAATCAGCCTTGCTATAGCCCTGAATGTAAAGCAGGGCCGTCAGGTCTCCGTGATTGATCCGCACGTCGCACTCAGCCGCAACCGAGGGCTTCGCGTGCAGTGCAACGCCGGTTCCGGCCCGCCCCAACATGCTCAGATCGTTAGCTCCGTCGCCAACCGCGATCACGTCGCCCTCGGACAAGCCAAGCGTTGCGGTGATCCGCTCCAGCGCCTCCACCTTGGCCTGCCGCCCTAGGATCGGGCGCTGCACATCACCCGTTAGCTGCCCATTCTCGGTCAACAGAGTGTTCGCCCGGTTCTCATCAAACCCCAACTGCTCTGCCACGCGGGCCGTAAACGCGGTGAACCCGCCCGAGACCAAGGCCGCATAGCCGCCAGCCGTGCGCATGGTCGCCACTAATTCGCGCCCGCCGGGCATGAGGGTGATCCGTGTGTTCAGAACATGGTCAATGACCGCCTCGTCCAGCCCTTTCAACAGGCCGACCCGTTCGATCAGCGCGCCTTCGAAGTCCAGCTCACCATTCATCGCGCGGGCGGTGATGTCCTTGACGCGCTCACCCACGCCCGCCTCATCCGCCAACTCATCAATGCATTCCTGCTGGATCATGGTGCTGTCCATATCCGCCAGAAGCATTTTCTTGCGCCGCCCTTCAGACGCCTGAACGACCAGATCGACGCTCATTTCCTGCAGATCGGCCCAGACATCCCAACGATTGTCTGGCATCTCGGACAGTGTGAACTCGGCCGCCTCACCGGGGTTGAGCCACGTGACTTCGCCCCCGCCCCACGCATTTCGCAACGCGTCCACCATCGGGACCTCAAGCGAGGGCGTGGTGGGATTGGTCAGCAAGGTGGCAACGTACATGGCAGGTCTCCGGCAATCTGCATAGCGCATATCGCAGGTGCAGCATTTTCGCCAGAGTTGGTTGGAAATATCTGGCAAACGGGGCTTTACGGTCCCGGTTTTCCCAGCCAGATTCAGCCCGCGACGCACGGAAAGGAACACCGAATGGCCAACCCGCTTTTTGATCGTCTGTTTGGCATTCACGCCGGGAAAACCACTCCGTTCCTGCATCTGCCCGACGGTCAGGTTCTGACCCATGCCACCTTTCTCGACACGGCCGCGCGGCTGGCCAACGCGCTGACGGGGCTGGAGCTTGAGCCCGGAGACCGCGTCGCCGTTCAGGTCGAAAAATCGCCCGAGGCGCTTGCCCTCTACGCAGCATGCGCGCAGACCGGGCTGATTTTCTTGCCGCTCAACACCGCCTATACGACCACCGAGCTGCAGTATTTCATCGAAAACAGCGGCGCGAAGCTGGTGGTCTGCGATATCGCGAACGAGGCTGGCCTGACCCCGATTGCCCAAGCGCAGAACGCCCATCTTGCGACGCTGAACGCCGATGGCAGCGGCAGCCTGATGCGCCGAGCGTTGGGGATGCTGCCTGCGTTCGAACCTGTCAGCCGGTCCGAGGATGATCTGGCTGCTTTCCTCTATACCTCGGGCACAACGGGACGATCGAAAGGTGCGATGCTGACGCAGGCCAACCTGCTGTCCAATGCCGAAACGCTGGTGCAGGAATGGCGCTTCACCAAGGACGATGTGCTGCTGCATGCGCTGCCGATCTTTCACACGCATGGCCTGTTCGTTGCAACCAATGTGGTGCTGGCCTCAGGCGGGTCGATGATCTTTCTGCCCAAGTTCGATCAGGACGACATCCTGCGTCTGATGCCGGAGGCCACCTCGATGATGGGTGTGCCAACCTTCTACACTCGCCTGCTGGGCGATGATCGGTTTACCGGAGATCTGACGCGCCATATGCGGCTGTTCATCTCAGGCTCGGCACCGCTGCTCGCAGAAACCCATGAATTGTTCGAAGCCCGCACCGGGCATCGTATCCTCGAACGCTATGGAATGACCGAAACCAACATGAACACCTCAAACCCCTATGACGGCGAACGCCGCGCCGGGACCGTCGGGTTCCCGCTTCCTGATGTCGAGCTGAAGGTTACGGACCCCGAAACCGGCGCGCCTTTGCCACAAGGCGAGATCGGCATGATCGAGGTGCGCGGTCCGAACGTGTTCAAGGGCTATTGGCAGATGCCCGAGAAAACCTCCGCTGAGCTGCGCGAGAACGGGTTCTTTATCACTGGCGACTTGGGCCGGGTGGACGAGGATGGCTATGTCCATATCGTCGGCCGTGGCAAAGACCTGATCATCTCGGGCGGGTACAACATCTACCCCAAGGAAATCGAGCTTCTGTTGGACGACCAACCCGGTGTTTTGGAAAGCGCGGTCATCGGTGTGCCGCATCCGGACTTTGGCGAAACGGTGCTGGGCATTCTAGTGCCTCAGCCCGGGCAGGTCCTTGATCTGGGTGCCATTCTGGCGCGTGTTCAGGAGCAGCTGGCCCGGTTTAAACATCCGCGCAAACTGATCGTGCTTGATGAGCTACCCCGCAATACCATGGGCAAGGTGCAAAAGAACGCCCTGCGCGAGACCTATAAAGACAGCTTTACACAAGGCTGACCCGGCCCTTTTCAGTCAACTCCCAACAGGTGCGGCCTTCGAAGACAACGACACTGGCCGGGCGTCCATACCCCGCGCCGGTATCCAGATTCACACGATTGCCGCAATAGGTCACCCGGTCGACCGGAGTATGGCCGTGAACGATCAGCTTGGGATGCGGCGCAGTATGTTTCAAAAACTCCTGCCGAATCCAGACCAGATCGTTTTCATCCTGCTGATCCAGCGCGATACCGGGGCGGATGCCCGCATGAACAAAAGCCAGTTCGGGTGTCTGGTGCATCAAATCCAGCCCCTGCAGGAACGCACGATGATCCTCGGGTACCGCCTGCAACGCCATGGCGTGCAGATCCTCAAGCCGGGTTTGCCCCTCGAACACGATACCATAGCTGGCAAGTGTTTCGACCCCGCCCAGACGTTCGTGCAGCCAGTGGTAGCCGACCAGAAGATGCGGATCATGGCGGGGGAAATCCTCGAGAAACCATGCAAACATCCGGTCGTGATTTCCTAATAAGGTAATCCAGTCCCGCCCTGCCGCGCATCCCGCGATCAAGCGGTCCAGAACGCCCCGGCTATCCGGTCCCCGGTCGGTATAGTCGCCCAGAAACACCACCTGAGCCTCAGGCCCGCCGTCGCGGTCAATCAGAGAAAGGAGTCGGTCGAACTCGGCGCTCTGCCCGTGCAGGTCGCCAATGGCGTAAATCGGTTTAGTCATGAAAAGGTCTCGGCTGCTGTCACGGCAGTTTAGAGGCGAAAGCGTTGATAGCGCAATCAGGAACACCCGCGCCGGTCCTTGGCGCGGGTGTCAAATTGTCTGAAATGACAAAGGGTGCCAATCAGGCGACGTCGAACTCCAGCGGTTTGATCTGCGTGAACAAGCCCGTTTCCGCCAGCTTAGCGCGCGCCTCGGCCGGGACAGGTTCGTCCACATAAAGAAGCGCAATCGCCTCACCACCCGCCTCGGACCGGCCGAGGGTAAAGTTCGCGATGTTCACGTCGTTCTCGCCCATGGTCTGACCCAGCGCACCGATGATGCCCGGCACATCCTCGTTGGTGGTGTAGAGCATATGCGCCCCGATCTCGGCATCGATATTGATGCCTTTGATCTGGATAAAGCGCGGCTTGCCATCGCTGAACACGGTCCCACCGATCGAGCGCTCGCGCTTGGTGGTCACCACGGTGACCTTGATATAGCCCTCAAACGCACCGGACTTGTCCTGATTGGTGGTCGAGATCTTGATGCCACGCTCCTTGGCGACAACCGGGGCCGAGACCATGTTCACCTCGGGATTGAACTTCTTCATGATCCCCGCAACGACAGCGCAGTTCAGAGCGGCCAGGTTCATTTCAGCCGCCACACCATCATAGAGGATGTTGATCGCCTGCACCGGCTCATCGGTCATCTGGCCGATGAAGCTGCCCAGATGACCGGCCAGCTTGATCCACGGCCCCATGACCTTGGCTTCTTCCGCCGTAACGCTGGGCATGTTCAACGCATTTTCCACAGCACCGGTCAGCAGATAGTTCGAGATCTGCTCGGCCACTTGAAGCGCAACGTTCTCCTGCGCTTCAGTTGTTGCCGCGCCAAGGTGAGGCGTACAGACCACGTTGGGCAGGTTGAAAAGGGCGTTTTCTTTCGCCGGCTCTTCGCTGAACACGTCAAAGGCCGCACCGGCGACATGACCCGATTGCAGCGCCTCGGCCAGCGCGTCTTCGTCGACCAGACCACCGCGGGCACAGTTGATAATACGCACGCCTTTCTTGGTCTTGGCGAGGTTTTCACGGCTCAGGATATTGCGGGTCTGATCGGTCAGCGGAACATGGAGAGTGATAAAGTCAGCGCGGGCCAGCAGCTCGTCCAATTCGACCTTTTCAACACCCATCTGCGCCGCTTTCTCTTCGCCGAGATAGGGGTCATAGGCCACAACCTTCATCTTCAGGCCAAGCGCGCGCTCACACACGATACCGCCGATATTGCCCGCCCCGATCACGCCTAGGGTCTTGTTGGTCAGCTCAATCCCCATGAACTTGGACTTTTCCCATTTACCCGCATGGGTCGAGGTGCTGGCCTCGGGGATTTGCCGCGCGACAGCAAACATCATCGCAATTGCATGCTCGGCTGTGGTGATCATGTTACCGAAGGGCGTGTTCATCACGATCACACCCTTTTTCGAGGCCGCATCCTTATCGATATTGTCGGTCCCGATCCCGGCACGACCGATCACTTTCAGTTTGTCGGCCTTCTCCAGAATGGTCGGTGTGACCTTGGTGGCCGAACGAATAGCAAGACCGTCATACTGACCGATCACCTCGGCCAGTTTGTCTTTGTCCTTGCCCAGATCGGGCATGAAATCCACGTCGATGCCGCGATCGCGGAAGATTTGCACGGCGGTTTCGCTGAGCTTGTCAGATACGAGTACTTTGGGGGCCATATTCTCTGGTCCTTGAATTGTATGGAAGGTCCGGGCCTTGAACGGCCCGGTGAAAAGTCAGGCAGCCTCGGACTGCGCCGCGATCTCGGCCTCAAAGGCCCATGCCAACCACGGCAGCATCGCCTCGATATCCGAGGTCTCGACCGTACCACCGCACCAGATGCGCAGGCCCGCAGGCGCGTCGCGATAGGCACCGATGTCCAAGGCGATGTTCTCGGCCTCAAGCCGCTTGGCCACGGCTTTCGCGAATGCTGAACCGTCCTGAATGCGCCCATCTGTGAATTTCAGGCAGACCGAGGTGTTCGATTGCGTCGCCGCGTCCTCAGCCAGATTGGCGATCCAATCGTTTTGGTCGCAGAAGGCATGCACCGCACTGGCATTGGCATCGGCACGAGCGATCAGCCCCTGCAACCCACCAACCGAGCGCGCCCAATCCAGCGCAAACAGATAATCCTCGACCGCCAACATAGAGGGCGTATTGATCGTCGCCCCGGTAAAGATGCCGTCAATCAACTTGCCGCCTTTGGTCAGGCGGAAAATCTTGGGCAACGGCCATGCGGGGGTATAGCTTTCCAATCGCTCAACGGCACGGGGCGACAGGATCAGCATCCCGTGTGCAGCCTCGCCACCCAGCACTTTCTGCCAGCTGAAAGTGGTCACATCCAGTTTGTCCCAGGGCAATTCCATCGCAAAGGCCGCCGAGGTCGCATCACAAATCGTCAGGCCCTGACGATCATCGGCGATCCAGTCGCCATTGGGCACCCGAACGCCCGAGGTTGTGCCGTTCCACGTAAACACCACGTCATTGACGAAATCGACCGAAGCAAGATCAACGATCTGTCCGTAGTCTGCCGTCTTCACCTCGGCATCGATCTTCAGCTGCTTGACCACGTCAGTCACCCAGCCCGCACCGAAGCTCTCCCACGCCAGCATCTCGACCTTGCGTTCGCCCAGCAGCGACCACAGGGCCATCTCAACCGCGCCGGTGTCCGAGGCGGGAACGATGCCGATCCTGTAATCCGCCGGAATGCCCAGAATCTCACGCGTGCCTTCGATGGCCGCTTTCAGCTTGTCCTTGCCGACAGCAGCACGGTGCGAACGACCCAGCGCGGCATCGGCCAGTTTGGACAGATCAAATGTGGGGGGTTTGGCGCAGGGGCCCGAGGAAAAACGCGGATTCGCCGGCCGCGTCGCCGGTTGTTCATTGCTCATCTGTATTACCCTTCCAGATACACGCCCCTCGTTGGGGAGGGGTGTCCCACGGACAGAGCTATGAGGCCTTCGCAGACGCAGCAAGCGAAAAAGACGCTTTCACCGCAAAAAACGACACCAAAGATGAGCGTAAATAAGAACAGAGGTTTCCGATAAGCGAAAACCCCGCCTTTCGGCGGGGTCTATTAGTTTTACTCTGCGGCTTCTTCGTATGCTTCCATTGGAGGGCATGTGCAGACGAGGTTTCGGTCTCCGTATGCGTTGTCGACGCGGTTGACGGGGGACCAGTATT